>NZ_JAAHGB010000007.1:249180-421007 GCF_010672695.1 Okeania sp. SIO1H4
AAAATCAACAACTCACAGTCATTCAAATTCTGAGATAACTCAACTTTTAAGCAGAAAAATTTGAATAGGAATGAGATATTTTCAACTCCACTAAAGAAAATTAACTACCAAATCTAAGTACTCTCTATATATATTGGAAAATTTGGCGATATTTTGATTCTTTCTACAGTCAAGAGTCAGGTGAGGTATATATTTAAACCCTAACTCTTACCGAGAGGTAAAAAAATCAATTACCCTCAGAAAGTAATCGAGAGAAAATCAACAACTCACAGTCATTCAAATTCTGAGATAACTCAACTTTTAAGCAGAAAAATTTGAATAGGAATGAGATATTTTCAACTCCACTAAAGAAAATTAACTACCAAATCTAAGTACTCTCTATATATATTGGAAAATTTGGCGATATTTTGATTCTTTCTACAGTCAAGAGTCAGGTGAGGTATATATTTAAACCCTAACTCTTACCGAGAGGTAAAAAAATCAATTACCCTCAGAAAGTAATCGAGAGAAAATCAACAACTCACAGTCATTCAAATTCTGAGATAACTCAACTTTTAAGCAGAAAAAAATTGAGTGGGAATGAGATATATTCAGCTCTATCGAAGAAAATTAATCACAAATTATCAGCACTCTCTATACATATATATGTAGAGCAGTATATTTTGGAATTTTGCAAAATTTTTCTCAAGTCAAAAACAGGGATAGTAACAGATATTTTTAGGAGAGTACCAGTCAGATATATACATTTAATCCATGACTCTCACCAAGGTAAAAAAATCAATTACCCCCAGAAAGTAATCTAGAGAAAACCAATAACTCACAGCCATTTAAATTCTGAGATAACTCAGCTTTTAAGCAGAAAAATTTGAATGGGAATGAGATATATTCAGCTCTATCGAAGAAAATTAATCACAAATTATCAGCACTCTCTATACATCTATATATGTAGAGCATTATATGGGAAAATTTGGCGATATTTTGATTTTTTCTACAGTCAAGAGTCAGATGACATATATATTTAAACCATAACTCTCACCAAGATAAAAAAATCCATTACCCTCTGAAAGTAATCTAGAGAAAATCAACCTCGCTTTTGATTTTGACTTATAACTTCCGTGAAACGGTATTAGCTAACCCCCATCCAAGTAAAATGATGAGAACTTCTTCTATATAACTCCTCTTTTACTGAGACAGATAGATAAGCGATCGCTTATATATAGATAGATAGTCAAATCTGTTAGACTTAACCAATATAAATATTAAGACAATGAATAAACCTAGATACAAAAAGATGATGAAATGCAAAATATGTGAATCTATTTCTTTAAAATTTTCTGAAGCTCATATCCTCAACAAAAAATATAAAATCGACTACTTTCAATGTCAAAACTGCAACTTTATCCAAACAGAATATCCTTACTGGTTAAGTGAAGCTTATTCTCAAGCGATCGCCTCTAGTGATGAGGGTTTAATCTTTAGAAATTTGATGTTATCTCAAGTTACAAAGAATATTATCGATCGACTGTTTGACTCAGAGGAAAAATTCCTCGACTTCGGTGGGGGATATGGTTTATTTGTTAGGTTGATGCGGGATATTAAATACAAGTTTGATTGGCAAGACAAATACTGTGAAAATCTCTTTGCCCAAAACTTTAAAGCTACTCCAAATCAAAAATATGAGTTAGTTACTGCTTTTGAGTTACTAGAACATTTAGTTAATCCTATTTCTGATATTCGAGAAATTTTAAATTACTCCCAAAATATTCTCTTCAGCACAGAAATATTACCGCCAAATAATCCTAAACCTAATCAGTGGTGGTACTACGCTACCGATGAAGGTCAACACATATCTATATATACAGTTAAATCTCTCCAAATTATTGCTCAGAAATTTCACCTCAATTTTTATACTAACTACTCATCACTCCATTTATTAACGGAGAAAAAAATCTCTCCAGCTTTTTGTGAAGCACTCTTAAAATATGATGCGGAAAATCTCCGAAAAATTCTTAGACAAAATCGGGATTATCTCAAAACATTCGAGAGAATTTTAGGCAAGGAAGAAGGAGGAGGTAAGAAGGAAGAAGTAAATTCTTTCAACATCCCAACATCTACCCCAAAATCTCAAGAACTTTCAGATGAAACTCAATTTTTGCACCAGGGAAAAGGAGGAGGTATAAATCAAGGAGTAAATTCTTTCAATCTCCCAACATCTACTCCAAAATCTCAACAAATCTCAGACAAAACTGAATTTTTACAGCAACAAGAACTAGGAGGGAAAAGGAAAGAAGAAATTTCTCTCAATCTCCCAAAATCTACTCAAAAATCTCAAGAACTTTCAGATGAAACTGAATTTTTTCAGCAGCAAGAAGTAGAAGGGATAAATCAAGAAGTAAATTCTCTCAACATCCCAACATCTACCCCAAAATCTCAACAACTAGTGAGAAGCAAAAAAGAAATTTCTATCAACCTCTCAACATCTACCCCAAAATCTCAAGAACTTTCAGATGAAACTGAATTTTTTCAGCAGCAAGAAGTAGAAGGGGTAAATCAAGAAGTAAATTTCCTCAACATCCCAAAATCTACTCAAAAATCTCAAGAACTTTCGGATGAAACTGAATTTTTTCAGCAGCAAGAACCAGGAGTGAGAAGCAAAAAAGAAATTTCTATCAATCTCTCAACATCTACCCAAATATCTCAAGAACTTTCGGATGAAACTGAATTTTTTCAGCAGCAAGAAGTAGAAGGGATAAATCAAGAAGTAAATTCTCTCAACATCCCAACATCTACCCCAAAATCTCAACAACTCTCAGACAAAACTCAATTTTTACAGCAACAAGAACCAGGAGACGAGAAGGAACAAGTAAATTCTCTCAATCTCCCAACATCTACTCAAACATCTCAACAACTCTCAGACAAAACTGAATTTTTACACCAGGGAAAAGGAGGAGTGAGAAGCAAAAAAGAAATTTCTATCAATCTCCCAACATCTACTCAAACATCTCAACAACTCTCAGACAAAACTGAATTTTTACACCAGAGAAAAGGAGAAGAGATAAATCAAGGACTAAATTCTTTCAATCTCACAACATCTACTCCAAAATCTCAACAACTCTCAGACAAAACTGAATTTTTTCAGCAACAAGAAGGAGGAGGAATAAATCAAGAACTAAATTCTCTTAATCTCCCAACATCTACCCTAAAATCTGAACTACTCTCAGATAAAACTAAAATTTTATACCAGGAAAAAGCAGCAGTGAGAAGGAAAGAAGAAATGTCCCCAAAACCAGAAAAACTTACAGAGATAAACGAACTTTTATCAACTCCAACAACTCCTCAAAAATTGGGAATTAATATTGCAGGTTTTGTCAAAGGAGAATTAGGAATAGGAGAAGGAGTAAGAGCAACACTTCGGGCAGTAGAAACCACAAACATTCCCTTTGTTATCAACAACATTATCAGCACTCCCCATAGAAACTCCGACCAAACCTACCAAAAATTTACCCAAGAAAATCCACATCCAATCAACCTATTTCAAGTCAACGCCAACGAAGTCAAAACCTTTCTCAAAAAACCAACTCTCAAACAATATTTCACCAACAAATATAACATCGGTTTTTGGGCATGGGAACTTCCGAAATTTCCTCCAGAATGGATAACAGCATTTACGCCATTTCACGAGATTTGGACTTACAGTAATTATTGTGCCGAATCTATCTCAATGGTGTCATCTATTCCTGTAATAAAAATGATGCCAAGTATTTCTCTGCCTATTCCGAAAATTAGTAGAAAAGAACTAGGTTTACCAACAGAAAAATTTATCTTTCTATTTATCTTTGACTTTTTTAGTCGCCTCGAACGAAAAAATCCACTCGCCACCATCGCCGCATTTAAAAAAGCATTCGGAAACTCAAACCCAGATGTTTTACTCCTGATAAAATCTTCCAATTCTCAAAAATTTCCTAGAGATAAATCACGGCTAATAAATAGTATCGGAGACTCCCCAAATATTAAACATATAGATGGATATTTATCCAAAGAAAAAATCAATGCCTTGCTTTACCATTGCAATTGTTATGTATCTCTACATCGCGCCGAAGGCTTTGGTTTAACAATGGCAGAAGCAATGTTTTATGGCAAACCAGTTATTGCCACAGGCTATTCATCAAATACTGAATTTATGAATGTAGGAAATAGCTTTTTAGTCGAATATGAAAAAGTAGCGATCGCTGATAATTACGGACCATATAAACAAGGGGATATTTGGGCAAATCCTAACATTGAACATTGCGCCAATTTGATGAAATATGTGTTTAATAATTCTGACCAAGCCAAAAAAATTGGATTAAAAGCTGCTGAAGATATTAAGTCATTACTTAGCCCTGAAATTATGGGTAAAAAAATCAAGACTCGCCTCGAATATATTGCTCAAGTCACGGAAAATTTTACTAATATTCCAGCCACAAAATTATCTCAGTCTTCTCCAAGTAATAAATTTCCACTTGTTAGTATTTGCATCCCTACTTACAACGGAGAAAATTTTATCAGAGCTGCAATTAATAGTGCCCTTTCCCAAACTTACTCTAACCTAGAAATCATAATTTCTGATGATAATTCCACCGACAAAACCCTCGAAATAGCCAAAACATTACAATTGGAAAATCCACAAATAGAATTTCGGATTATTTGTCATCAAAATTATGGCTTAGTGGGAAATTTAAACTTCTGTATTTCCCAAGCAAGAGGCAAATATATTAAATTCTTATTTCAGGATGACTTGCTCGAAAAAAGCTGTATTGAAGAATTTGTCAAAATAGCAGAAGAAGATTCGGAAATAGGTTTAGTATTTTCTCGCCGTCGCGTAATTTTAGAACCTGGTGCAGAAAATAATTCTACTTGTGTAGCTGCTTATCGTGGTACTCAAGATTTACACAAGGATTGGTCAAATTTGAAAACTATTCAGTCAGGAAAAGATTTATTATTAGACCCTAATTTAATGAAATATCGTCTGAATAAAATTGGGGAACCAACGACAGTATTAATTCCTAAAACTGTCTTTGAAAAAATCGGACTTTTTGATTCTAGTTTGACTCAAGTATTAGATATAGATATGTGGTTCAGGATTATGGGAAATTATAAAATTGGATTTGTGGATAAGCCTTTATCTCAACTTCGTATTCATCCCCGCCAACAAACTCAAGTTAATCTTACTTCTGGGAAAAATCATCAAGATTATCAAAGGTTCTATCAGAAAATATTGGAGAATCCTGTTTATAGTTTTTTAGCTACAGAGGTGAAAGAAACTGTCAGACAAAAATTAGGATTTTTGCTCAAAAAAGACTTTTCTCAACTGTCAAGTTTGGTGGAACAATATCATCGCTTTCCTGTTGATGAGTCGGTTTTAAATAATCTTCGTAGATTACGCCGTCAACTCGCTGAAAAATTGTTAGGTTTATCAAATGAACAGTTGAAATATTTTTATCAAGCTGAAATAGGTGAAATTTATAAACTGCTGTTCAATAGTGGGATAAAAAATGAAGTTTTAACTGCTTCTGAACAAGATTTTGTTGCTAATTTACAGAACAATTTTTCCGCAAAAAATCTCTGGCAAAATATTTTAGTATTTCTGCTTTATCGCTTTGCTTTTCAGTTACCAATAAATTACCGTAAAGCTGTTTTGCCAAAATGGATTTTTACTGATTTTCTGAATTTTCTATTTGCTAGACCTCTAAATTTTCAGGAAGTTGGAGAATTGGAAAAATATTGTGAGTATGTCAAAGATTTAATTGTGTATTTGAAAGGGAATGTTTGTAGTAATAGTAACTCCGCAGTTAGACAAAGTATTGCTGCTTTTCTTGCCGACGATCTTGATTTAACAGTTTTGTCTTGTTGTGATTTTTCACTTCCGAATATAACAATCAGGAATTAGATGTGAGAATTGAGGTTTCCTTTAAAGCATAGAATATAGCAGTTTTCTGATTCTTATGTATTCGTTTCTTCCCTATTCCCTATTCCCTATTCCCTATTCCCTATTCCCTATTCCCTAGAACAAAAGTCTCCAATATCTGACAACTAAAATCATATTGCTATATTTGGCAAAATGTTTTGGAAGTGAGGGAATTTTTTTAGAGTTTAATGGGTATCAACTTGATTATTCCTTTCCCGCAAAAACATAAGCATTAAGCTAGCTCACAGTCAGTTTTTAGCTGTTTCATCAATAATGAATATACATTGCTAAGGTCAAGGTGAGTTTTTTTCCAATACTTTGAATTCTCTTTAAATCCCTCAATACTAATTCCTGCTATAAAAGCAATGAATTAATAGTTAATAGCTGACCGCTGTTTGCGCAGCATGACCTAGGAAATGCTTATACAAAAACAGGCGATCGCTCTAATATTCCTCTGGGAATATTACTCTATAGATTAAGCCTTCAACAGGATACTTTTACTGTTATTTCAATCCTCGAAAATTTAGATAGACATAACTTTGAAATAGTGTTATATTATTTTTCAATAACAAATGATATTCTGGGCTATTTTTGTCAAAAATAGATATACAGCGGATTCCACCTTGGTGAAGTACACCCGTCGCGGACAAGATACCCGCACTGGGAACGTTTAATTGTTAATATCTGTACTTCATATAACTGGAATCTGTTGTATGTATATTTATCTTTCTAGAAAACCTTTGAAAAATCCCTAGTGGTGTACAAGTAGTGATTTTTGCAGTTAAGCTCCTTATCAGTGAAAGGTAAGCATTTCCTGCGGAATGCGGAGCTAACAGTGGTCAGCTATTAGCTATCAGCTATTGATGATTAGAGGAAGTAATATCAAATCCGCTCGGGTTCGGTATAAAAAATTTTTCATCCGAGCGCGCAAATGTACAAATCTTTCGCGCATTCTCTTCCCTCCTGACTCCTGACTCCTGACTCCTGACTCCTGACTCCTGACTCCTGACTCCTACATTAACTATCTAATTATACCGATGCTACCGGATATAAATTTGGATAGAGTTAAAACTTACTATCAAATTACGCAACTTTTAAGCTTATAAAGAATTATTCATTATTCGCTGAATGCGAGTGCATCCCGCAGGGAAGTGCTGACTGCTAAGAGCTAAATGCTTAAGGTGAAAGGAGCTTCTTTTTTATGAAGATAGCTAAATCTACAGGACTACCAAAAAATCCATCTAAATCTGTAAATAATATCTGTGCTTAAGACCAATTTTAAAAAAGAATGTTACGAGGTAAAGGGATAAAAAAAACTTTACAGGAGATGTCCCTTTGACAAAGCGGTGCGACCCCGCGACGACGCCAGTCGCACCTGGTAGCGCACCAAGAGAAAAAGATAATTTACGCCCTAAAAAATGGTATGAAAGCCATTCCCATACGACTCCTGACACCTGACTCCTGACTCCTAAGAAATACCCTAGCTATTTGTAGCAAACATTTATCAATTTGGTATAAGACGACCAAAAAATTAAATTACCAAATCAATCTCTCATGACTGATTCTGATTATAGTCAAGCTCGGTCATCTGCTATACAACTTTTCTTCAGCTTTAGCCGCAATTTCTCTTAATTTTTCACCAGTAAAATTCAAATCTTGTTGAAGATTATCAATTAATTGATTAAGCTGATTTTCTCTTTCTTTAGTTTCTATATTCTTGAGAATAGGCAAGATAATTATAGAAGCTAAAGCAGTGGTTAAAACTTCTTGTTTCAACAGTAACGAAATGAATCCTAATTGTACTAGCAAGTGGAGAAACCCAAAAATTATTAGAATTACACATATCCCTATTCCTCCCATAACAGATAAGACAATTGAAGGGTTATTAAAAGATATACAACTGCTTGAGTGTAATGTATCTAAGGTAGTGCGAAACTGCTCATAAAGAGAAGGCTTTTCGCGGTTTAATTTTCGTAACCAAGCACCATTAAAGTGATTACTGTTTGACCATTTTTCTACTTCATTTTTAATCACAGTATTAACAAAAGCAGAATTTAAACTACCATTACTTTTAACTTGGCGACGAATATTAGTTTCCAAAATATCCATAAAAGTTTGCCACTGAGAAGTAAATTCTGATTCCCAATTCATTTTAATACCTCCGCTTTTATTTAAATAATTATCTGTTTGAGGATACATATAAAGCAAGCATTCAACCGTCAGCTAATTTAGGGTTTACTGAAAAAGTCTTATGGTTGAGGGTAGAATTCATAATTCATAATTTAGAGGAGTTAGCAGGAAGAAGTATCCCTTTATTTTTCTATCCTTATCTACTCAAAACCCTGATTTTTTTAGCTCCCTATATCAAAAACCTTAGATATTTTTTAACTCTAAAAATGCTCAAATATTTACATATAATACCAATTTGATAAATGTTTGCTACAAATAGTTAGGGTATTTCTTAGGAGTCAGGAGTCAGGAGTCAGGAGTCAGGAGTCAGAATTAATTGCTTAAATACCAGTTTTTAGGTCGTAAATTCTCTTTTTCGTCAAAGGGACATTTCCTGCAAAATCTTTTTATCGCACTTATTATTCGTAACATTCTTTTTTCACGCTTGGTATAAAAGCTTTGCAAGTTAATTAGCAAGCTCTAATTTATTTATTTATTCTATTTGAAAAATGAATTAGTATTGAGAGATTGAGCAAGAATTAAAAGTTACATTAAAAGCAAAAATATCAGCTAATCTTGACAATCTATATTCATTTTTATTGTTGGCGATCGCAACATTCCGTAAGATAAAGTTTACTGCTAATAACTGAATGCCGATTATATAATAAATAACATCTATTCTGTTCAGTTTTTTTGTTAGTCACTACTGATTAAAATGTTCTTTCTTTTAGCAGACATTTCTTGAATTTATTCAGGAGTAAAATGTTTGCCAGAAGTAACTACACTAACTTGATTAAAAATTTTGATTAACTCTTCTCCCACTCAATCTAAAACCCCACTTTAATCTCCATAAAAGTTTACCACTTCATTAGCAAAATCTGATTTCCAAATCATTTTCATACCTCCACTTTTCTTTGAATAACGAGCTGTTTGAGGAGAAAAATTCCCAAATCAAATCCATTGTATGCAGCTTTTTTTTCCTGATTGATTAGCCATAAAAATATTCTTTGATTTCAATAAATATCTGTTTTAGCAGACAAATTAATCAAATAAAATCCATTGTGTACAGCTTCTTTTTCCTTACTAATTAGCCATGAAAATGTTCTTTCTTTGAACAGACATTTCTTGAATTTATTCAGGGGTAAAATGCTTGCCATAAGTAACTACACTAACTTCATTAAAAAGTTTGATTAACTCTTCTCCCACTAAATCTAAACGAGACTTTTCTAAATTTATGCTATTGCTTCCTTCTTGCTTGCGCTTGATAATTTGCTCTTGTTGTTCGTGAATTCCATCTATTTGCTCTTGTAGATTATTTGTAAGTTTTGAAGCTAATATTTCAAACTCTTCCTCAATAGCTTGATAAAATTCATTTCGTTTTTCAAACACTACTTCCCGCATACTTTCCGGAATTTTTTCCCCAAGTTTTTTTAGTATTTCTCTTTTAAAAGCATCTTTTTGAAGTTTGATAAAAACCCCTTCAGCAAATAAGGCAATGAACAATATTGCCAGAGGATTATAAATAGCCAACACATCAACCACAAGAATTAATAGAACTATTTCCTGAAGACGTCTGCCAAGAAAACTTAACCAGTCTCCCTTACTCATTAAAGCACCTGTAACTTGACTAACATCAAGAGTGAGTCCACCCAGTATAGCTTGAATAATTTTCTGAGCTTTTTTCTTTTCCGGAATAAAAGCTTCTTCTGCTTTTCCAAAGGTAAACAATCTTTTAATTTTATCGACTTTAAGTTGAAAATCAGATAATTGATTATCTAGTTTTTTTTGCATTTCATGTATGTCTTCCTCAATTAAAATTGGGATTCGTGTTTCCCACTGTTTCAGCTTAGATTCTATGTACGGTGTACAAGCTTCTTTAATATGGTTTCTTATTTTAGTTTTTGATTTTTCACTAAGCACACTTAAAAGAATATCTTTGATGTTAGAAAGTGGCTTAATATCTATTAATTTACGGGAGTCTTGTTGCCAAGTTTCTTTAATTTCTTGAGTATATCCAATTAAATCATCCAGGAGTTTTTCCTTAATCTTGTCACGGTAAAAAAAGATAGTTTTTTCAATATCCCTTTTATCCTTTTCTAATTCCAGTAGTTGTTCCTCTGTTTGCTTGCGTCGCTCTTCTAACTCGTTAAGAGGTTGGTCTAGAGTGAGCTTTTCTTGATTAATTTGTTCGTGAGAATTAGAAACAATTAAACTTAATAATTCTACAGTTGAGTCAAAAGTAGCTGTAACCTTTTCCGGACTTGCTAGGAACTTTTCTAACTCTTCCTCCAACTCAAGAACTCCAGATGAATTTAAAATAGCTTTATCTGCTATTCCTCTGCGTACCTCTAGCGCTCCTAAAGCATTAACAAAGAAAACTCGACGGTTATAAAAATCTCTATCAAAATCACCTTCTCGATCTATATAATAATCTTCAAAGAAATTTTTTGTTCTTCTTTTTACCTTATCAACCGTTTGTTGTCCTTGTTCTTTAGCTCGGTCAATAAAACTAACAACAATAAAAACATTATTGACCTGACCTGGTTGAAAATAGCTTTCAAAAAAATCTTTTTCATCTTCACCTAAAAGCTTATCTGCTCTCAGAACAAATATGATAGCTTGTGACTATTTCAAAAAATTATGTGCCATTTTTGTTCGAGCTGCATCTTCTTTTAACCCTGGTGAATCTATTAATATTACCCCATTATTACAGAGACGATTATGACGTTCTATTTGAGCATATTCAATCTTACTAAATCTCTCAACATAACCTGCCTGAGCTATATTTTCCTCATCCTCATCTTTAAGTTTAAAATACTCGTTGAAGTCTTTCATGCTGAAAATATCAGGATAATTTTGACCAGAATTATATATAGCTACCTCATCACTATTTCCATAAACTATCTTTGTAATAATTGCGGTACAAGGAAGAAAATCTGATGGCAATACTTCTTCCCCTAACATGGCATTCAGCAGAGTACTTTTACCATTCTTAAACTCGCCAAGAACAAGCACATTAAAAATTCCTTGTTCAATTTCATTAGCCCTTTGAACTAAAATATTAGCATCTCCAGAGCAACCCAAAGCCGGTATTATAGTTACACCAGTTTCTAAAGTTACAGACTTTTCATTTCTTTCTCCCATCAGAACAGAAATATCTCTTAAAGAAGAAGTAATTTTTTCACTTTTTTCCCTAGCTAAATTAAATGCACTATTGTTCATTTTAGCCTCCTAGATATTAGTGATGTAAATTTTTTATTCTTTTGCCATTATACCAATTTCAAAAAATACTGCTAGATCGACTTTTTCTCGTAAGTATAGGAAGTCTAAAAAGAGGCATCGCATCTAGGTAAAATTAATTAAATTTGAGTGCAAATTTTTTCCTATTCCTTATTCCCTCTATAGCGATCGGGAATGATTCATATGTATATTTAGATAACTAGAATTACCGGAATTAATCACTCATACTGAGAAAGAATATATGAACCTCAGTTTAGCATTAGCAACTAGCTCAGACTTACACTGGAATTATGGCAACCAAATTAGGCAAAAGATGGCCTCTAATTGCAGAAGTCAGGGAATAGGGAGATGGGGAGATGGGGAGATTCGTATATTTGCACAATTTTTTATATCTTATATAAGACAACAAAAATTGGTAGTCCTACAGTCGTAATGGTATACAGGAAATAAGGAATGCGTGGCATGGGAGCAAGATGCTCCCACTGTTCTCGTCGTCACAAAAATAATAAAAATGCACCACCACCCAAAAATTAACTCTCTTGTTCTTGTTACTAAACAATGTATAAAAGGATTGTAATAATTTCAGTTCTGGTTAGCAAATAAAGTTGAGATTAAGACTGCAAATCAAGTCAAATTTTAAATAATCTAAATTAAACAGAATTTAATTCTACAAAAGCCTGAATTAAATGGTATTTTCGATCCTAAAAATTGGGGTTATAATGATGCTAATACAGAAGAGGTAAATAGCCAATGCAATAAATAAAAAAACCAGTAAAACCTAGATTTATAAAGCACAATAAAAATTTAAAATGCAGGAGAAAAAGATTACTATAGTCTTAACTATCTAACTATATAATCATTATTTAACTATAGCTATTGTAGACAGTAGTAATAATAATGATGTTATTATGAAGTAAAGTATAATATAAATATTTTGACTAGCATATTCATCCGAATTATACCCAAGTTAAAAGCAGTTGGTGAAACCATGGATTAATAAGCATATATTTTGACCCATATTCGTAGTCCTATGACTTTAGTGTAGATACCAATAACAGGGGAACAGCTCCAAAGGACAATGCGTCACAGGGCAAAATCACCTATTTCTTTGTATTTTTAAATTAAAGACGAATCAATATAAAGAAATAATAATAATATGGTAACTTAATCTGCCACTACTTTTAACAGAAGACTAAATTAAAAGGGATAGTGCAAGTCAGTTGGAGATATGAAAAATGACAGGACTGTTTCAAATCGGCGATAAATTATTGCAAGCTCAAGATATCCCATCGTTATTAAAACGTTATCAGTTAATGCCTCATTTTTTACGAGGAGTGATAATTGACCAAGCGATCGCTAACTTGACTTGCACAGAAGCACAAAAAACTACAGCGGTAGAAAAATTTGAGAACCAATATCAGTTAAATACCCCCGAAACCAAACAAGCATGGCTCAAAAACCAAGACATGACCCAAGAACAATTGGTAGAAATGGCAATTAGGCCAATATTACTAGAAAAATTTAAACAAGAAACTTGGAGTAATCAAGTAGAAAGATATTTTCTGACTCGTAAGAGCAGTTTAGACCAGGTAGTATACTCTCTGATTAGGACAAAAAATTCTGGTCTAGCCCACGAACTGTATTTTCGCATAGTAGAAGAAGAACAAACCTTTGCGGATGCAGCTCGTCAACACTCTGAAGGTCCAGAAGGGCGCTCGGGAGGATTATTAGGGCCAGTGCCTCTGAGTCAACCACACCCTGCTATAGGCAAAATTTTATCAGTAAGTAAACCAGGTCAAATCTGGGCACCACGTCCATTGACGGAATGGACAGTAATTATTAGATTAGAAAAATTTATCCCTGCACAGCTTGATGACTCAATGCGTCGCGCTCTAATAGATGAACTATTTGAAAATTGGATCAGAGAACAAATAGGAAAAATTGGTACCCTCAAGCCACTACGTTCAGACGTAAAAGTTTGAAGAAGGTTTTAGGTAGTGTGTTGTGAGGTGCTAGGTAAATAACATACAAGAAAAGTGTTAGGTAGTAGGTTTCAATAATTAACAATTAACAATTATTTCTTAGGTGAATAACCAATAACCTACTCTTCCAAGGAAAACTGGTTGATGAGAGGATTTTAACCCAACTAGATTTGGCAAGGGGTCTCCCGTTATAATCTCCGATTTAACGGGAGGTGAATTGCCCACAGTAAATTAAACAAGTGTCGATTGGTGTTTAAATCAAGCAATAAAGAGTAGTAGAAAAATTATGATAATTACTCATTGCTACAAAATTAGACGTTGCACAGCGACGAATGATTTGAGATTTTTGATTGAATTGGATTGTGGATTAATCAATTGCTAGAATGATTAATTAATGGTTATTTTTAGTCAAAATCTAAACTAATTTTTGGCAATATCATTCCATAATGTGCAACCCCAGAAATAAAAATCTATTGCACAGTTTTAGCTGTGTTAGTTCACTACGACCTACAACCTACGATCTACCACCCGATTTAAATTATTTCGGTATTGCCCAACTAGAGTGAAATAAATTTATAGACTCGATGGCTACTTCCTCAACAATATCAAGATCCCAAGTACAAGAATTTCTGGCAGACAAACCACCATTTAATCTACTTTCAGAAAATGCACTGAAAACTCAATTAGTGGGAAAGTGTCAACTTCTTGGTTACCGTAGTGGCCAACCACTATTTGAAAGAGAAAAAATGCCCACCCAGATAGCAATTATCTATCAAGGTCAGGCACGAATATTAGGTTACGACCAGCGATCGCAACGTCATGCCAGTTTACAGTTGGCCTGGCCAGGAGAAATCCTTGGTTGGGCTGGGTTGTTACGAGGGACACCTTGTGAAACAGCACTCGCTTCCACAGATTTAATTGCCGTGACTTTACCCGCCGCAGACTTCTTGGCAATATTAGAAGCAGAGCCAGAATTTGGGGCAGCCTTTTTAGAACGTCCAGCAGTGAGTGAAGTATTTGAACTACTCAGTCAAGAATTTGCTAGAAGGGCTGAAGTTAGTGGGAACTTGAAAGAACTTGCTAGAAATGTTGTCGAAAAAACTGTGGTAGTCAACCTACCAAAAGGAGATGTAAAGACTAAGGAACTAGAATCTATCTTAGAATCGGAAAAAATCTGGCTAATCAGTAGTGGGGTAGTAGGAGATTTTGCTCCGGGTAGTCCAGTGGTTTTAGATGGAGTGGGTAGGTCTTTAAAAATTGAGGGACCCAGAGGAGCAAGAATTTTAGGATTCCCAGAACAAAAAGAGCGAGGCGAACTTGAAGATACCACCGTCGAAAATGGGGCACAAAACACTGAGCTTGTGCCTTTAGATGTATCTGTAGTCCCCCAAGCACCAGCACGTCCACCAGAACCAACTGTTGCTCAAGATACTCAATCTATAAAATATCCAATTTTCCGGGGTAAGGGAGAAGTACCTGCTGCTTTGGCTTGTTTTCAGATGCTGGCTAAACATCTGAAGCTGAAGTTTCGCCGAGATGTGATTCGCCGGGTATTGGACAATCAGATTCGGACTGCAGGTAGGGTGTCTCTGCAAGCTTGTGGAGCGATCGCTCAGATGATGGGATTAACTGGTCAACTGGTACAGGTTCCGGCAGCAGCAGTTAATCGTCTGAAGGCACCAGCTTTAATTCAATGGCAGGACCATTTTGCCGTACTTTACAGCATTACAGAACAAGAGATTGTTGTTGGTAGTCCAGAATTCGGATTAACTCGTCTCAAACCAGGCCAGTTTGCGGAAATCTGGGGAGAGTCTGGACAAGTTCTATTACTCCAAGCTCCAAAATCAGAACAGAAGGAAAAGTTTAGTTTTTGGTGGTTTCTTCCTTCTTTGATGGAGCATCGGACAGTTTTTATTGAGGTGTTGATTTCCTCATTTTTTGTACAGGTATTTGGTTTGGTCAACCCCCTGATGACCATGATTATTATCGATAAGGTGATGGGGCAACGTAATATTGAGGCTTTGGATGTTCTGGGTATCTTGATGTTATTGGTGGCTCTATTTGAAGCTTTGTTGGGGGGTTTACGAACTTTCTTGTTTGTGGATACTACTAACCGTATAGATGTCAAACTTAGCTCTGAGGTTATTGACCATTTACTCCGTCTCCCACTCAACTATTTTGATAATCGTCGGGTGGGTGATTTGACGGGTAGGATTGGAGAATTGGCTAATATTAGGAATTTCCTGACAGGTACAGCTTTAACTGTGGTTTTGGATTCGGTATTTTCAGTAATTTATATTGCTGTGATGTTGGCTCTTAACCCGTTAATGACGGCGGTAGCTTTGGCAGGGGTGCCTTTCTTTACTGGAATTATTGTTATTAATTCGCCAATTGTAAGAAGACTTCTAAGGAAAAAGGCGGAACGTTATGCTGATTCTCAATCTTATTTAGTAGAGGTTTTAAATGGTGTTCAAACTGTTAAAGCTCAGAATTTGGAACTTCGGTCTCGTTGGGAATGGTCGGCGCGTTATGCGAAGTTTATGACTGCTAGTTTTAATACTGTTTTGACTCAGACTACTTCTAGTTCTATTAGTACTTTTTTAAATAAACTTTCCGGACTGGCACTTTTATGGGTTGGTGCTTATTTGGTAATTGATGGTCAGTTGTCAGTGGGGGGATTAATTGCTTTCCGAATTATTGCTGGTAATGTGACAGGTTCGTTGCTCCGTTTTGTGAGTGTTTGGCAGAGTTTCCAAGAGGTGGGAATGTCTATTGAACGACTTCGAGATGTTTTGGATACGGAGGCTGAAGTAGATGAGGAGGACCGGAATAATATTGATATGCCGCCGATGAGTGGGGGTGTTAAATTTGAGGAGATTTCTTTCCGATTTACTCAAAGCGGACCTTTACAGTTGGCTAATGTAAATTTGGAATTTCCTGCTGGTTATTTTGTGGGAATTGTTGGTTTGAGTGGTTCTGGAAAGAGTACGTTGATGAAGTTATTGCAGCGTTTATATCCACCTCTTTCTGGTCGAATTTTTATTGATGGATATGATATTCAAAAAGTAGAATTATATTCTTTACGTCGTCAAATTGGAGTGGTTTTGCAGGATACTCTCCTGTTTAATGGTACGGTTCAAGATAATATTGCTTTGACAAATCCAGATGCTACTACTGATGAAATTGTGAGGGCGGCTAAAGTAGCAGTTGCTCATGATTTTATTATGAATTTACCTAGTGGTTATAACACTATGGTAGGTGAAAGAGGTGCTTCTTTATCAGGGGGGCAAAGGCAAAGAATTGCTATTGCTAGGACGGTTTTACAAAATCCGAGATTGTTGATTTTAGATGAGGCAACTAGCGCATTAGATTACAGTTCGGAACGTCAAGTTTGTGAGAATTTGGCTGAAGCTTTTGCTGATACAACGGTGTTCTTTATTACTCACCGTTTAACAACAGTGAAAAATGCTAATACTATTATTATGATGGATAAAGGTTCGGTGGTGGAACAGGGAACTCATGGTGAATTAATGGCGGTTAAAGGTCGTTATTTCTGTCTCTATCAACAACAAGAATCTCAACAATAATTGGGGAAGGAGATAGGAGACAGGAGACAGAAGGGAAGTCAAAATTCAAAAGTTAAAAGTCAAAAGTAAAATTAAAAGTTAGGAGTCAAAAAGTTAAAAGTTAAAAGTTAGGAATTAAAAAATTAAAAGTCAAAAATCAAAAGTTAGGAGTTAAAAAGTCAAAAGTTAAAAGTCAAAAGTGAAATCAAAAGTTAGGAGTTAAAAAGTAAAAACTTAAAAGTGAAGTCAAAAGTTAGGAGTCAGAATTCAGAAGTTATTTTGGTAACAAGAATTATTTAAGGAAGAAAACTTGAAAATAATTGCTTAATTACCCAAATTACTCAAAGTTAAGAAAGGAGGAATAAAAATCTGGAAATAATCGGAAGTAAGAATTAAATTAAACAATAATTATGGCAGGAGAATGAAGGAGGAAGGAAATTTGACAACAATTTTTAAATCAAAAATTAAAGAAAATTGAGCAATTATTCTCAATTATCAAAAGTAAATAGGAGGAAAAAAAATCTGGAAAAAATGATAAATAATTAGTAAGAATAGTTAATATATCAGTCGAAGCAAATGGCACGGACATATCAAAAGCTTAAAATTCAGACAAGGCTAGATTTTTCTTTCTGCCTTCTGCTATACGACCTAAAAAATGATATTGAAGCCATTTATTCTGACTCCCTACTCCCTACTCCCTACTCCCTAATTAATGACCACCTTCTCTATAACTTCCATTTTCCCTGATTCTTTCCTACTGCCTACTGCCTACTGCCTACTCCCTACTAAAAAATTAAGAACAAAATGAATACTCAATCTACATCATTAAACGAACAACCAGTCATTCTAGAAAAACCAGCCATATTATCTAGGCTATTTCTATGGATGATTATGTTAATTACCAGTTCAGCAATAATTTGGGCTTACTTTGCGGAGATAGACCAAGCAGTACCAGCTACAGGACAATTAGAACTTAAAGATGGTTCCATAGATGTCCAAGCTCCTACCAGTGGCAATGTAGTTAGACTTCATGTAGAAAATGGCGATCGCGTGGAAAAAAATCAACCATTACTAACTTTTAGTCCTACTGCTCCTAGTGCAGATTTAGGTTCTGCTAAAGAATTAAGAGACACCCTAAAAAGAGAAAATCAGTTTTATAAAGAGGTACTCAATGGTCAAGTTCCTACAGCTTTACCTCCAGATTTACAAAAATTAGCTCAAGAGCGACAAACTAGAATATCAGAAAATCAAACATACCGCGCTCTGATTAATGAGCTTTATCTAAATAGAGGTGGTTTTGTTAATGTTGACTCTAGTTTGCAAGGATTATATGTAAACTACAAAGCTGAATATAATTCTCGTGTAGCTGCTGTAGAATTGCAAATTACAGAGCTAGAAAAACAACTTCAACAAGCAGAAGAAGATGAAGAAGCAGCTAGAGAACAATTAAGAGTAGCTCAAGACCAATTGCAATATGCCAAACAACAATTACAGTTTGCCAAACAACAATTAAATAATAGTAAGCAACAGCTAACTTATGCTTACGAACAATTAAATAATACAGAGAAACAACTGAAGTTTGCTAACGAACAACTGAAAAATACTCAGGAACAACTACAATATTCTCAAGAGCAATTAAACCTGGCTAAAGGACAGTTAAGTAAGTCAGAACAAGTATTAGGATCTAACCAAGAAATTTTAGGACAAATATCTCCTTTAGTAGAAGAAGGAGCGATCGCTGAACTACAAAAAAAACGTCAGGAACAAGAAGTTTTCCGAGGAGAAAGTGAGCTTTTAAGGCAACAAGACCAAATTCAAGCAAGAGCAGGAGAAATAAATACTAGATTGGGAGAAGTAAATTCTCGCCTATCAGACATTAATGCTAGAGAAGGGGAAATAAATTCTCGCAGGTCTGATATTAATATATTGGAAGGAGAAATAAATACTCGTGAAGGAGAAATAAATTCTCGCCTATCAGATATTAATGCTAGAGAGGGAGAAGTCAAAGCTCGTCAAGCAGAAATACAACGCGCTAGGTTAGAACAACAGCGTTTAAATGTGGCTATTAATAGAACTAAAGAACAGTTAAAAAATACTAGAGATGGTTGGGCAAGGGAACTTTATGCCAGAATTGCTGAAAATGAAGGAAGGGAAATTGCTCGAATAGATTCTCAATTTACTCGCTTACAACTAGACAACAATAAGAGACTAACTGAAGTTAGTGCTCAGATTGAAAAGTTAGAAGAAACTCGCGATAATCAAGTTTTAAAAGCACCAGTTTCTGGAGTAATTTTTGATTTAAAACCTGTTAGTAAAGAAGAGTCTTCTCTAGATCTAAAAACTGACCCTATTTGTCAATATGTAATTAATGATGTCTTGAAACCTGGGGATATTAAACCAGAAAGATGTGAAGATGCGTCTTATGAGGCACAACAAACTCAACCGTTACTGACAGTATTGGATGATGATGAAGGTTTAGAGGCGGTAGTTTATATTCAGAATAAAGATATTGCTTTGGTATTAAAAGCTTTAAATGATAAACGGAAAAAATTAGAACCTTATCACGACCAAGAATTAGCTGGTGGAGAAGTTATTGAATGCGAACCGGGTAAAAAATGTGCTTGTCCGGAGCTGAAAGAAAACCGAGAAAAATTAGGTTTAAGTGATGTGGAATGTGTACCTGTAGAAGTACAAGTTGAAGCTTTACCAGCTAATGAATTTGGTACAGTAACTGGGGAGGTTATTTCTATTAGTGATGATGCTATTCCACCAGACCAAGAAGCAGGAAGACCTTATTTTTCTTTTGAAACTACAATTGATTTAGAACGGCAAACATTTGTTTTGGATAATGAAAATGATTTGGAAATTGGTTTGCAGAATGGTATGGCAATTAACTCGAATATTAATGTTGGTAAACGGACAGTTTTAGAGTTGTTCTTTAACCGCTTTACTGGCAAGTTTAAGAGTTTGACTAATGTTAATTAGAATTTCAGAATTATAAATTCTGAATTAGCTAAATTCGCAGTCAGCTAGTTAAGAGTACGAGTTAGGAGAAATGGGAATTGTAGAGGAGGCAGGAGTATTGATCGGCTTTTATGAGAATTCAGAATATAGTTTAAATTCTTTCTTTCTTTTGACTCCTGACTACTGAATCTTATTCATCTCTATTGCTACATACGCAATAGGAATTTAGGCTCATTTCTCTTTTATTGCGGATATCGCAATAGGAGTTTTTACCGACAAAATCCAGAAGCCAACTTTTCGCAAATTCAAAATAGAAATTTTATTCATCTCTATTGCTACATACGCAATAGGAGCTTTTGCCTAGAAAATTCAGAGGCAAGCTTTTCGCAAATCAGAAATAAAAATTTTATTCATCTCTATTGCTGCATAGCTCTAAAGAAACAGGACTTTCAACTTCGCTTTAAGGTAATATTTCCAAAAAAAGCTATCTACCAATTTTCTAATAATGTTAAAAGTAGATTGTAGCTTGGGTTGAACGGTAGTGAAACCTAACATTAAACGAATAGAGAAAAGAGATACAGATGTGGTTTGTTTTATTGTATAAGTGTCAGTAGTTGGGTTGAGGAACGAAACCCAACCTACACCTATAATATTGCCGATCGCCACTTCCCAATAATGCGAAAAATATTTTCCCAAACCAAAATATTATTACTAACTCTCTATATTTTCCCAGTCTTATTACTCCTTTGGTTTCTCGGTAATTTTAGTGTCAACGTTCCCTACTGGGATCAATGGAGATTAACCCCTATCTTTGAGCGAGTTGCTGAAGGAAATGCCACATTTTTTGACTTTTTCACAGTACACGGACATCACAGAATATTAATACCAAAATTAATCATTACCGCCTTAGCATTTGCCACTAAATGGAACACTCAAGCCGAAATAATTTGTAGCGTAATTTTTGTCATCATGACATTTTTTGCTATTTGCAAAATAGCCGAAATTCAATTTCAGAATCAAAACAAAAATATCCTACATATAGCAAATATTTTAAGTTGTTTATTCTTATTTTCCTTAGTACAACATCAAAACTGGTTATGGGGATTTACCCTATTTTGGTTTCTGACAAACTTATGTCTAATAATGGCAGTATATTTTATTCACGCCTTAGATAATTTATCCGTAAAAACCAGAATATTTCTAGCAGCAATATTTTGTTTAATCGGAAGTTTTACATTAATACAAGGATTACTTTCTTGGCTGGTTTTAATTCCGTCAATATTATCTATAGAAGGCAAACTAAAACAAAAAATTAGTAGACTAAGTATCTGGATTTTGCTCTTTATACTTTCATCTCTTATCTACGCAATTAACTTTAATCCGATTCGAGAACCAAAACCATTTTTATTTACAGAACAACCATTTCTGATTGTAAATTACTTTTTAGCAGTTTTAGGTTTACCTTTAGTTAGACTTCCTATCCCGGCAATTTTAACAGGATTAATATTATTCTCTGGTTTCTTATTTTTCACATATTACTTTCTCAATAAAATTTTGTTGAAAAAAGAAAGTCAAGAATTAGGAATAAAAAGTTCTCTACCCGAAGCAATGAATTGGAAATTCAGAGGAAATAGAATTTCTGTTCCAGAATCTTTAGAAACTTTGGATGCACCTTTATTAACAAATTTAGATTTTTCTCTAAAGAAAACCATTCCTTGGTTAACAATAGGTACATTTTCTCTAATTTCTGCTCTATCTATTTCTGTAGGTAGAGCAGAATATGGAATCGAAAATGCAATGATTTCTTCCCGATATACAACCACATCAATATTATTAATTATCTCTCTAATATATCTCCTAGCTTTGTTTGTACAGGAGCAACAAAAATATTTATCAATATATAAAATTTTAGCTGTCGCAATGACAGGAATTATGACGATCAACTCGGTGTATGTTGTGAGGAATGTAAAATTAAGTTTTCCCTACATAGAAAGTCGGAAAGAATGTCTAGAAATAATTAACTATTTAGCAGATTCAGAATTTATCAGAGAATCTCCAGATAGTTGTTTAGTATTAATGAATGGTAAAACTTGGTTAGTCAGACAAGGTGCAGAAATTATGGAAAAATTAGGATGGCGAGAATTTCCTCAAAATCTGGAATTTATCAAACAACCAAAACAAAATTATGGTTATTTAGATAATCCTCAAACAACTGCAAAACCTCTAATTATTCAAGGTGACGAAACTTTAAATTTAGGAGGTTGGGCAATTAGACCAGATAGAAAAAAACAACCTAACTTAGTATTACTTTCTTCTGGTGAGAATCAAGGTTTTTTTGCCAACGCCATTGTCAACTTAGAGAGTAATGATATTGCTAAAATTATGAAGTCAAAACTTTATAGTAAAGTGAGATGGAAAGTAACATTTTCAGCTAAATCTTTACCCATGGGAGAAAATATAATTAAAGCTTGGGTTTATAACTCTGACAAACAAGAATTTGTCAAATTAAATGATGAAGTAAAAGTTAGGGTAGAAGAGAGTTGAAAAGATAACAATAACCTCTAAAATAGCCATGAAATAAATTTCATGGTTCATAGCTGAAGTCCCTTAAAAGGGACTGAAAATATGGAGTACTCTGCAGAGGACTTTAGCTGTGAGCCAGGGATTTTAATCCCTGGCAATATATTTATCTAGATGTAATTTTAACAGAAGTAATTTTCATCAAATATTATGCAAAAAAATCATTGTCCCTTATGTCATACAGATAAATTTAACTACTACAAAGCAGGGGATGATTATCTATTAGCAAAATGCTCTGAATGTGGTATGGTATGGGATAATAATCCACCAGTAAATCCTACTGCAATTTATCAGGAAGATTATTATAATAACGATTTTCCTAAAGGAGGATATTCTAATTATTTCCAAGGGATGAAAATTAATAGCCAGACTTTTCGCAAACGTTTATTAAAGGCTGAAACAAAACTTTCTGGTCAAGGCTTATTATTAGATGTGGGTTGTGCTTTAGGTGATTGTTTGGAGCAAGCAAAAGATTTAGGATGGGATAATCCTCAAGGTTTAGAAGTATCAAAATATGCAGTAAAGTTTGCTAAAAATAGGGGTTTATCTGTATATCAAGGTGATTTGTTTAATCATAATTTTGAACCTAATTCTTTTGATTTGATTATGTTGCAAGATATGATTGAACATACAACAGACCCTATTGCTCAACTAACAGGAGCTTATCAACTTTTGAAACCGGGAGGATGGATTTTTATTACTACTCCTAATTTGGGAGGGTTTTGGCATAAATTATTAGGATCTTTATGGTATCACTATAAACCAGCTGAACACTTGACTTATTTCTCCCTTGATACGATAAAATTAGCTTTGGAAAAAAGTGGATTTTCTGATGTAGAATCAAAGCCAACCAATAATTCTATGAGTGTGGAATATATATTTGATCGACTCAAATATTATCAGCCAACTTTATTCTCCTTTTTACTGAGAATTGCTCGAACGCTAAATTTCCATAAATTAGTTTTTTCTCTGTGGATAGGAGAATTAGAAGCTTGGGGAAAGAAAAAGTAGGGGAAAGAAAAAGCAAGGGAGTGAGGGAGTAGGGGAGTAGGGGAGTAGGTAGGGACGTTGCATGCAACTTCCGTATAGAGAGGGAACCCACCCTTAACCCCTCCCAGGAGGGGAAATAAACATCAGAATAATTAACAATAACTGGGGTGGTAATTATCAAAAAAGTTATTCAGTCTGTGTTAATTACTTAATAATTGAAATGTCGCCTAAGTTAAGCATTCTTTTTTCACGGTTGGTATCAGGGAAAAAAAGGTTGACAAAACAGACAAGATAAAGTTATATATCTATGGAATTTTTAATTGTGAATATAACAGAAGGAAGAATGTTTTAGTTATCTAGGATAGAAGGAAAAATCTGGCGTTGTCTGAGTTTTAAGCTTTTGATATGTCCTAACTGCTTAGGCGGTTGCTATATATTAACTCTAAAACATAAAACCTAAAACCTAAAACCTACTACCTATAAATAAATTGAGGTCATATAAATGAATGTAATTCAAACAGAAATCCCAGAAGTATTGCTGATAGAGCCAAAAGTTTTTGGAGACGAACGTGGCTTTTTTATGGAAAGTTTTAATCAACGTAATTTTTCAGAAAAAACAGGAGTAAATTTGGAATTTGTGCAAGATAATCACTCTCGTTCTAGCAAAGGAGTATTGCGAGGTTTGCATTATCAAATTCAACAAGCTCAAGGTAAATTATTACGAACAGTTGTGGGAGAAATATTCGATGTTGCTGTAGATATTCGGAAAAATTCTCCTAATTTTGGTAAGTGGGTAGGTTATCTTTTAAGTGCAGAAAATAAACGACAACTTTGGGTGCCCCCTGGTTTTGCTCATGGTTTTTTAGTAGTGTCTGAAACTGCTGATGTTTTGTATAAAACTACTGATTATTATGCACCTGAATATGAGCGTTCAATTATTTGGAACGATCCAGAGATTGGAATTGATTGGCCTTTAGATGGAATTGAGGTTAAATTATCTAAAAAAGATGAAGCTGGTACAACTTTAAAAGATGCTGATTTGTTTGTATAAGAGGAGTCAGGAATCAGGAGTCAGGAGTCAGAATATTTTTGGAAAAGTTAGTTGCTAGAATGATTTTGCTTGGAGTTGAACTTTTTCACCTAACTTGATACTAAGGCGGAATGAAAATCGGCAAATTCTCAAACACTAAAATTCTCAAAACTCCGGATTGAAAAATCAGAATATTTGGGGAAACTTGCTAGCTAAAGTTATTGTTCAGAGAGGCTGAAATTTTGTCTATACTACTTACTCAAAGACAAAATGAAAATCGGCAAATTCTCAAAACTCCGGATTAAAAAATCAGAATATTTGGGGAAACTTTCTAGCTAAAGTTATTGTTCAGAGAGGCGGAACTTTACCGAACTACTTACTCAAAGACAAAATGAAAATTGGCAAATTCTCAAACTTAAAATTCTCAAAACTATGGATTGAAAAATTAGAATATTTGGGGAAACTTTCTAGCTGAAGTTATTGTTCAGAGAGGCGGAACTTTACCGAACTACTTACTCAAAGACAAAATGAAAATCAGCAAATTCTCAAACTTAAAATTCTCAAAACTCAGAATCATCAAAAATCACAAATGAAAATCTTATTAACAGGTATTAACGGACAACTAGGAAGTCAACTACAACCCCTTGTCACAAAAATAGGAGAAGTAACGGCAGTAGGACGAGAAAACTTAGACTTAGCAGACTCCAATGCTATCTCCCAGCTTATAGACCAAGTTAAACCAGAAATAATTATCAACGCCGCAGCTTATACAGCAGTTGACAAATCTGAAAATGAACCAGAATTAGCTCATGCTGTGAATAGTATTGCTCCTGGAATTATGGCAAAAGAGGCTAAAAAATTAGGAGCTACCTTAATCCACATTTCCACTGACTATGTTTTTGATGGTAGTCAAAGCACCCCTTACATAGAAACCGACCCGACACACCCCCTCGGAACTTATGGTAAATCTAAATTAGCTGGGGAAGAAGCAATTCGAGAAACAGAAGCTAATCATATTATTATTAGAACAGCTTGGGTTTATGGAACTTATGGAAAAGGTAACTTTGTCAAAACCATGTTGCGGGTAGGTAAAGATAGGGAAGAATTAAGAGTTGTCTACGATCAGGTCGGTTGTCCAACTTGGACGGGAGACTTAGCAGAGGCGATCGCTAAAATTATTCCGCACCTCAATTCGGAAACCTATGGAACTTATCACTATACAAATAGTGGAGCGATTAGTTGGTACGATTTTGCCATGACTATTTTTGAGGAAGCAAAACAACTGGGTTTTCCTTTGGAAGTAAAACGAGTAGTTCCCATTACTACTGCCGAATATCCAACTCCAGCAAAACGACCTGCTTTTTCAGTTTTGAATAGTGGGAAAATCTCAAAAGTTTTGGGGAACCATTCTCCTTATTGGAAAGATAGTTTGAGGCAAATGTTAAAGCAGTTAGCTGTTTAGAATTTAGAATTTAGAATTTAGAATTTAGAAGTTAAATTGGCAGTACAGATTGACATACTCCTGACGTTGCGCTTACGCGACATGACGAACGGGGGATTCTTCAGGCAGGGAAGTCCTGACCGCAGTTAATGAATCCAACTATCACTCCCTCTCTCTAGATAACAATATTTTCCACAGAGTCACACCAGGCTCACTCAAAAAAACTATATAGTTCTTAGTAAGCAAAAACTATAACGTTGCAGATTTTGTATCTGAAACCCACGGGTGGAGTAAGTATTGAAAAATGTACTCGTCAACAGCTAGAGTTTTTTGTTATACCAATTTCGAGCTAATAAATTTGTCTAATGAATTCTACTACTACTCCTTCTCCTTGGATAAAAATATTTCAACCGATTTCTCAACCTACTCTACGTTTCTTCTGTTTTCACCCTGCTGCTGCTGGAGCTTCCTTGTTTCGCCTTTGGGGAAAATACTTGCCTTCAAATATAGAGGTCTGCGCCATACAATTACCAGGTAGAGAAACTCGGATTAAAGAACCTCTGATTACTAAATGGGATGATCTTTTACCTCCACTGACTCAAGCTTTGTCACCCTTAATTGAAGAATATCCCTTTGTATTTTTTGGGCATAGTCTCGGTGCATTAATAAGTTTTGAAGTGGTTCGTAAACTACGCAGGGAAAAACTTCCTGTTCCTAAATATATGTTTGTCTCTGGTCGTCGCGCTCCTCAAATTCCCATTGATAACCTACGTCATCAAGCATCTGACCAAGAGTTAATTTCCACTTTGCGAGAATACGGCGGTACTTCTGAAGCAGTCTTACAAAACCAAGAGCTAATGGAATTGTTTTTACCTGTATTACGAGCTGACTTTACCCTCAATGAAAAATATACGTATTTTCCTGAAGCACCCTTAGAATCTCCGATCGTTACTTTTAGAGGTAAAAATGATTTGGAAGTTAGCTTGCAATATTTATCCGAATGGGAAAAGCATACTATTAGTAATTTTGCCTTACATGAATTTCCTGGGGGTCATATGTTTTTCCAACAAGAACCGAAAACTTTAATTGAGACTATCTTAAAATTTCTGTAGGGCATTGAGTGTTAGGTTGCAGTTGAAAAATTAACAATTAACAATTACTTCTTCTTAAAAATAAGACAATTCAAGAAGTTAGAAAAAATGTATATCTAACCATCTAAGGAATGAGAATCAAATAAAGTCCACATTTTTTTTAGTCATTAACAGCCAGATTTTTTATTATACCAATTTAGAGCTAATAAATTTGCCAATGAATACCACTATTACTCCCTCTCCTTGGATAAAAATATTTCAACCGATTTCTCAACCGACTTTACGTTTATTCTGTTTTCACCCTTCTGCCTCTGGTGCTTCCTTGTTTCGTCTCTGGGGAAAATACTTGCCTTCTAATATAGAGGTATGTGCCATACAACTACCAGGAAGAGAAACTCGAATTAAAGAACCCCTGATTACAAAATGGGACAATCTCTTACCTCCATTGACTCAAGCATTAAAACCGCTAATTATAGAATATCCTTTTGTATTTTTCGGGCATAGTCTGGGTGCGGCAGTCTGTTTTGAAGTAGCTCATCAACTGCGAATGAAAAAACTCCCGACTCCCAAATGTCTATTTATTTCAGGTCGTTACGCTCCTCATATTCCCATTGATAACCCAGTTCATCAAAAGTCAGACCAGGTTTTAATGTCTAAATTTCGTGACTACGGTGGTACTCCAGAAGCAGTGTTACAAAACCGAGACCTAATAGAATTATTTTTACCAATTTTACGAGCAGACCTCACTCTCCACGAAACATATATTGAATCTGGTGAACCTCCTTTTCAATTTCCCATAGTTAGTTTTAGAGGTACAAATGATGGTGAACTTAACCATGAAGAATTATTTGAATGGAGTCACCATACTCTCGGTTCTTTTGACTTACATGAATTTCCAGGAGGTCATATGTTTTTCCAAAAGGAACCGAAAACTTTAATTGAGACAATCTTAAAATTTCTGTGAGGCAATTTCAGTTATCAGTTATCAGTTATCAGTGCTTCCAGCTTAAATAGAAGACTTGAAATAGGGAATTTTATTTTTTCTATCCCCTTAAAAATTGGAAGCTTAAGACCTTATTTCTTATTTCTTTAATGTTTCTTGAATTACAGCACTTTGTGTGGATAGTAAGCTACAGTTTTAAAAGGTAAGCTATTAGCCTTATTACCTTTAGTTAACAACTCAAGTTCCTCTTTCTTGTGCTTCAATTATCTGGTTGAAAATGTAGTAAAATGTAGTATAAGTTAAGCAAATGCTTGGTTCGTTAATGAAAAAACTTGTTTGTATAGCATGACCTAGGAAGAGCTGACTATTAATATCTGAATGCTTACTTTAAAATTAATTTCTATTCCCGATTCCCGATTCCCCAAGGTAAGAGTAAAAATGACTCAGGAATTATTACTATTAATGATATTAAAGGAGCGATAAAAAAACAAAAAATAACTCCAATAAAACAAGGGGATGTAGTTATTTTCTATACAGGTCATGGTAAGTATTGGGGAAAAGACTGGGATAGTCTGAATCCCGAACAAAAAGCTAAAAATCGTCAAATATTTAATTCTGGACGACCTGGACCAGGTATTACTAGCTGTCGTTATTTATCTAGATTAAAAATAGCGATGGTAGGGTCAGATACTTGGGGAACTGAAGCTGCTCCTGGTGAAGACCCAAATCGACCTGCTGATTGTCATATTGAATGGATAGTTAAGCACGGTATTACTATTTTTGAGAACTTGGATGTTAGTCAATTAATAGAAGATAAAGTTTACGAATTTATGTTTGTGTTTGCTCCTCTAAAAATGAAAGGTGCAACAGGTTCGCCTGCTAATCCTATCGCTATTTATTAGTTTAGGGAGTAGGGGAAACTAATTGATGAATAAGAGTGCGATAATTAATTTTATTTTTTATTCTTGGAGATGTCTATTACTACAGGAATAAATATTGAAAAAAAAGGAAAAAATTATAGAGATAGTTGTCTAAAATAAATTGGAGTAACTCTTTTTAAGGATCTCCGATCAAGATGCAGCTTTTTGTATAGCGCTACGCGCTAGGAAACAGGGAACAGGGAATAGTAAGCTGAAAAGGTTTTTTCCTGGGGAAACGCTCCGCAAATACGATTGAAAAATGTCTTAACCAATTCTTGTAGTGCCATAGCATTCTTTTTTCGCCCTTGGTATTATACCAATTTGAAAAAAGAATGTTATCAATAATAAGGGCAATTAAAATACTTTATAGGAGATGTCTCTTGGACTAAAAAGATAAATTCAGACCTAAAAACTGTTATTAAAGCCATTCATTCTGACTCCTGAGGACTGACTCCTAAGAAATATCCTAGTTATTTGTAGCCAACACTTATCAATTTTATATTATAATTTCAAATAAGAATGAAACCATTTCACAGCAAGAAACCCTCGTCTCAATCTAAACTGAAATGGCTATATAAGTAGGGTAGCAAATATTAACCTGTTTCAAATTAATCTGTACATCCGTGCAAAAATTCGTGTCTTTCCTTCCGATTTATGTTAGTCAAAAAAAAGTCAGAACTTATTTTTATAATTATCGCTACCATTGTAATTTTCCTCCCAGCTTTCTATGTACTATTTATGATATCTAAAGCAGGGGAATTGCTAAATTTTGATTATTGGTGGATGATTAAAAATATCTATTCCATAGATGGATTTTCCGCGAATATTTTTGACTGGATGTTTCGAGCAAACGAACATTTTGTCTTAATTCCTGCCATAATTTATGCTCTGAATATTGTTGTTACTAAAGGTTCCAATATTGGGTTGTGTCTAGCTACATTTTTCCTAGCTGTTGCTCAGGGAATTTTGTTAATTGCATTAGTAGCTAATACTCTCACAAAATATCGTCCTATACTTTTATTATTAATTTTATTCATCTCAGTTTTTAACTTTACCCCTGCTGCTGCTCATAACTGGATGCGCGGATATAGTGGAGTACATTGGGTAATTGCTAATTTATTTGTTATTGCTTCAATCTTTTGTGTAAAAAAATTACTAGAATCTCAACAAAATAGATTTGCTATTGCCAGTATAATTTTGGGAATTTTAGGATGTATTAGTTATAGTACCGCTCTAGGAATTTGGCCGATATTATGTGCAGTTGCTATTCTATATAAATTGCCCAAAAAATTTACTATCTGTTATCTATTTTTTTCTGTTTTAGTAATAGGCATTTATTTCCTAACCTACACAACACCCTCTCATCATCCCTCATTATCTAAACTGAATTTTATTGATATAGTTACCTACATTCCTGTTTATTTAGGAGCAATTTTTACTCATAATATTCCCGTCGCTTCCGCAATAGGTTGGGTAGGATTAGTTTTAGCAGGAATATTTTTAATTTATTGGTTATTTGTAATTTATCCTCAAGATTGGTTGCCTTGGTTATCAATAATAATTTATACTTTTGGCACCGCTTTAATGGCAGCAGTTAGTCGTTCTGGTTTTGGAATAGAACAAGCGATCGCTTCTCGTTATGCTACTCTACCTTCTCTATTTTGGTTAAGTCTAATTATCCTAATTTTCTTATTGCTCCAACAACAGCAACTTACTCTCAAAAAACAGTGGTATTTTGTTATGCCATTGGTGGCAGTTTTGACTGTTTTAACTATATTAATGTATCGAGTAGGTACGGAAACTTTTAGAGAAATTGCTCATCGCGCAACTTATCAACCTTTAGTAGGATTATCCTTACAACTTGGCATTTATGACCCGGTTTTAATTAAAGAAAAAGTAGGCAACCGACCTGCTGCTTTTTTAGGTTTAGTAGATGCTTTAAAAGCTGATGGTTTAGTACCTTTTAATCGAAATATAAAAAAGGATAATTTTTGTGCAAATTTGGATAAAAAAATTAACTCAGATTTATTAACAGCAAAACCACCAGAAAATTTACAGGGATATTTTGACACTGTGACTGAATTTTCTTCTACTACAGCTAGAGTAAATGGATGGGTAAGTCAAGTTAAAAGTCAAAAGCGAGTGTGCAATTCTGAGGTCTCCTCAGAATGTAAGACACACTCAAGACAGTTCAAAGTCAAAAGTAACGAGAATGTTCAGATTAAATGTATTGCTATTCTGAATCAAGAAAATGTGGTCAAAGGTTTTGGAATGTCAGGTTTTCCTCGTGCTGATGTGGCAGAATTATTAGGAGCGGAATATGAATTTTCAGGTTGGAAAGGATATATCGAAGTTAAAAGTCAAAAGCGAGTGTGTAATTCTGAGGATACCTCAGAATGTAAGAGGCACTCAAGACATTCAAAAGTCAAAAATATAGAAAATATTCAAGACTCACAGCAGGAGATTTTAACAGCTTATGTGAAATTGAAAAATCGTCAAGATTGGATAGCTTTAAATAATCAACATAATTTTGGTTTTTGATATTTTAGATATATGCAATTAAATTAATTTTGTTTAACCACTTAATGCTTGTCATAGTCTGTCTGTTTCTTCATCTCCATCATCAAATAAAACGAGATATTAAATGTGTATATGTTTCTAGTAAGCGATCGTGATATGTTGGTGTTTCTGAAATAATTTTAGCCAATATTTTACTCATTAATTCATTCTTCAGAACTATATCTTTTTTTTCATTATCACTTAAACTATTATCAAAAAATAATAACTTTCCCAACGAAATTAACACTTGATTTAAGTCACCTAAATTCAATTTTTCAATACTATTTTTGATACCTATAACTAGGGGTAATAAACCAGTCTGAGCAGAATTACACCTATTACTAATGCTATACTTCCTGTCTCTTTATTCCTTGCTTCAATTTCTTCTTGAATACAAACTACAATCTCATATAATTCAGTTTCATCGAAAAAAAATCTATCAAATTTGGAGATAGCATCCCTTCAAATAACTCAAATATTTCATATCTAGATACTTTCAGAAAATACATCTCTAAAAATAAATCCTATGTCCGCTATAGCATTGCGACGAACTTTATCATCAAAGGATTTCATTTGCTTTATTAGCTCCACAACTTTTTCGTTCATATAGCAATCATATTTTTATTAGGCTAATATTTTATAAGGAGTATTACCCAAAAAAGTTAAGTATCAAGTGAAAATAGTTGTAATTAAAAAAAAATTCTTTTATAGCAAAGAAAAAGTTGGTTAGGAAATATATTGGCGATAAATCTTAGGCTAGTTTATGTTACATTTAATACTTGTCAAGATTGGTTAAAATTATCCAATCAATATAGTTTTAATAGTGGTGGTACATTATAGTAGTTTATTGTGATTATATTGGTGGATGAAACAGTGGAAGCAAGATGCTCCTTTACTAATACTAAATGTTGTTTGCTAGTATTTAATACTGCTTTCTATTCTTCACTATTCCCTATTCCCTTTTTAATAATTAGAATTGAACATTGAAAAGTACATACCTCAGTTTTGTGATTCCAGTTTATAACGAAGAAGCTACAATCAAACCCTTGTTTGAGAGAATTTTGGATGTAATGAATTTAGCCGAAATTAATAGTTATGAAATAATTTTTGTTGATGATGGGAGTAGCGATCGCTCTTGGATAGAGATTAATGAATTAATCAAAAAATATCCCCAAAAAATTAAAGGAATTAGATTAAGAAGAAACTTTGGCAAATCTTCTGCCTTATCTGCTGGATTTAAAAAAGCTACAGGAAATATTATCTTTACTCTAGACGCAGATTTACAAGATGACCCGGCAGAAGTACCTAAATTTTTGGAAAAGTTAGAGTCAGGATACGATCTAGTTTCTGGATGGCGAAAACATCGTAACGACCCTTTTTCCAAAACATTACCCTCGAAATTATTTAATGGAGTTACATCAATTTTAACTGGAGTAAAATTACATGACTTTAACTGTGGATTAAAAGCTTATAAAAAAGAAGTCTTAGACTGCATAAAAGTCTATGGAGAATTACATCGATATATTCCTGTATTAGCTCATAGTCTGGGATTTAAAATTACTGAAGTAACTGTCAGACATCATCGGCGAAAACAGGGAAAATCTAAATATGGTTTAGAACGTTATACTCGTGGATTTATTGATTTATTAACGGTTTTAGCAACTACTCATTATTTACATAAACCAGGTCATTTGTTTGGAAGTTTAGGATTATTATTCGGTACTATGGGAATGACATCTTTAGGTTATTTAATTGTACTTTGGTTTATGGAGATTCGACCTATAGGTACTCGCCCTTTATTTTTATTTGGAATATTATGTATTATTCTGTCCGTACAGTTAATATCTTTAGGAATTTTGGCAGAATTAATAACTCGAAATGTCGATGATGATTATGTGGATCAGCAGATTTGTGAAGTTGTAGAAGAGAGAGAGGAAAATGTTGAACTCTTGTAGGTTAGGTTGAGTCAAGAAACCCAACAAATATAAATTTGCAGTTAATTGAATATTTATTCATCTCCAACATTGGGGTTTTGAGATTTTAGAGGAATTATTAGACGAGTACTCCACAGTCTTAATTGACTATTTATTTATCTCCAACGTTGGGGTTTTGAGATTTTAGATAAATTATCAAGCGATTAGGATATATTGCCTAATATCCTGGATAGTTAAAAGCCAAACATCTATTATCCCAGCATGGGTTTTATACACTACATATCTCTAACGTTATAGTTTTTGATCGCTTTATTATAGTGTCTTAGTATAAGATTAAATTATTTTTCAAAAATATATTTATATAATATTGTTTGCTTTATTCAAAGCTCCAAATGTTATAATATGACAATCTATGTAGATTTACTTAATACATATGTTACATAGAGACAAATTATCATTCTAACATTGACCATTTACTAAAATAGTTTTGAGAGTTAGGATTCCGCTCAAAAAGGCTTTGATTAATTCTACTTTCGTTGTATTTTTTTGCTAATTTTTTTAGGTTTTAGCTATGGTACCCAAACTAAAAGAAAAAGATGTTGAGTCTTTAAAAGTTGAACAAGATAAAGGAAACTATATCAGATATTTTAAAACAGCTAAAGAAAAAGAACACCAAGAGAAGATAGATAAAGAGCTTGACCAAATTTTCGGAGAGATGTACAAATTGAAACACTCAAATACTTAAGTCATTACTTCCTAATTGTTTAATTGCTTTACTAAATCTTTCCGTAACTTGCTTCTGTTCAGCTAACTTAAAATTACGCCAAGATAAATAGGCAGTGATAAAGAAAAATATTCCACCCAAGGTCTGACTTAAAGTTCCATAGATAGCATTCTGGGCATTGATTTTATCTTTTTCTATAAGAAGTAAATCTTTCTGTAAGCTAAGTTTTTCTTTTAATTGTAGTTAATCTGTTTGTCTAAATTTTTCAATGTCACTTTGTAGACCTTCTATTTTACTGACTAAATAGTCGAGATTGTTATTCTTAATTTTCCAAATGCTACCAATTATTAGGATGATAATTAACAGCAAAATCATTTGCAAAAACCAAGTTTTTAATAATTGTCTATAGATATTTTTTAGTTGATTCATTAAATCTATTATTTTGTTGGATTTTTTAAATACGTCTGATTTATTTGAATGAATAACAAAAAAACAGATATTGGAATTCAGTTCTACTAGATTAACAAGACTTACGGATTTTTAAGTTATCAAGACTATATATCTGTAACGTTATAGTTTTTATAGATTAGAGAATAGTCTGTTGACCAGCTCCCTGATTAACCCGCCATGCACTATATGTATATAATTCTATGAAAAATTAAATTTGTGACAAAATTCATTCCTCTTCATCAAACACAGGAGGCCAAAGTTCAATAATAGATAATTCCCACTCACCAAAAAGTTCAGGAATAGTCAATTTATCCCCATTTTTAAATTCACTTTCTTCACCAGTAGAGCGACAAACTATTACTATTTCTTCGTCTGGGTCTATCAATACTCCTACTTTTGCGCCTAATTCTAAATATTTCTTGATTTTCTGTTTTAAAGGTTTGATTCGTTCATCGCTTTGAGATTTAATTTATACTACTAAGTCTGGCACTATTTCCCCAAAATAACGAACGCTTTTTTTCAGACGTTGGGCACGAACAAAGGAAACATCGGGTACTTTTAAATTAGTATCTGAAATAATAAAACCAGCACTAGAATCAAATAAACGTCCAAGACGACGTGGGTTAACCCAAGCATAAAGAGAAGCTATTAAGCGAACGCCAATTTCACTAGAAACAATATCTGATAGACCCACAACTAATATTTTTCCTTCCTCTAATTCTAGTTGATAATCTAAACCTGCTTGATTTAGAGTACCTTGCAAAATTTCCAACTCTTTAACTGTGAGATTTGACATAATTAATAAGGAGTAAGGAGTAGGAAGTAGGAAGTAAGGATGTTGCATAAAACGTCCGTTGACTCCTAACTACCACTACAACATTATAACTGAGATAAGATTAGTAATAATAAAGTAAATTTTATCCAGGGTATAGTACAACTATTACTGGCAAGATGCCTGTGTTACATCATCATTTATGTGAAAAATAACCCATTCTTCTTCTCTAACTACAATATTCCCTCGAATATCTCCATGCCAATTAACCCTAGTCAAAATATATTCAGCTCCATATTTTTTCGCCACATTAACTAATTCTTTTCCCGTCTGTTGTGGAAACAAAATTTCCATCGCACCCACCGCTAACTTATCATTCAAATCTACGCCAAAAACATCTTCCATTCGATTTTTCCACTCCCTAATTCCGCTATCTGTTTGAGGAAAATGTTTAAAGTCTACAATAACCGCCCTTTCTGAAAAAAACTGAAAATTTGACACAAATGGAGGAATTAAAATTATGTCGTTTTTATCGCTAATTTGTCTAAATCTTAAAGCTAATTTCGTCACTTCATCTTGAGGAACTCTGTTAAATTTTACCTGTTGTTGAAATACCTCTAAAAATTTTCCTGGCAATGCCTCAAATAATCCCAAAACAAATACTAAAGTTGTGACTCCAGCCAAACTATAAGTAATTAAATATTTCCTAGCTATGTAGCTGCCACTAGACTTCACCAACGCTAAATCAACCTCATCCAAAACAAACGGAAATATTAACACCAAAAATAAACTAAGTTTTGCCAATAAATGATTAAAATTTGAATCTATCCGTGACTGCCATAAGTAAAATATTAATCCAGCTAAAACTATTAACCAGACTACTAATTTGTAACTCCATTTCTCCAAAAAAAACAATCCAACCGATAAAATAAAAAAGCAAATTCCTTGATATGGCACTGGCAAAATTAGAGATATTATCAACAGTAAACCTACTCCTAAATTACCCTGTTGATATAAGCGATCGCTCAAAATACCCACAGCAATAAATATCATCAATTGAGCAAAAGGAACAGTTCGTGCTAACTGCAATTTAGCAAATAAAGCTAGTGGATAAACTTCGACAAAAATATAACCCAAAAACAAAGCAAAAATTGACTCTGCAATAATTAGGTAAAACTTCCATTTCTCTAGAGAAATTACATTAGTAAAAATTACATCTTTTTTCCTTCCTGTTATCTTTTCTATCTTTCCTTTTCCCGACTTCTGTAAAAAATCTTCTGATCGAAAAATATCAACTTTGTGAATACACAAACATCCACCCAAAATAAAAAAAATAAAATCCAGCCTAATTTTCCAACTCCAATAAGTAGGAATAATATGATGAGGATTTCTTACCCAACCGTAGATAAAAACAAATTCTTCATTACTCAATTTATCAGTGCTAGTCGTACCAGTTAATACCATTGGCAGATAAACTAAACTTGCCAACCCAAATAAAATAATTAACGGCAAAATTACTTGTTTAAATTGTCGATTTTTTATCCCCTCAATCAACATAATAGGTATCATCATTATTCCTGGCAAAATACCAACTAAAAACTGTAATATTGAAGCAATACCAAAAAATAAATAACCAATTATCCATTTTTGCCGAAAACAGAAATAAATCCCCCAAACTGTTAAGCTCATCGCAAATGTTGCAGGTATGGGAGTATTAGGAAAAAGTTCTAAATATCCAATTAAAGTGTAAGCTTTTAAACTCAGAAAAATTAAAACTGCCGTAGATAGTTTTGAGGTGGTAAAAATTTTACTAATAGCAGATAAACCCCAGATAAAACCAATCAATGAAATTAGATAATAAATCAAATATGTGAGGGAAATACTACCAATAAATTTGCTGAGAAAATAAATTAAATGTTGATAGTAATATCTGGGAGTAAACTGCAACATTTCCTGAACATAGTAATCATTAATATAGAGTTCAGGATGCAACATCGATTTAATTTGAGGAACATGGGTATAATGATTTCCTACTGGAAAAGTGTATCCTCTCGTAATAAATGCACCGAGAATTAAAAAAGCAAATAGGGATAGAAAAAAATGCCAACTATATTTTTTGATATGCCACATTTGTTGCAGGAAAAAGAATAATGAATCAATATACTAACTCTAAAACATTACTCTTTTTGTCTATAAGCTGGTTATACCAATTTTAACAGGACTTAGGTTAATGTACTATATATACTAGATAAAAACTATAGCACTATGGTACATATAGTGTTTTTGTCAGGAAAATATCTAATGCCAATTTGAAAAAATAATGTTATGAATAATAAGTGCGATTAAAAGACTTTACAGGAAATTTCCTTTTGACAAAAAAACTAACTTTTTTAGTTGTCTAATATTATGTCCAGATAATTAATTAGCGTTCAAAAAACTTTCTTCCTTCTAACTTTTTTTTCCTTCTGCCTTCTGCTTTCTGTCCTCTGCCTTTAAGCCAAAATCTCTGTATTCTATGTTAATGAAAACTGCTAAGTAGAACATGGTAAATTTTGGGCGCTATGTATCAAATTGTAAATTAGCTCAAAAGTTTATATTGATTGCCTTTAGGGTTTTTTTGATTAAAAATGCAATGTCTTTTTTTTAGTTTGCTCTACTTATAAGTCTCACTAGATGCTAAAAAAGTAATGATTTTTAAGCAAAGAGTATTTTTCTAAGATGTGGATATTTCTAGATATTGATGGCGTTCTAGTTCCTGAAAAAAACTTTGATTCCCCAATATACAAAGAAAATGATCTTCAATTTGATCCAATTTTTTTAAGTCTATTTGAAGATATTGTACAACTATATCCAGGAGTATTAGTTGTCATCTCATCTTCATGGAGAGAATTATTTTCCTTTGAATTTGTTCGGTCTTTATTTTCTCCAGACTTTAGGGAGAAAGTAGTTGGGTTTACACCTTTTTTAGACCCAGAAATTATCCATCAATTTGAATATATTCGACATCAAGAAGTAGTTAAATTTTTAAGAAATAACAATTGTTTAGGATATTCATGGGTAGCAATTGATGATATTCCAGAGCATTATCCCCCTGATACTCACATAGTTATTACTGATGCTTATAATGGCTTTGACGCATCAGCAGCATTAGCTTTAGAACTTTATCTATTATCAGCAAGTTGAACTAGGATAACTACATTGCTTCATATTAGTAGACCAATATTACTTCTGAATTATGACTTGCCAATACGCATTTTAAATACGTATTAACTTATCGGAAATGTTTATTATAAATCTCCAAAAATCCAAAATTAAATCAATTATCCTACTCTTATTCATCAATTATTTACCGAATAATTAAGGCTTAAAACCTCTCCTTTAAAGGAGAAACAAGAAAGATTTTTCCTTGGAGTCAATCCTATATACTTTCAAGGAGAGGTAATTATTAATTATTAATTATTAATTATTAATTGTTGAACTACTTTCTCAGAATTTTGATGGTTTCGATGTTCTTCTAAACCTCGCTCAATTAACTTGCCTACCAACCAAGACACAGAACGTTCATCCTCTTTTGCCCATTTCTCTAACTCTTTTTTCCACTCTGGAGGAATATAAGCTACAACTCTATCTAAATCTGTTTTTCCGCCCATTTTCAACACCTAATACTTATTTATCTAATATTAAGCATACAAATAACTGACTAACTTGTGTTGTGCTATGCCTCGCTATAATATAATTTGCTAGCAAAGTCTGGCAAATACATCTTGACCAAAAAATAAGGTCTCAACCCTCCTATTTCAGTAGGAGGTACTGATAACTGATAACTGATAACTGATAACTGATAACTGAAATGACATCTGGCCATGAATCGGAAAAACTTAACTATTATCAATCAAACATTTCGTTAAGCTCCTATAAAAACATCTGGAATTATTTTGCTCTCCACGAGAGAATTAGAAAAAATGCGCCGAGTGGGGAGACTCGCAGCCAATTTACTCAACCATCTTGAACCAATAGTACAACCAGGAGTTAGCACTCAAGAATTAAACGACGAAGCCGAAAATTGGACTCAGGCACAGGGAGCCATCAGTGCCCAACTTGGCTATACCCCTCCCGGTCATCCTCCATTTACTGGTTCTATCTGTACCAGTATTAATGAAGTAGTTTGTCATGGTATTCCCAACCCCAAACAGATACTCAAAGACGGAGATATTATCAATATTGACGTTACCCCCATTCTCGATGGCTACCACGGTGATACTTCCAGAACATTTTTAGTAGGTAACCCATCAGCCTCAGCTCAAAAATTGCTAAAAGTAACCGAAGAGTGTATGATGCTACGGATTGCTGAAATAAAACCAGGGGCAAGAGTTGGAGATATTGGGACAGCAATTCAGGAATATGCCAAAGCTAATGGATTTTCTGTTGTACGAGAAATGGTTGGTCATGGAGTTGGTAGGCAGTTTCATACAGAGCCACAAATTCCTCACTATGGCCAACGAGGTCGAGGTTTAAAATTACGCCCTGGCATGGTTTTTACTGTTGAACCAATGCTCAATGAAGGAACTCACAATATTAAGACCTTAGCCGATCGCTGGACTGTAATTACCAAAGACAAAAAACTTTCAGCCCAATTTGAACATACTGTCGCTGTCACAGAAGAAGGGGTGGAAATTCTCACATTAAATTAATTGAAAAAACAAATTTTCTGTCTAAATAAATAATATATGTCTCATTATGGAATGAAGCCTTAAGACCTAAAATAATATAGGTAAATTAACATAGATTTCTTTGAGTACATTTAATATATAGTTTAGAAAAAATTGAATGCCTTTCCCACCAGAAAGTCCTTGCCTAAATATAGCGATCGCCCGCCTGAATATCCCAGAAGCTAATCATTTTGCCATCTGGGTAATGCAGGCTCCTTTCCAACGGGGATATGTCCACCACGATCAAATTTGGCCAGAAACCTTGTCACAAGCTTGGAAGGCTTGGTTAGAAGTATTCTCTCCCCAAAGTTTACCTGCTATTCCGATCGGTACACCTCAACCAGCTTTAGCATCAACTCCAAATATTCATCCTGCCCCTGCTTCCAATGTCAAAATTAATCGTACCAGTCGCCTGATGCAAAATTTGGGTATTAGTCTGTGGCAGTGGCTATTTCAAGGAGAAATTGCTCAAAGTCTCCATCAAAGTCAAGGTATTGCCATTGGCCAAGAACTGCCCTTACAAGTAAGATTGGATATTCGCGCACCCGAATTAATTGCCCTACCCTGGGAAATTATGCAACCAGGAATTTCTTTACCTGCCTTTTCTCTAAGTAGGGAAATTTTGTTTAGTCGTACTACCAGTGACGTTCACTCCTTACCTCCTCTCCCACCTTCCCCATATTTGAATATTCTCCTGGTGATGGGGGAAAATGCGCCTCAAGGACAATCATCCTCAGCTAAAGACCATCAATTTTCTACTTTGTCCAAATTAGAGCTAGAAGAAGAAGCAGCTCGAATAACTGAGGTTTTAAAACCCCGCGAGATTACAAACCAAAATTTACACAGATTTAATTCTATTATTCCTTGCAATGTCGATACATTAATTCAACCGACTCCAGAAGAATTAATTTCCCATCTAGATAAAGAAAATTATAATGTACTTTTTTATGCTGGCCATGGTAAACCAGGCCCAGATGGCGGTTGGTTATTTTTAGCACCTGAGACTACTCTTAATGGTACTGAGCTAGCACAAGTTCTGGTTCGCAACGGAGTAACCTTGGCAGTATTCAACGCTTGTTGGGGAGCGCAACCAGCTACAGATATATCTTCTGGTCAAGTACAGGCAATACCACGCAGTAGTCTAGCAGAAGTATTAATTCATCATGGAGTACCAGCAGTTTTAGGGATGCGAGATGAAATTGCCGATGGAGAAGCTTTGAGTTTTATTCAAGTTTTTGCGCAATGTTTGACAGAGGGAATGTTGATAGATCAAGCAGTAGCTGTGGCTAGGCAACAGTTATTAACTCTCTATAGATTTAATCAACCAGCTTGGACTTTACCAGTATTATATATGCACCCAGAGTTCAATGGTCAATTAATTCAAGTCTTCGATGAGTTGGTAACTCAACTACCCACTAACTCTCCGACTTGGATTAGTAGTTCAACTTCTAGAGCTTTTTTACGTTCTCAAGACAACAATAATGAAGTTTGGCCTATTTGGCCTGGTACGATCGCGGTCGGACGTTCTCAGGAAAATGATGTGGTGATTTTTGAGCGGTGGGTTTCCCAAAAACACGCTGAAATTTTTTCTCGTTGCTTTCCGAGCGAACAGGTTGAACCCATTTATTTCTTAAAAGATATTTCTCGTTTTGGTACTTTAATTTATCAGTCTGGTGATTGGCGAAGAATACATCGTGATGAGGTTGCCATAACATCAGGAACACTGGTAAAATTTGGCAGTTCTCAAGGTCAAGCTTTTGAGTTTGTGATTGAAACAACAAAAGATTTTAGCTAGTTAATCTAAGTTAGAATTGCGGAACTAGCTAGGTTGCTTTTGTAGCTGATTAAGTAGGAAATAACAATATTCCTAATTACCTACTTCTATATTTAATAGAAGATGAATTATTTTTACTCAGGATAAAATTATGAAGAATCAGCCTTCCCGCTCTCAGTTTTCTGCTAATAATTCTACTCAAGTAGAATTGGATTTATTAAATTCGATAGTTCTTGATGATATTGCCTATCCTTGGAATCCAGAAACAGCAGAATCAGACTCTTATTTTGATTCTCTTGAGCAGGAGTTACCATTGTCTGATTTACTAACCGATGTGGAAATAACTTCCGGTTGCAAACAATTTTTAAGTCAAACCGATCAACTGTTTTCTGTGATTGATATTCAGAATTCCTTATCTGAGAAGTTTTCAGGTCTTGCTCCCAATAATTTACTCAACAAGTTAGGCAAGGTTGCTGTTAATGTTGTCGATCAGGTGAATAGTTTAGGGTCTATTCTATCTCTGTCAGACCAATTGGTACATTGTGTCAGCGAAGTTTTACCAGGTTGGGATTTGGAAGATTTGGAAGTAATGGCGCGTCCCCTAGCTTATTCTATGCGTGGTAGTCATGATGATGCAGTAGAAAATACTTTGGCAACAATCCAATCAACTTCTTGGTATGATTTGTCAGAAGTTGAACAAGCACGATTGAGTTTAGCGATCGCGCTCTATGCTATAGAGAAAGCTAATAATTAATTTTTATCTACCCAATTTAATATATTAGAGTTGTCGCTAAATATAGGGAAAAAAATCGCTCCAACCTAGACAGAGCAATCATTCCAAGTAATTTTAGCCTCCAATAGCTACAATCCTTATAGAACAAGGTTTTTGGGGATTTTTTAAGTTATCAAGCGACAAGTATATTAGAGTAGTCGCTAAATAAAGGGAAAAAATCGCTCCAACCTAGACAGAGCAATCATTCTAAGTTTTTTAATTTCCTAATATCTAGAATTCTTACATAACAAGGTTTTTGGGGATTTTTTAAGTTATCAAGCGACAAGTATATTAATTAAGAAATAGCGGTTTTTAGTTTTTTAATGATCAATATTTACTGACGAGTAACTGAACTGAGAACTGCTAGACTTTTTTCTGGGCATTGCACAGTGACGAATGATTTTAGATTTTTGATTGAATTGGATTTTGAATTTGAGAATTGCTAGAATTATTAGACTTGTCGCTTTATAACTTCAAAAACCCCCAAAAACCTTGTTATATAAGGATTGTAGCTATTGGTAGCTAAAAAGGCCTTGAAATTATTGCTCTGTCTAGGTTGGAGCGATTTTTTCCCTCTATTTAGCGACAACTCTATTAATTAATGGTTTTTTTTATTCATAATCTAAACTAATTTTTGGCAATATAATTCCATAATGTGCAACCCCTTTTTCTGAATATGTTTGTAATTTTAATGTTTGTAATTTGATCTCCGGGTGAGTCGATAATATCAAGTCCGGGTAATTATTTATATCATGTGCCCCCTTCGGGGGAGCTATGCTTACGGTATAACAGTTATAATAGGGCTTCCTAGTTGGGTTTTAGCCCTTACAATACTTAGTATTAGGACTAAAGTCCAACTACAAACAAAAACTTTATTATAAGTAATTAATCGTACGATCAAACTCCATTGTGCTTACGCAAACAATAACTTTCTTCTCATATTCCTTGCTTCCCCGCTTCCTCCTGACTCGTGACTCCTGACTCTTCCTCCCAACTATTCAACCGGATATAATGTAATATAGCAATCCTAAAATATTCAAAATGTCACCGTACATAAGAAGCGCCATTATAGCAATGTGCGCTGGCATATTTACACATTATTTTTTGTACACCTGTTCGCTTACTGCACTTTGAGCTGGACATTGTAAATACCTGAGCGCACATTGCTATAATATCAATAGTTGCTTCTGTAGTATAGGTGCTAAACCAGATGCTAAAAAAGCGACAACGTTAGCAACGTCTTCTGGTGTTGCCAACTGACCCAAAGGAATATCGCGGGTAGCAAAATCTTCTCCCACCTATTGATGATAACTTTCTACTCTCTCAGAGACTGTTTGTAAAATTTTGTAATATAAAATGATTGACCTTTAAACTGTAACAACTTGGTTATTTATCCCAGATTTATAGGCTGAAATACCCAATTTGCCAGGGGTAAAAACACTTCATAATTATTTACAAATAACCTCTCAGTACGCACAAACCCAGGTGCAACAGCATAAGCTAAAATATTAGACTTGACAAAACCACGGGCAATAGTACGAGTTAGCGAAATCACCCCACCTTTAGAAGCTGCATAGTGAATATGTTGGGGGTCGTCTCCACGAAAAGCAGCTCGACTAGCAATATTAATAATAGTGCCACCGTCACGAGTTTGAAAATGACGAATTGCTTCTCGACATAGATCGGCAACTGCAACTAAATTTACTTGCAAAGTTTGTTGCCAAGCATTAATTCAAATGTCTATTTCATCATCTACGCTAGTAGCAACAAAAATTCCAGCATTATTCACCAGAAGATCAATACGACCTTGCCAGGTAATCGCTTAAAGCGATAATTTCACAGCAACATTTTTTTCCACTAAGTCTGCTTTTAATAAATAACATTTATCTTAACCAATTTGAGTGGCGATCGCTTCTGCTGCTTGTTGTTTATGACCGTAATGTAAAATAACATTGAAAAATAGAATAATTTTATCAAAGTCAAAATTATTCTTCTAGTAGCTGAATGCCGAGCAAAAAATTGGTAGTGCTATGGCATCCTTCTTAAATATGTATTTAAAAAATTATCTAGTTCAGTGTCAAATTTTTCTTTATTCTTGATGATTGGCTTCCATGAATATCGGTAATTTGGAAGCCATCAATACATAAAACTAATTGAGACTAATGAAACAAAAAAAAATTCTGGAGTTCAAAAAAATTATCTGCTACTAGAACAAAGGAAAGAAATATCGGAAAAATTAATCATATTAACTAACACAAATATTATTTGATTAGCTCAAAAAATTATTGATGATACTCAATTTTTTCTCATGTTAATTTCCCCTTTTCCTGGGGTTGAGAATGCTGGTGCTTATGAAACCTAATTCCTAAAAAAACATCATACAGAAAGCTCCAAAAATTTTTTCCTTGCAATAATCCTAAAGATTGAGGAGAACCCTTAACATCTAAAAGTGGCTTCATAACTTCATAAGCAGGTTTGTAATTATACCAAGGTATAGAAGGCCATAAATGATGAATTAAATGGTAATTCTGTCCACAAATCAGAATATTGAGTAAGCCACTTGGATAAACTCTAGCATTGTGCCAGCGATCGCGTTCCTGGAAAGGACGATGAGGTAAATAATCAAAAAATAACCCTAGAGCTAAACCAACAACTAAAGCAGGAGAAAACCAATAATTTAAAATATAATCCAGAAACCCAAAATATATGGACACACCTATCATTGTGAACACTACTAAACGGCTAAAAAACCATTCCCATAGTTCAAATTTCCGCCAAAGTCGTCTTTTAAAAAAGAAGATTTCATGGTAGAAAAAACGGGCTGCAATTAGCCATAAGGGGCCACCAGTAGAAACAAAATGATCTGGGTCATTTTCTGGGTCGTTAACATGGGCATGATGCTGTAGGTGTACTCTTGTAAATACTGGGAAAGCAAAACCTAACATCAAGGCGCTGCCGTGACCTAAAATAGCATTAACTAAGCGATTCTTATGGGCTGAATTATGGGAAGCATCGTGAATTACTGTTCCTGCCATATGTAAGGCTAGAACATTCATCAAGAAGCAGCACCAGCCAGGAAAGTGCCAGTACCAGTAACCGCAGGTTGAGGAAATTATTATTCCTATAGCACTCAAAAACATGAGTAAGTTAGTATTTAAGCCTCCAGACGGGCTTAATAACTCTCTTGGGACTGTCGTTTGCAGCCCTGCCTCCAACATTTTAATTTGCACTCCTCTATATTGATTGAGACTTTTTTTATTACAATACGATATAGGCAAAATTTTGTAAAGATATATGAAATATTATTAATATAAACAAAATAATTAGAATCTTTGGTTATAGGAGAAATTAAATAAAGTTAATCGCGATCCCCATAAATTAGACCCCGATCCTAAAACTTAAATTATAAAAAATACAGATTGTTGCTAATTAAATAATTTTAAGAGTAAAAAGTAATTATTAATAGTTGCATTGACATCCTTTGAGTATGGTAGTCTAAGATATCAATCTCGCCCAGTAGTATAGTCATAAATAAATGTAGGCACTATTGTAACTTTGTCCCAGAATTAATCAACGTTCTTTAACTTTAATTATTAAATAAATAAATATCATTTGTTTTTTCAACATTAACATTATTATATATAGCGTAATTACTATTCAGAAATAATTAAAAATCCAAGATACCACTCTTAACCTATTACTGTTAAAACTTTGAAATTATGCAACTGCAAAATGGCTTACGCCGAACTAAAATTGTAGCAACTATTGGCCCATCTACTACTAAGCCTGATGTACTTCGGGAGTTAATCAAAGCTGGTGCAACAACCCTACGACTTAACTTTTCTCATGGAACCCATGAAGATCACCAACGCAGCATTCGATTAATTAGACAAACTTCTTTTGAACTAAATCAACCTGTAGCCATCTTGCAAGACCTTCAGGGACCAAAAATTAGACTAGGAAAATTTGAAAATGGTTCAATATCTCTAAAACGGGGCGATCCATTTATTTTGACCAGTAACTTAATGCCTGGAACTCAAGAAATGTCTTCTGTAACTTATGAACTCTTAGCAGATGAAGTGCCAGAAGGAGCAAAAATTCTTCTTGATGATGGCAAAGTAGAAATGTTGGTGGAAAAAGTAGACAAAGTACAGAAGCAATTACATTGTCGGGTTGTAGTTGGTGGTCCTCTTTCCAATAATAAAGGTGTGAATTTTCCTGGGGTTTATCTCTCAATTAAAGCACTGACAGATAAAGACCGAAAAGACTTAATGTTTGGTCTTGACCAAGGAGTAGACTGGGTAGCATTAAGTTTTGTGCGTAACCCCCAGGATGTCTTAGAGATTAAACAATTAATTGCTAATGCGGGAAAAAAGGTTCCTGTGGTGGCAAAAATCGAAAAACACGAAGCGATCGAACAAATGGAAGAAATTTTGGCTTTGTGTAATGGGGTAATGGTTGCTCGTGGTGACTTAGGTGTGGAGTTACCAGCAGAAGAAGTGCCACTTTTGCAAAAGCGACTGATCTCAACATCTAATCGAATGGGAATTCCGGTAATTACTGCTACTCAAATGTTAGATAGTATGGCGAATAACCCCCGTGCAACCCGTGCTGAAATTTCTGATGTGGCAAATGCAATTATTGATGGTACGGATGCAGTAATGTTATCTAATGAGACAGCGGTAGGTAATTATCCTGTGGAAGCGGTGGCAACAATGGCAACGATCGCCAAACGCATTGAGCAGGAAATTATCACTTGCAACGTTTCTAGTATGAATGATACAGGTCATTCAATTCCTAATGCAATTAGCCAAGCGGTGGGTCAAATTGCAGAACAGATAGATGCTGCAGCTATTATGACTCTGACTAAAACAGGTGCAACAGCGCGAAATGTTTCTAAGTTTCGACCAAAAACTCCTATTCTGGCAGTGACTCCTCATGTAGATGTTGCTAGACAGTTACAACTTGTTTGGGGAATAAAGCCATTATTGGTGTTAGACTTAGCTTCTGCTGGTCAGACTTTTCAATCTGCAATCAGTGTTGCTCAGGAGAAGGAGTTATTATTTGATGGAGATTTAGTGGTAATGACTGCGGGTACAATTCAAGGTGTGGCAGGTTCAACAGACCTGGTTAAGGTTGAGGTGGTGACTGCAGTGTTAGGTCAAGGTACTGGTATTGGTCAGGGATATGTTAGTGGTCGCGCTCGTGTTGCTCATAGTGCAAAAGAAGTCCGAGATTTTAACCCTGGAGAAATTTTGGTAGTTAATCATACAGATGCTGAATTTGTGGAGGTAATGCAAAAAGCTGCAGGAGTAGTAACAGAAGAGGATAGTATTACCAGTCATGCAGCAATTATTGGTTTACGTTTGGGACTACCAGTTATTGTGGGGGTGAAGAATGCTACCAGTGTGGTTCGCGATGGCACGATTTTGACTTTGGATGCTCACAGAGGTACGATATACTCAGGAGCTACTCGAAAATAGTTCATATTAAAGGTGAATGAATAGTCATAAGCTAAGACAAATTGTAAATTTTACTTCTGTGTTTCCTGTTGTCAGTTATTTATAAATATTCAACCGGACATGATATAAATATTCGATGTAAGAATTCAGGTCAGAGCGATCACTGTTTTATTTTTGTTTGATCTAAACAGGACTTACGCAACGGCACTAATTGCAGTGAGAAATCCAGAAAAATGCTGAGATTATATACCATATATAGTTGTACTGCGTAAGTCCTGCTAAAGTCACGATGCCTAGGAACTTTTTTCAGTATCGGTATATTTTTGTACCAGTTATGATGAATAATATTATGTTCGGACGGGTCAGTTATAAATAAAATGTAAGAACTGACAGTACCTAAGAAATACTGAAATTATCTTTACTTTTCTCGTTTCTTTCCTCTTTCTTTCCTCCTTTCCTCCCTCCTAACTTCTGACTTCTGAGAACTCACAACGGTTATTTATAAGTATTCAACCGATAGCGTAGTTCCCCAGGAGGAGGCACATGATATAACACCAATGAAGAAAACCACGTTCACCTAAAAGTTTTAGTATGATCCCAACGTTATGTTAAGCAAGCTAGTTAATAACGTTAAAACAGTTACAAGCCGACGATTAAGAAAAGAATTTTCAGCAACATTTTAACGCTATTTACTGGAAAGATGTTCTCTGGAATGGTTCCTATTTGATTGCTTCTGGCAGTGGGGTAACAATTTCCACTTTGAAAAAGTACATTGAAAACCAGAAAACCCCAGAATAATATTGTAAATTAGTGGGACATCGAGTCCCACTAATTTACCGCCAATTGATATCACACCAAATTAAAATTATGGTGTGATATCAATTGGCGGGTCAGCTAAAAAGATAAATTCCGACTAATAAATGGTATCAAAGCTATTCATTCTGACTCGGTGACTCGGTGCTCCTGACTCCTAAGAAATAACCTAGTTATTTGTAGCAAATATTGATCACGTTTGGTATAACACTGAATAATTGTCAGTGGGTGCAGATTTATAGACTCTGCACTTAATGGTAGTCGAAGGAAAAGTTAGGATATATCAAAAGCTTAAAACTCAGATAACGCAAGATTTTTCCTTCTCTCCTAGATAACTAAATGCTTTCTTCCTTCTTCCTTATGTTATACATACAAGTCCCGAAAAATATGCTTAGTGAATTAAAGCAAATGGCAACCCAGTCAGGAGCAACATAATAGGTACTGTTATAGCTGATTTTTCTTCAGAAATATTGGCAATTTTTTGACAACCACTATACATAGTTAAAATTGTATAACAAAGGGCAAAAATAACTAAAATAATACTAATTACCCAGTTATTGAAAACTCCGCTAAGTAGTACCATGAAACCTAGAGGTAATAGGGATGCACCTGCTGTAAATAAATCTCCTGTTAAACTACCATCAGCTTTGAAAATAAGTCTGGCAAAACCACTTGTAACTGTCAAATTTACAAAGGGAATAATACCGATAATTATTAATAATAAAAATTCTGTATGATTTGCTTTATCTAATCTCTGTAAAATTAGATTAGTTCCTACTACAAAGCAAAATTCAAATATTATGCCAAATAAAACTGCAACGTTAAATGCTCTTTTTTGTTCTAACTGAGTAAAAGCTGCTAATAAACCTCCTATGGGATTAGGAATAAAAATCTTTACTGCTATCCAAGCATCCTGAATAGTTGTCTGAAATATTTCTAGTATTTCTAACCATGAAAAATGGTCTAAACTTTTAATAGCTTCTAGCGCTCTTTGAGAATTAGCTTTATCACCTTGGTCTGCAAAAAGTTGAGCAGCTTTTCTGAAATCTATTATTGCCGGACGATGTTCTTGCAACTCTAGATAAACTAAACCACGTTGATAATAAACGTGAGCAAAATTCGGATTTATTTCTAGTGCTTTACTATAGTCTTCCATACCAGCTTGAATGTATCTTAATTTCATACGACATAGACCCCGATAATAATAAACTTCTACTAAGTATGGGTCTAAAAATAATGCCTTTGTATAATCAAGATCGGCACTCCGATAATCTTGCAGTTTATAATTAGCGAATCCTCTATGATATAAAACTTCTGCCCAATTAGGATTAATTTCCAGTGCTTTTGTGTAATCTGCTATTGCACCTTGATAATCTCCAAGCTGACTTTTTGCAACTCCTTGTTTATATAGTTCTTTGGCTTCCCCTACCGTTTGATCGTATTGCGATCGCTTCAATGGGTCAGAAAGAATTTCATACATTGAGTTGATTTCTTTGAATTTTTCTGCTGCATTTATATCCCCTGGATTTACATCAGGATGATACTGACGTGCTAGGCTATGATAAGCTTTTTTAATCTGTTCTGTAGAAGCATTTTTTGATACTCCTAGAACTTCATAATAGTTACACTCTTTTTCCATCTAACCCTAGTTTCCCAAAGCACTATTTTAGGCAATTATTGTTGATTATATCATAAAGTATTTCAATGCTTATTGGAAACAAGATATTTATCAATTTGCAAGAATTTATATATTGAATTTTTAACTTTATATCGATCGATGAGCATTAATAACAAATCCGGTTGAATACTTATTATATAGTTGGGAGAGATAGGAAAGTGGGAAGGTAGTCCGATTTAATATTTAAGTGTGGATATAATTAGAAAAATATACTGTATAATCGGATTCGATAATAACAACACATATTAAAGGTTGTATATAATAATTTCTCAAGTTTTGAAAAATGATCGTAATCAGGAAGAGAAAAAATACTAAGTAGAGCAGGAGCAAAAAAAAGACGTTGCATTTTTAATCGAAAAACCCCTAAAGGCAATAAAGATAAACTTTAGAGCTAATTGACAATTTGATACATATATCCCAAAATTTACCATGTTCTACTTATATCTAATTAATATAATAACTCCTAGATATACTACTCAGATATATTGTATTTTTACGGAAAAATTGTGCTCTAAAACCTCCCTTGTTAAAGGGATAAAATATTCCTGATGTCAAACCTTTTTATTGCAGAGGTAGCGATCGCTGAAACCAGCAGTTCCTCCGGAGGAGGCTAAGTGATAACTGAAATGACCGTTCTTTCTCTAGCAAGTTTCAGTTAATTTTGAACATCTATGGAATAGAGTAAATAAAAATACTGAAGAGATTGAATGTTAAAGCAGTTTTTCAATTGATGAGGTACATAATTTTGGAGCAATAGGGAATAGGGATGAAGATTAAACTAGATACCTGGTGGAAACTAAGTTTTTGCTCAGGCATTATACCAACCGTGAAAAAAGAATGTTACGAATAATACAGCGCTTTTCAGATTGATAAACCACATCGTCATAACCAACACTCTGTAGGGGCGAATGGCCATTCGCCCCCACTGTGTTCTACTGAAATCAAAACCGCTGTAAGTGCGATCAAAAGATTTTGTAGGAAATGTCTCTTTGACAAAAAAGAGAATTTACAACCTAAAAACTGGTATTGAAGTAATTCCCCTGTGACTCGGTCTGACTGAGTTCCCCTCCTGGGATCAGGGCTGTTTCAAAGTATTGTAGATTAACGATTTAAGGAGAACGAGAATAATGGAGATAGTGGAACAGTGAAATTTGCCAAAATTTGCCGATTTTTCAGCTAATAAGCGTCTTTAAGCTCTGAGAAAATATTTGGTTCAACACCGCTTAAAAGACTCCATCCCCATGTCTGGTGTGTCTCCGTGTCCCCGTGTCTATCGAGAACCCTGCCTCCTGGGAGGGGTTAGGGGTGGGTTGACTCCTAAGAAATAGCCTAACTATTTGTAGCAAACATTTATTAAATTGGTATTACAAGGGTTTGAGATTAATTATCGGAGATGTCTACTGTACATTACTATCTTAAAAAGTGCTTTAATATCAACAGGACTTACGCAAAGGCACTATATATAGTAGATAAAAACTATAGCACTATGGTATATATAGTGGCTTGAAGGGAAAAATGCGTAAGTCTTGATTAAGTGTAAGCAGACTCAAACAAACCATTGACACTCTCACCGTTAAATAAGTTAAATAAGTGCGATGATAACGGGTCGATCTCTTTCAACCTTAATGATAGCCTTTAAAATACCTTTATCTCTTTAACAGAAAAAGGAAAAATCTGGCGTTGTCTGAGTTTTAAGCTTTTGATACGTCCGCTCCCTTTCCTTCGACTGCTATATAGGACTAAAATTTTATTTTATGATAAAAAAAAGCAAATGTAACCCTAGTTTAGTAATATTATATATGGACGACTATTAAGCTTAATTATTTTGATTTTAGTTTTCTTACTGGGGCGGAAGGATTCGAACCTCCGAATGGCTGGACCAAAACCAGCTGCCTTACCGCTTGGCGACGCCCCAATTCGTCAACAGTTAATATAATAACACTTATATCCAGGGATTTGTCAAGTATTTTTTTGAATAATCTTGAAATTTTGAATTTTGAGGATTTATGGGCCTCATATCAAATCCGGTACCATCGGTGTAATTAGATTCTTATGGTCGGGAGTGTGGGGAGTGTGGGGCGATCAAGAAATATTTGGTAATGGTTGAAGATGGAACATTTTTTTATACTGAATTAAACGGATTAGCTTAACCTTTTATCATACCATATTTATCTGTATTATATCATGTCTCATATCATGTCCGGTAGCATCGGTCTTGTATAGCAAAGGTAAGGAAGAAGGAAGAAGGAAGAAGGAAGAAGAAAGAGGGAAGAGGGAAGAAGGCTACCCTCGCAAGAAAAAACCATCATTTCCTGTAGATATTCACCCTTGGGTTTACACAAACGATATAAACGGACATGATATCATTAAATAACTGTAATAAACAATCTTTATCCAACCTCGTAGGGACGTTGCATGCAACGTCCCTAAATTGCTACAAGCTACGAGCCAGTCTATAGTTTTGCTTTAGCTATTTGAATACTTGTCTTAGGGCTAAAACTCAACTACAAGCCGGACTTTTGAACCTTAATTACACTCCCTTACGCTGGATAAATGCGCAGACGTCGGTTAGGCTCATCTCCAAAACTAGAAGACTTCAAGCGATAATGCTCCACAAGTTCATGCTGCATCTTCCGCACCTTTGGAGACCGTGGCAAAAGTTCCACAGGTTGCCCCTTTGGAATCACAATTTGCTCCACTGCTAACCTTGCTTCCTCCAAAGCCTCCATATCATCTTCTGAAGCTGAAGCAGCAAACAAATTCAAGTCAGCAAATTCAGGAGTGCTAGGATCTTCCATATCCAATAACCGTCGCAGTGCCTTAGCAATTTGAGGCAAACCACTATTTTTAATCACATGAATAGGTACATGACGAGCCTTAGCAATATGCCGTAACTTAGACTGTTTCCGGGTGTGCGTTCGCAAAGCCAACACCACATCCGCACTATCAATATCCTTAGTCAAAACCACAGGCAAACCCAAAGTACTAATCACCTGTTCCATTTGATGACGTGGAATTGCATAAGGATAAATATGCAAAGGCAAATCCTCACCATTCGGACCCGTCGCCTGAGTTTCCCAACGCCCTGAGTTTACATTAGAAAACATCCCATTTCCCGAGAAAGACTCATCCAATAATTCTTCAAAAGACTTAGACTCAGAAACCTCTACTGATCGATTAACTTGACCTGTATTAGGCAATGGCATAATATAACCAGAATCACGAAAACCACCACGAGAAGTCAACATTCCCCCTGACTGTCCCAATAGCGATCCCGCATTCTGATTAACACCCCCACCCAATCTTGGAGTACTATTATACTCTCGTGTTATCTTCACCTCACCATTCTCATCCACAGTCCTCACTTGTGGATTAGGTTTCTGCCCCCGCAGCAAAGCATCAACAGTATCAGCCACCTGCTCGTGAACCACCCAACGTTGTCTTTCCAACATTTCCACAGCAATTTCAAAAGTTGGCGGTGCTTTACGTTCCAGAACAGTTTTTTGAGAACCCCGACGTCGTGCTTCATCATCACCCAAAGTTACAGCCTGAATACCCCCAATTAAATCGGAGAGAGTCGGATTTTTTACCAAATTTTCCATCTGATTACCATGAGCAGTCCCCACTAACTGTACGCCACGCTCCGCAATAGTTCTCGCTGCCAGAGCCTCCAATTCCGTACCAATCTCATCAATCACAATCACCTCTGGCATATGATTTTCCACCGCCTCAATCATCACTTGATGCTGTTGTTCCGGGCGAGCAACTTGCATCCGACGGGCACGACCAATAGCAGGGTGAGGAACATCTCCATCCCCAGCAATTTCATTAGAGCTATCAATAATCACCACCCGTTTTTCTAAATCATCAGCCAGCACCCGTGCAATTTCTCGTAGTGCCGTTGTTTTTCCTACACCAGGGCGACCGAGCATCAAAATCGACCTTCCGGTTTCCACTAACTCGCGAATCATACCAATTGTGCCAAAAACTGCCCGCCCCACTCGACAAGTCAAACCAATAACTTCTCCCGTGCGATTGCGAATAGCACTAATCCGATGTAGCGTTTGCTCAATACCTGCTCGATTATCGCTGCTAAAATCACCAACTCGTTCTATGGAATAATTGAGGTCTTTTCTAGAAATAGGAATTTCGCCCAGGTATTCTGCATGGGATGGAAAACGAGCTTCTGGGAGACGACCCAGATCCATCACAATTTCGATCAGGTTATTTCGCTGTTGATGTTGCAGTAGAGGCCGTCTAATTTGGTCTGGTACGATTTCTAGTAATCTATTAAGGTCGTCTGTAATCTGCATACTTTAGTTAAAAGTGACTTCTATTCTACTGGGTGAGAAAAAAGCTTTTGAGGCAAAAACTGAAACTATGATTTATATCATGTCCGGCGACTTACCGAATTATAAATCTTGAGGGGCGAGCTTAACACATACATACTGAAGTTTAAGCGTTTTTACCCTGATTTCAACCCGCCTTCTATTTCCATATCGGTATCAAAGAAAATTCTCTTATGGAAATTCATTACTAATTCCTCATTTGACTGAGATCCGATTTTTTAATTTGAGAAACCAGAGAGTTAGCTAAATTGACAGCTTCCCAAAGAAGTTCCGGTAAAACTTCCAGCTTTGTTAGCTGGGAATCATTAGTGAGTTCTTTGGCATGAAAGCTAGTTGTACCGTAGGCAAATTCAATTGCCTGCAGCTGTGATTTGTGCATTTTTTCTAATTTTTCCAAAATTGGTGACAACAAAACGCGGGCATAGCTACCATAAGCTACACCAGATACAAATCTATTTTCCGGAATATAAGTATTAAAATTTTTAGCAGAGTTTCCCTGTTTGTTATTCTCAGATGCTAACAAACCTTTAGCAACAAGCTTGGCTACAGTAAAATTATTTGTGCCTCCTGCTAACTGTACATACCCTGGTAGTTTTGCATTCAGCACCTTTTGACTTAATGCGATCGCCGCCATTGTGCTACCTGCCCCAATATCTCCACTCATCGGTTTACCATCAGTTTGCCAGATTAGAGCGCAAGGAAGAGGAGAAATAATTTCATACAAACTTTGTAAATATTCTACTAGCCCTTCTCCATCAGGGCAACTAATAGCAATTAGTTTTAATTGATTTATCCAAGGTTTTATGCTTTTCCAGAGTCGCTGAAAATCACTTTCTCTTCCCACTTTGGTGTGAATTTCAATGGCATCTACACCAGTCTGCAATACTAATGATGCAATAGAAGTAGGAGTAGATACATAAGAACGAGCCTGTATTAGTTGCTTAGGGCATACAGACAAACATCTTCCACAACCATAGCAAAGTTCATCTATAACCCCTGAATTACCAGAAGTGATAGTATCTCTATCTTCAGAAAAAACTATAGCCTCTGCCGGACAAACTTTCTCACAAGGTCGCCAGCAGTCTGTGGGGCAAACAGTAGGGTCAAACTCAGCTTTCCGGAAATGAGGATCTTCTCCATCATTAATACTTACCATTATCCATGGTACTGTTTGGTAGCCAAATCCCTGAGACTTGGCCCAAGATTGGAGACCACTTGCAATCTGTAAAGCCTGCCCAGCAGAAGTGATCGCCGCCGGATCGGCAGCCACATCAATACAATCTGCACCTGCCAAAGTATAAGCTAATGTTAAATTTCTTACTGTTGGCAGGTGTTGGAAGCTGGCCCCACAGATTAACTTAAACCAGTGGCCTTTTTTTAGCGAAATTAGGGGAGAATAGCGTTCTCTCACGCTTTATATAGTAGAGCCTTTAGCTCAAAAAAATTTGAAGTACAAAGATAAAATGTTAGCTCAAAAAATTCTTTAAGCAGCCACCAAAGCATTTTGAAGTGGTGTCCATCTAAAGAAGCGCTCGCCACCCATTTCCACTATCACCTTAACTCGTGGTTCTGATTTAGGTAGGACAGTTAAATACTCAATTTCTTGACTAGATAGAATCTGACCCTCTATAATCCACAAAACCAAACCCTTAGCTTTAGGTGGTAAGTGTTCCAATTTATAGCTCACAATTGGCGGTACATAGTAAACATAACCAACTGCTGGGCCATTGCCCATACTTTTCTTACCTAAGTGAGGAGGTCTGACTCCATGCACCCCTGTCAGATACATGGCCAAATCTCCAAGACCTCTAGCAGTAATATTGTGACTTACATAGCCAGAAGCCCTTAACCGACGTTGATAACGCCCTTCAAACCCTCCTTCCAAAGGAACATAAACGGCCAAAGACCCGGACTTCTCCAAATCCTTAATCATTCCTCGACCAGTCGTAATCAGTGCCATGCTCAATCTTGTCCCTAATTTTTAAATTGTAGGTGATTATATCTGGATTATAGTTGTTTAAACCAAAGATACTTGTCTTCCTAGCGACCTGAAAAAAAATTATTTAAACTACTAGACAAGTCTTAGTAAATACTATAAAATTATATATTGTCGCCGAAAAAAAAGTGATATATTAGGTAAGTATGGCCTATGTTAACTCCTATGGGGGTTGTACAAAGGTTAATAAATAACTACTTAGCTAGCTACTTCAACTTTAAAAATCAAGAAATAGTCAGTTTTGATAAGTTTTACTTCCTAGAAAAAAAGGATACTGATTAGCAAGCTACTCAAGTCCTGGCGACCATAAAACTAAGAACTAGAGCTAAAGACAAAAAGCTAAAAAATAATAGCTGGTAAATATAAGTATTATCGTTATTATTCAACGATGATATTTCATCGTCATGGGGAGTATTAGTTCTAAAATTTCTCTAGTACTTTACTGGTTTAATACTAAGAATATTTTTAATTCTGATGTTATCTTAAAAAGCATCAAAGTTGATAATCAACTTGGTTGAAACAGTAAAACCTATCATAAATGTTGAAAGAGTTCGAGCCGTTATCATCGCTCTTATTTAACGGTGAGATGAATTTCAACCAGAAAAATAATCGTATGCGCGCACATTTTTGGCGTCATAATCGAATCAATAGCCGTGGGGCACACGGTTGAATAAAAAGCTTGCGGAGATGGTCTAACGGGGGTGCAATTCGGTTTATTTGATTTGTTATCTAGTTAAGAATCTGTGAAACAAGAATTTCCCGTTATAATCGCGTGATTTAACGGTGAGAGTGTCAACCTAATAAAATCAAACAGAAGTTAAGTATTACTAGCAATAGACTTAGGCGATCGCTCCTAAGAAATAGTCAGAAAATTAACCACTGTTGTAATTAAGATATCAGGATAAGTTTAAACAATTAATTATATGTAAATAGTATGATTTATTAATTATTTATTAGGTATAAAACTATCTGTAAAAAAAAATAAATTATTTCAATTAAAAAGCCTTTCCTGACGGAATGCTCCGTAAACAGAGACCTAATACAAATTTTTAAGCTGATAGCTAGTTAAAAAACATTATTGTTGTAGTGGATAAAAAAAAATAGGAGAGCGACAGTGGCAGTTGGTATCCTTGGCAAAAAACTAGGCATGACACAAGTATTTGAACCTGAAACAGGAGCAGCAATTCCTGTAACAGTAGTACAAGCAGGTCCATGTGTAGTTACCCAAATCAAAACCGAACAAACAGACGGCTATACTTCAATTCAAATAGGATATGGAGAAGCCAAAAATAAAACCCGTCAACTCAATATCAAAGAACCAAAAGAAGTTAATAGATACTTGACTAATGCTCAACAAGGGCATTTAGTTAAATCAGGCGGTATTCCCTTACGTCATCTACGAGAATACAGAGTAGAAAACACAGGTGACTTTGAACTAGGTCAACAAATAAAAGTCGATCTATTTGAAGCTGGCCAACTCGTTGATGTTACAGGAAAAAGTATAGGTAAAGGCTTTGCTGGTTATCAAAAACGTCATAACTTTAGACGTGGACCAATGGCTCACGGTTCCAAAAACCATCGTTTGCCAGGCTCCACAGGTCCAGGAACAACACCAGGGCGTGTTTATCCAGGTAAGAAAATGGCAGGACATTTAGGAAACGTGCGAGTCACTACTAGAAAACTCAAAGTAGTGAGAATAGATACAGAAAGAGACCTATTGCTGATAAAAGGAAGCATTCCTGGTAAACCAGGCACATTAGTTAGCGTTGCTCCAGCCACAATAGTAGGTCAAAAATAAAAAAAATTTTTGAGAAAAAAAGATGGTTGATTGTGTCATAAAAAACTGGCAAGGTGAAGAAGTTGGACAAGCAACTCTCAACTTACGAGTAGCAAAAGAAGAAAGTGCAGCTCATGTTGTTCACAGGTCCTTAAGACTACAAATGGCGAATAACCGCCAAGGAACAGCTAGCACAAAAACAAGATCTGAAGTCAGAGGTGGAGGTCGTAAACCTTGGCGACAAAAAGGAACAGGTAGAGCAAGAGCAGGTTCCATCCGTTCGCCTCTATGGCGTGGTGGTGGTGTAATCTTTGGGCCGAAGCCAAGAGACTACTCTCATAAAATGAACCGCAAGGAAAAACGTCTAGCACTAAGCACCGCCTTTCAAAGTCGTTCAGAAGACTTAATTGCGGTCGAAAATATTTCCGAGCAATTAACAAGACCGAAAACCAAAGAATTAGTCGAAGCGATCGCTCGTTGGGGAGTAGAACCAGAATCTAAAGTTCTGCTGGTATTAGAAGAGAAACAAGAAAATGTATATCTCTCAGGTCGTAATATTGCGAAACTGAAAATCTCCCTAGCTAATAACTTGAATATTTACGATATTCTAGAAGCAGATAAAATCATAGCTACAGCAGCAGCAATAGAGAAAATTCAGGAGATGTATGGGGATAAAAGTTGATTCACGAGACTTAGTAGATATAGTCAAATGTCCAGTTGTTACAGAAAAAGCTACTAGATTAATGGAACTAAATCAATACACATTTGATGTAGATCCAAGGGCAACAAAGCCAATGATCAAAGCAGCAATTGAACAACTATTTGAGGTAAAAGTAACAGGTATGAATACCCTAAATTTACCAAGAAAAAAGAAAAGAGTAGGTAAATTTCAAGGCTTCAAACCTAGATATAAAAGAGCTATTGTCAGCTTAGAAGATGGAGAACCAATTAGAAAAGTTCTATTCCCAGACCTCTAAAAAAACTCAACTCAATTTAAAATCTTTAAATCTGTAAAATCTCAAGTGGCATAGAAAATTAATTATGGGTATTCGTTCCTATCGACCCTATACACCAAGTACCCGAGAACATAGCGTATCAGACTTTGCTGAGATAACTACCTCAACACCAGAAAAATCTCTGGTAAAAAACAAGCATAGACGAAAGGGTCGTAATAACCGTGGTGTAATTACCTGTCGTCACCGAGGCGGAGGTAGCAAGAAACTATATCGTGTTATTGACTTCCGTCGTAACAAACATAATATTCCGGCCAAAGTAGCATCAGTAGAATACGATCCGAACCGGAACGCCAGAATAGCACTACTACATTATCAAGATGGAGAAAAACGTTATATCCTTCATCCTGTAGGATTAAAAGTTGGTGCATCCATTATTTCTGGCATAAACGCTCCAATAGAAATTGGCAACGCATTACCTCTGAGTCAAATTCCTCTGGGTACAGATGTTCATAATGTGGAACTTGTTCCAGGTAAAGGAGGACAAATAGTCCGTGCTGCTGGTGCCGCTGCTCAATTGGTAGCAAAAGAAGGCGAATATGTAACAATCAAACTCCCTTCTGGCGAACGGCGTAAAGTCAGAGCAAGTTGCTACGCCAGTATTGGTCAAGTAGGCAACATCGATCATCGAAATATTAGCTTAGGAAAAGCAGGTCGCAATCGCTGGAAAGGAAAGAGACCAACAGTTAGAGGTAGTGTGATGAACCCAGTCGATCACCCTCATGGTGGTGGTGAAGGCCGGGCACCAGTCGGTAGAAGCGGACCAGTTACTCCTTGGGGTAAGCCAGCATTAGGTCTGAAAACTCGTAAGAAGAGAAAACGGAGTGATGCTTTAATCGTACAACGTCGTCGTAAATCCTCTAAACGAGGTAAAGGTGGACGGCAAAGCTAAAATCAGTATCTGGTTGATGAGCGTTAACTAAGTCAGAAGTTGTTTTTGTAACGGGGATCTGAGCAATTCCCAAAAAACATTTTGCCTTAAAAAGCGGGGTTGCGCGACTCAATTATTTTGATAAATCTAATATAGTTCATCAACTTGAGCAATTCTGACTTCAGTGAAACGGCATAACAGCTCTAACTGGAATTGTATTAAATCAATCATAAATTAAATTATGGCTCGATCATTAAAAAAAGGACCATTCATCGCAGATCATCTATTGAAAAAAATAGAAGATTTAAACGAGAAAAATCAAAAACAAGTAATTAAAACTTGGTCAAGAGCTTCAACTATTATCCCAGATATGGTAGGTCATACGATCGCAGTACATAACGGACGTCAACACGTCCCGGTGTTCATCTCCGATCAGATGGTAGGCCATAAATTAGGGGAATTTGCACCGACTAGGACATATCGAGGTCACGGCTCAGATAGAAAATCTAAAAGATAAATAGAAAACTCGTTGAAATTGATAATTGGAGAAAGGTATGCCTGTAGATACCAGTGAAGAAGTAAAAGCAGTAGCACGTTACATCCGAATGTCTCCCTTTAAAGTGCGACGCGTACTTGACCAAATTCGTGGGATATCTTACCGGAAAGCGTTGATTATACTTGAATTTATGCCATATCGTTCCTGCGACCCAGTGCGAAAAGCATTGCGTTCAGCAGCAGCGAATGCCGAGCATAATAAAGGAATAGATCCAGAAACTTTAGTTGTATCCAAAGCTTTTGCCGATCAAGGGCCTTGTTTGCCACGCTACCGACCCCGCGCTCAAGGTCGTGCTTACAGAATTCGTAAACCTACTTGTCACATTACAGTTGCAGTAGCTCCTGTAGTTGATTAGTAAAGAAAGGAATTTGAACGATTACAAGACATTAATTTAAGTATAGAAGTAATGGGACAAAAAATACATCCAATTGGTTTTAGATTAGGCGTAACCCAAGAGCATCGCTCTCGTTGGTACGCTGATGCTAAAAACTACCCAGAACTGTTGGAAGAAGACCACAAAATTCGTAAATATGTCAAGCAAACTTTGGCAAATGCAGGCATCTCTCAAATCAGAATTGAGCGAAAAGCAGACCAGATAGACTTAGAAGTTAGCACCGCTAGACCAGGTGTAGTGGTTGGTAGAGGTGGTGCAGGTATTGAGTCTTTGAGAGTAGGTTTACAACAACTTTTGGGTAGCAACCGTCAAATCAGAATCAATGTTGTTGAAGTGACAAAAGTAGACACTGATGCCATGCTTATTGGTGAATACATTGCTCAACAACTAGAGAAAAGGGTTTCTTTTCGTAGAGTTGTACGTCAAGCTATAACTAGGGCTCAAAAAGCTGGTGTAGAAGGCATAAAAGTGCAGGTAAGTGGAAGAGTCAATGGAGCAGAAATTGCTCGTACCGAGGTGACAAGAGAAGGTAGTGTGCCATTGCATACATTGAGAGCTGACATTGATTATGCTTACTGTACTGCTAAAACAATTTATGGCATCCTGGGAATCAAGATTTGGATCTTCAAAGGAGAAATTATTCCTGGTCAAGAAGATATGGGAAATGCTCAAGTAAATCAACCAAAACGTAGACAACAAAAACGTCGTCAGCAATATGAAGACAGGTCTAACGAAGGTTAATGAAGTTAGAAGTCAGAAGTCAGAAGTTGTTTTTGTAACGGGGATGCGCGAGCAATAATCCAAAAACATTTCGCCATTTCCAGGCGGGGTTTTAGAGCCAATTATTTTGATAAATAACTTCAAAGCATTTAACTGACTTTCTAGGAAAATACTAAATTAAGCAGTAAATAGTAGACTATGTTAAGTCCTAAAAGAACAAAATTCCGTAAACAGCAACGCGGACGAATGAGAGGTAATGCAAATAGTGGCAATAGTATTGCCTTCGGTGAATTTGCTCTCCAAGCATTAGAACCTTCTTGGATTACTTCCCGTCAAATAGAAGCTTCCCGTCGTGCGATGACTCGTTATATCCGTAGGGGTGGGAAAATTTGGATTCGTATATTTCCAGATAAACCCGTGACAATGCGAGCCGCAGAAACCCGTATGGGTTCCGGTAAAGGGGCCCCAGAATATTGGGTAGCAGTAGTTAAACCAGGACGCATAATGTTTGAGTTAGGTGGAGTTGCAGAAGACATCGCCCGCGAAGCTATGCGTTTAGCATCATTTAAGTTACCAATTAAGACTAAGTTTATTACACGCGAGGGAGATTTCTAGATGCCTTTTCCTAAAGTAGAAGAAGTTAGGAATTTGAGTGATGAAGAACTTGTCGCTGAGATAGTAAAAGTTAAGCGAGAATTGTTCGATTTACGAATGTTAAAAGCTACCGGAAGGTTGGAAAAACCTCACCTGTTTAAATACAATCGTCATCGACTGGCTCAATTGTTAACAATAGAAAGAGAACGAGAATTAGTTAAAGAAGCAGAAGCTTCTACTCAAGAAGTAGCAGCATCAGTTTCAAGTACATCTGTTGAAACAGCAGATAGTCCAGAATAAAAAATTAAAAACTTAATATGTGTTGCAATTAGTAAATTATTAATTGTTGACATTTTACAAGTATTTATCGGGAAAATTAAAGAACACTTTATTACTCATAAAACAAGGAAAATTATGGCAGCTAAAGAAAGAGTAGGTGTAGTTGTCAGCAACAAAATGGACAAAACAATAGTGGTGGCGATCGAAAACAGGTCTGCTCACCCGAAGTACGGCAAAACAGTCGTGAAAACTAAAAAATATAAAGTTCACGACGAAGAAAATAAATGTAACGAAGGCGATCGCGTTCGGATTACAGAAACTCGTCCCATGAGTCGTACTAAACGTTGGCAACTTGCTGAAATCCTAAATTCCAAGATTAGTTAATGGTTGGTTTTATTGGTCGAATAAAACTATTAAAATTAACAAATCAATTAACTTTAATTCTAACACATCTATAAAACATCACAGAGACAGCAATGATTCAACAACAGTCCATATTAAATGTAGCTGATAATAGCGGTGCCCGAAAATTAATGTGCATCCGTGTAATAGGTGGTGGCAATCGTCGCTATGCTCGTATAGGTGACGTTATAATAGCTGTAGTCAAAGACGCATCTCCTAACATGGCTGTCAAAAAGTCAGATGTAGTGAGAGCTGTTGTTGTCCGTACTAGGAAAGGTTTACGTCGAGATACTGGTATGAGCATTAGATTTGATGATAATGCAGCAGTAATTATCAACCAGGATGGAAATCCACGAGGGACTCGTGTATTTGGCCCAGTAGCTCGTGAATTACGAGACAAAAATTTTACTAAAATCGTATCCCTAGCACCGGAGGTACTGTAAATGGCTAAAAAGAAAAAATCTCAAATGAGCGCACAGGGAAAACCTATACGCTATAAGATGCACGTTAAGAAAGGTGACACAGTTCAAATAATTGCCGGAAAAGATAAAGGCAAAGTAGGCGAAATTCTGAAGGTGTTGCCAAAAGTTAGCAAAGTTGTAGTGAAAGAAATTAACGTCAAAACAAAGCACGTTAAACCTCAGCAAGAAGGAGAGTCAGGTAAAATTGTTACCATTGAAGCTCCGATTCATAGTTCTAACGTTATGCTCTACTCTAGCAAAGAAAAAGTAGCTAGTCGCATTTGTTATACATTTACAGATGATGGTCGCAAAGTGCGAAAGCTCAAAAAAACAGGAGAAATTATTGATTAAACAGACCAAAATCAAATTACTTTATTACTAAGTAAATTTACTAAACTATATAGTTACTAAAACTATGGCAGAAAGACTAAAGAATTTTTACCAAGAAAAAATTGTTCCCAAAATGATGGAGCAGTTTAAGTATAAAAATATTCACCAGGTACCAAAACTGGTTAAAGTAACATTGAACCGGGGTTTAGGGGAAGCATCTCAAAATGCTAAAGCTCTAGACTCATCAATCAAAGAAATAGCTACAATTACAGGCCAAAAACCAGTAGTAACTAGGGCAAAAAAAGCGATCGCCGGATTTAAAATCCGTAACGGAATGCCAGTAGGAGTTATGGTGACTCTACGTTCTGGAAGAATGTATGAATTTCTAGACCGACTAATTAATTTAGCATTACCTAGAATTAGAGACTTTAGAGGCATAAATCCTAAAAGCTTTGACGGTCGAGGAAATTACAGCTTAGGTTTAAAAGAGCAACTAATATTTCCAGAGATAGAATATGACAGTATCGATCAAATTCGGGGAATGGACATTTCAATTATTACCACAGCTAACACTGATGAGGAAGGCCGCGCCTTACTTAAAGAAATGGGAATGCCCTTTCGGACTAATTAACTTAAAGTAGTTAAGGAAAAAAAGGAAAAAATGGCGGCTAACGACACAATATCAGATATGTTGACGCGAATTCGCAACTCCTGCATGGCGCAACATACAACAACAAAAGTTCCAGCAACAAAGATGACTCGCAGTATTGCCAAAGTATTGAACGAGGAAGGTTTTATTGGTGGATTTGAACAAGAAGGCGAAGGTCTCAAGAAGTTCCTAGTAATTTCTTTAAAATACAAAGGTAAAAATCGACAACCCATTATTAGATATCTGAAGCGAGTTAGTAAACCTGGACTCCGGGTCTATAAAAATCGTAAAGAATTACCACGAGTTTTAGGTGGAATAGGAATAGCTATTATTTCCACATCCAGTGGAATTATGACTGATAGAGAAGCTAGAAAAAGAGGCATCGGAGGAGAAGTCCTTTGTTATGTTTGGTAGTAAACAAAATGAATAGACTTCTTGCAGAAGTCAGGGAATAGGGAGTTTAACAATTAATAATTAATAATTACCTCTCCTCTAAAAGAACAGGATTGACTCAAAGAAATTTTTGTCTTTTTATCTCCTAAAAAAAGGAAGCTTGAAAGCACAATTTTTTGGTAAAATTGTTGATTTCGTGTCTTGAATTGATTTGATTAAAACTTTTGCAAGAGGTCTAATCAAGAGCTATTCACTAACCCAAAGAAAACAATATCTAGCAACCTTATATATATACAAAGAAAGCTATGTCTCGAATTGGTAAGCTTCCCATCAAGATTCCCAACAAAGTGACCATTACCATTGATGGTCAAAAAGTAACAGTAAAAGGCCCGAAAGGTGAACTTTCTAGAGTACTGTCCCCAGAAATAGCTGTTGAACAGCAGGAAGATACTATTGTGGTTAAACCACAAACTGAAACTCGTCGTGCTCGTCAGCAATATGGTCTATCTCGAACTTTAGTTGCCAATATGGTCGAAGGGGTATCAAAAGGATATGAAAAGCGACTACAGATTCAAGGAGTAGGATATCGTGCTCAAGTTCAAGGGAAGAACTTGATCTTAAACGTAGGTTACAGTAAACCAGTAGAAATGCCTCCTCCGGAAGGTATTCAGGTGGCAGTAGAAAATAATACTAATGTAATTGTTACTGGTATCAATAAAGAATTAGTAGGAAATACTGCTGCGCGAATTCGTGCTGTTCGTCCACCAGAAGTATACAAAGGCAAAGGTATTCGCTATGCAGGTGAAATGATTAAACTCAAAGCAGGTAAATCAGGTAAGAAATAATGAAGTATACTCGTAAAGACTCTGTCAGAAAGCGGCATCGTCGGGTGCGAAAAAAGGTATTTGGTACATCAGAACGCCCTAGACTGTCAGTATTTCGCTCAAATCTGCATATCTATGCTCAAGTAATTGATGATACTAAACAACATACCTTAGTTGCAGCATCAACTGTAGAACCAGAATTAAAATCAAGTATTAGTTCAGGAGCTAACTGTGATGCTTCTGTGCAAGTAGGAAAATTAATTGCACAGCGATCGCTAGAAAAAGGAATAGAAAAAGTAGTTTTCGACCGTGGTGGAAATATCTATCATGGCCGTGTAAAAGCTTTAGCTGAGGCAGCTCGTGAAGCGGGATTAGACTTCTAGATAATTAGTAAAGTTACACACAAAAAAAGAACTTGACAAAAGGTAACAACTATGGCAGAACAACAGCAGCGTCGTAAAAAAAATAACCGTACAAAAGAGAAAGAAAGTGAATGGCAGGAAAGGGTTGTCCAAATCCGCCGAGTCACTAAAGTTGTTAAAGGTGGTAAAAACCTCAGTTTCCGGGCTATTGTCGTTATAGGCAATGAAAAAGGTCAAGTAGGCGTAGGAGTGGGTAAAGCAGCAGATGTTATCGGCGCTGTCAAGAAAGGAGTTGCAGACGGCAAGAAACATATAGTAGAAGTCCCTCTGACAAAATCTAACTCTATTCCTCACCTTGTAAATGGTTTTGGTGGTGGAGCTAAAGTGATAATGCGTCCAGCAGCACCAGGTACGGGAGTGATCGCGGGAGGAGCGGTGAGAACAGTTCTGGAGCTAGCAGGTGTTCAGAATATATTAGCCAAACAGTTAGGGTCTAATAATCCATTAAACAATGCTAGAGCTGCTGTTAACGCCTTATCTGCTTTGAGAACATTGGCCGATGTTGCTCAAGAACGAGACCTGCCTGTGGAACATCTATATGCTTAAGCAGGGAACAGGGAATAGGCAACAGGGAATAGGCAACAGGCAACAGTAGGAAAAATATTTCCTTATCTTACTGTTTATTATCTGCATAAGTCCTAACCAACCTATTCTTTGCTATAGACTTGACATTAGTTAGTTAGGTAATAAAATTTGAATCTTCGTTAATGGCAAATTCATCGGTGGCAAGATAAAACAATATGAGATTAAAAGATGCAATTCCTAAAAAAGGTTCTCAGAAACGCCCTCGTAGATTAGGACGAGGCATCTCAGCAGGTCAAGGTGCAAGTTGTGGTAAGGGGATGCGTGGTCAAAAATCTCGGTCTGGTAGCAGTACTAGACCAGGTTTTGAAGGTGGTCAAAATCCTCTTTATCGTCGCTTGCCAAAGTTAAAAAGCTTTCCGATGGTCAATCGGAAGAAATATACAATTATCAATGTGGGTAAGTTGGCATCATTACCAACTAACACAGAGGTAACTCTTGCCTCTCTAATGGAAGCGGGAATTATTACAAGTAATGATGGACCGCTCAAAGTGCTCGGAGATGGAGAGTTGAATGTTGCACTAAATGTTCATGCTATAGGTTTTACAGCTACAGCTCGTTCCAAAATAGAAGCAGCAGGTGGTAGTTGCGAACAAATAGGTAAGAATTAAGAATTTAGAATTTAGAATTTAGAATTACCTTTTCTTATAAATTTAAGAGGATTGGTTAGAAGGATTTTTTTTCTTTTTTCTTCATGATTTTCAGTAAACTTTCTAGTTTTTTCAGGTTATCTCAAGTAGAGTTTCAAAAGCTTTAATTGAAGAAAAACCTTGGTTCTCAAACATATAAAATCTCTAGAAGCGGAGGATTCTATCTAATTTTGCTAAAATCAAAAATATAAAATATAAATCTCAAATAAATATGGACATTAGTAGAGATAAGTCACCAACTGCTCAAGAAACATTCTTGCAGATGGCCCAAGCAGCAGGGTTGCGGGGGCGACTGCTAGTGACAATAGGTTTACTTCTTTTGGTGCGTCTAGGTGTGTACTTACCAGTACCAGGAATAAATAGAGGAGCTTTTGAAGCAAGTATCGGAGATCAGGCTTTAACTGGATTTCTGGATTTGTTTTCTGGTGGAGGTTTCTCGGCATTAGGTATTTTTGCATTAGGCATTATACCTTATATTAATGCTTCAATCATCATTCAATTGATGACAGCAGCCTTACCCAGTTTAGAAAATCTGCAGAAGAATGAAGGAGAAGCAGGACGTCGTAAAATTTCTCAAATCACTCGCTATGTGGCCTTGGGATGGTCAGTTTTACAAAGCTTTGGTTTAGCAATATTTCTGAATAGTTCATCTGTAGATATCAATGGATCGTCGGTAAGTGTAGCGATTAGCCCAGGGCCTCTATTTATTGCTAAGACTATTTTAGCAATTACGGCAGGTTCCATGTTTGTGATGTGGATATCTGAATTAATTACAGAAAGAGGAATTGGTAATGGAGCATCATTGTTGATATTTGTCAACATTGTGGCTGTGTTACCTCAATCACTAGGCGACACTATTAAATTGTTTGAAGGAGGAGACCGTGCTATCGTAGGTCGTGCGATTATTCTGCTTCTGGTATTCCTCGTGATGATTGTAGGTATTGTCTTTGTACAAGAGGGAAGTCGCAGAATTCCTATACTTTCAGCTCGTCGTCAAGTAGGTAGAAAACTTTATCGGGAAACAAAAAGCTATTTACCTTTACGATTAAATCAGGGTGGAGTAATGCCAATTATCTTTGCTTCTGCCGTCCTCATATTACCTGTATCTTTAGCTCAGTTTTCTAACAATCCACTTTTATCTCAGATTATTACTTCTATCAGTCCTAGTGGCCCGACTCCTTGGTTGTATGCTCTATTTTACTTTGTTCTAATATTATTCTTCAGTTATTTCTACGCCTCCCTCATTATGAACCCAGTGGATATGTCGCAGAATTTGAAGAAAATGGGAGCAAGTATCCCAGGCATTCGCCCAGGTAAAACTACCAGCGATTATATAGAGAAAGTTTTGAATAGGTTGACTTTCTTAGGAGCTATTTTCCTTGGTGTAGTAGCAATTATCCCTACGGTAGTAGAAAGTGCAACTCGTGTACCTACCTTTAGAGGATTAGGAGCTACCTCTCTATTAATTCTAGTAGGTGTAGCAATAGATACAGCAAAACAAATTCAAACTTACGTTATCTCCCAAAGATACGAAGGAATGGTGAAGCAATAGTGGTAAAACTGATATTCTTAGGTCCGCCAGGAGCAGGCAAGGGAACACAGGCATCTCGAATAGCAGAATTTTACCAAGTTCCTCATATTTCTACAGGTGATATTTTACGCAATAATGTGGCACAAAAATCAACCCTGGGTTTACAAGCTAAAGAATATATGGACAAAGGTGATTTGGTTCCCGATGGACTAATCCTTGACATGGTTGAAGAAAGACTGAAAAAAGATGATGCTCAAAATGGTTGGGTTCTAGATGGGTTTCCTAGAAATGTGGCTCAAGCACATTTTGTAGAAAAACTTTTATCTGGAAGCAAAAATGGAAATGACACTCAAGAAGAAATAGCTGAAATTAGTAATTCTTTGATGGTCATAAATTTACAAGTGCCAGATGAGGTTTTAGTCGGTCGCTTATTATCAAGGGGTCGGCAAGATGATAATGAGGAAACTATTAGAAATCGTTTAAAAGTCTACGACCAACAAACACAACCTCTGATTGAATTTTACAAAGAACGTCAACAGCTATTTACAATAGATGGAAATCAGTCTGTTGATGCTGTGACTAATTCTCTCAAGCTATCGGTTAATATATCATAGGGTAAATAAGAATTAGATTTTGATAAATTGTTTCTACCTGGAAATATTTAGTTGTAGCTCTCTAAATGCCAATTAAATATTATAGATATATATTATTTATAACTCATGCTCAATAACCTCTAAAAATTAAAAACTTTTTGATAGGATATGTTGAGGGGAATCACCTGAAATAACAGGCTGTTCTCAATACAAAAAAATGGTTACTTGCAGCGTTGAGGTGATTAACAGTTGGCAAAACAAGATCTCATAGAAATGGAGGGTACAGTGACGGAATCTCTACCTAATGCTATGTTCAGAGTAGACTTAGATAATGGGTTTAATGTGCTAGCTCATATTTCTGGAAAAATCCGTCGCAATTACATCAAAATTCTACCAGGCGATCGAGTCAAGGTAGAGTTAACACCCTATGACTTGACAAAAGGTCGAATTACATATCGGCTGAGGAAAAAGTAGTAATGATTGAATCTCTACTCAATAATTTGTAGGGAGATTATCTACTTGCTGAAAACATTAGTAAATGATACAATACTAAATTTGTAGTATTGCCATAATAAGGCATGAAAGTTAGAGCATCTGTCAAAAAAATGTGTGAAAAGTGTCGTGTTATTCGTCGTCGAGGACGAGTAATGGTTATATGTGTTAATCCCAAACATAAACAACGTCAAGGTTAAGCATATTCGATACAGGCATCAGATTATTTGTTGTCTACTCATTAACCTAGTTTAAGTTTAATTTTAAGGTGATGGAGATAAAGTAAAGTGGCACGAATTGCAGGAGTAGATCTCCCACGCGATAAGCGTATAGAAATTGGTCTGACATACATCTATGGAATTGGACTATCTCGGTCTCAAGAAATTTTAGATGAAACTGGTGTAAATCCTGATACCCGGGTCAAGGATTTAAGTGATTCTGATATAGCAGAACTTCGTTCTACGGTTCAAAATAACTACCAAGTTGAAGGAGACCTTAGACGATTGGAAGCCATGAACATCAAGCGGTTGATGGATATTGGTACTTACCGGGGTCGTCGGCACAGGATGGGTCTACCAGTTAGAGGACAGCAGACTCGCACTAACGCCAGAACTCGTAGAGGTGTACGTCGAACTGTAGCTGGTAAGAAAAAAGCCAGTGCTAAGAAATAGAAGTTTGGTTCTATCTTTTATGATTGATAGATACTTTCCCAGTTCTAAGCTTTGTTCAGACTGTGGAGATGTAGTAGATAAACTACCTCTACATATTAGAGAGTGGGATTGCCCAGAATGTCCAGCTCACCATGATAGAGATATCAACGCTAGTATAAATATTTTGCGGATGGGAACCCGCGTCGGCGACAGACGCAAGGGAACGCCCACCAAGAAGGCTGCGGGACTCGCAGTGTCAGTCTGTGGAGTGACTGTAAGGCCTGAAAGGATTAAGCTCCGGAGGGCTTGCATTTAAGCAGAAAGACCTAACCTGTGATGGTTAGGAATCCCGCGTTGTAATCTTTAGATTCAACGCCGGGAGGATGTCAAGTAAAGCTATTACTATCATTAGTAAAGACCAAGCTCGCCAAAGGGGGGGAACAATTTAGTTAAAGCCTTACTTGCTACTGAGTATTATTTGATTTGATTATCTACTTAAGTCTTAATTCTATTTCTGTATAGCTTACTTAAGTACAAACAAATTATTAATACTATTAATAATAGCAAATTATCTGAAATTATGAGTAATTGACAGTGATTATAGTAATGTAATTCAGTCAGATTGAAAAGAAATTAATCGAATTAAACGATCAACTCTGAAAGTCAATTGTTATTGTCTAATTATAACTATTAAATTAAGGAGAAAAAAGAATTATTTATAGTTAAGTCTGTTGACTTAAGTGAGAAAAACTTGCCAGGGTTGAAACACAAAAAATCTGCTACTTCAGATATTACAACAAAAACTCTAGACTCATAGTTCTAGTAAATAAAAGTAAAAACTTTACTGGCGCAAAAAAATCATCTCTCATATGTAAGTAAAATGTGGGTATTACTACTAAAAGTATAGCATTTAAAAATTCAATAGCCAGCAAAAAAGTTTATTTCTCAGACATTAAGTCATGTAAAACCAAAATACAATATTTCTAGCTAGTCATATAAGGATATAGCATAGCTTTTAAAGCTATATCAAAGTAAACAATTCTTATAAGTTTAAGATTAGAAATAAGTCAACTTGTTCTGAGAAAAGTACATTATTACCTTAAGATACCACTCATAAAGACAAATATGGCACGACAACCAGGTAAAAAAACAGGTGCAAAAAAGCAAAAAAAGAATGTGCCCAATGGGGTGGCTTACATTCAGTCTACCTTCAATAATACAATTGTAACCATTACTGACTTGAATGGTGAAGTAATTTCTTGGGCCTCAGCAGGTTCTAGTGGTTTCAAAGGAGCAAAAAAAGGAACTCCCTTTGCCGCACAAACAGCAGCAGAAAGCGCAGCACGTCGAGCTAACGACCAAGGAATGCGTCAGATTCAAGTAATGGTTAGTGGTCCTGGAGCAGGAAGAGAAACTGCTATTAGGGCTTTACAAGGGGCAGGACTAGAGATAACTTTGATCCGAGATATTACCCCAATTCCTCACAATGGCTGCCGTCCACCAAAACGGCGTAGAGTCTAATCAAATTATTAACTCTGGGGTTCAATGTTCAAGGGAGGTCACTCCGTGGCGCAGTTTCATTACGAGTGTATAGAGTCTAAAACTGACAAAGATCGTAGTCAGTACGGAAAATTTATTATAGAGCCACTAGCTCGCGGTCAAGGGACAACAGTAGGGAATGCACTGAGGCGGGTTCTACTATCTAACTTAGAAGGAACAGCCATTACATCAGTGAGGATAGCTGGGGTTAATCATGAATTTGCCACAATCAAAGGGGTAAGGGAAGATGTTCTAGAGATCCTACTGAACATGAAAGAGGTTGTTCTCAAAAGCCATTCCAACCAACCACAAATTGGTAGAGTCAGGATAGAAGGGCCAGCAACATTAACTGCAGATCGTTTTGATGTACCTTCGGAGGTAGAAATAATCGATCGCAGCCAATATGTCGCTACCCTATCTCCTGGGTCAATTCTGGAAATGGAGTTTAGAATTGAGAAAGGGACTGGTTATAGAGCGGTAGATCGTACTCGCGATGATGTTACAGCTCTTGATTTTCTGCAAATTGATGCCATTTTTATGCCAGTTCGTAAGGTTAACTATACAGTTGAAGCTCGTATAGGTAGCTCTATAGAAGAAGACCGACTTATTATGGAGGTTTGGACAAATGGCAGTTACACACCTCAAGATGCTTTGAGTCATGCTGCTAGTATCTTAATGAGTTTGTTTGAGCCACTTAAAGATATTACTAATATGGCAGAGGCTCCATCAGGAGAGCCTACAGACCCAACAAGTCAGATTCCAATAGAAGAATTACAACTATCGGTTCGGGCTTATAACTGTCTGAAAAGAGCGCAAATTAACTCTGTTGCAGACCTACTGGAGTACAGTCAAGAAGACCTTTTAGAGATCAAAAACTTTGGTCAAAAATCGGCTGAGGAAGTTATAGAAGCTTTACAGAAACGCTTGGGAATAACTTTGCCTCAAGAAAAAGTTGCTAAAGCTACTTAGAGGCCAAAAGTTAGAAATTAAAACCAGTTTTTGTCAATGGCATCAAAAATGTCAATCTGAAATACTATTTGCTTTCAAAGATGACCGACTGAGTTTTTGAAGCTGTTAGTAGCAGTACGGAAACACAAATTGAAAAAATTAGCTCAAATATTTTAGATACTCAAAGTAGTCATGCGTCATAGTCGTCGTGTTCCAAAGCTAGGAAAACCAGCAGATCAGCGTCGCGCTCTTCTGCGGTCTCTAGCCACTGAATTAATCCGTCATGGTAGGATTACTACCACAAAAACCCGTGCTAAAGCTGTACAGTCAGAAGCAGAAAAAATGATTTCCTTGGCAAAGGATGGATCGTTAGCAGCTCGCCGACAAGCTTTAGGTTATATCTATGACAAAAAGCTAGTTCACTCTCTATTTGAAGGAGCACAGGATAGATACGGTTCTCGTAATGGAGGTTATACCCGTGTTTTAAGAACTGTTCGCCGTCGTGGAGATAACGCAGAAATGGCAATTATTGAACTGGTTTAAGGTCTATAGTTAAGAGATAGTTGGGAAATCAATCAGAAAAAGTTAGTACTTGACCATTTTATTAATAGTAAAAATTTAATGGTGACAAAGATTGACTTTTAAGCTTTAGAGAGGTGGGGCATCCCTTGGTAGCTCAGTCAATGTTCTCATAGAGAAGTCCCTGAGAAGCCTACATCTGATTCTTGATCAGCATTGTGGGAGTATGTCACAAACTTTCAACTTTCCCATGGCTAATAACCAACCTTTAGTTCAGCGTGTTGCTCTTGTAATTCAATATCAAGGCACTCATTTTCATGGGTGGCAAAGACAGCCAAATCAACGAACTGTACAAGAAGAGATTGAAAATACTATTTCTTCTGTGGTTAACCAGTCTGTAATATTACATGGTGCAGGAAGAACAGATGCGGGAGTTCATGCCGCAGCACAAGTAGCCCATTTCGATGTTCCAGGCCCAATTCCTGCCCATAAGTGGGCTACTATTCTCAATTCACGGCTAGCTAATGATATCTTAATCGCAAGTTCGGCTCAAGTTGAATCTACCTGGCACGCTCGATTTTCTGCAACTTCGCGGCGTTATCGCTACACCCTATATACAGAAAAACGGCCTAATTTGTTTGTGATGCCTTTTGTTTGGCATTACTATCAAGCACAGTTAGATCCATTGTTGATTCAAGCAGCTTTGAATCCTTTAATTGGCTGTCATCACTTGGCTGCTTTTCAAAGAGCTGGCTCTTCTCGTCCTCATTCTTGGGTAGATGTACAAGAGGTTAAGTGTGAAAGTCAGGGGCCATTTATTCATATAGAGGTTCAAGCTAGTGGGTTTCTATATGGAATGATGCGATTATTGGTGGGGTTACTCATTCAAGTGGGTCAACAGAAGCTATCTGTGAAAAATTTTACAGATATCTGGGTTAATCAAAGAAGGGATGTTGTGAAGCACTCAGCTCCGGCTAGTGGCCTCTGTTTATTGCGGGTTGGTTATCTGGAGTTTCCTTTTACTCAAGAAGTTTGGTATAATAATATGCCTCAATTTATTTTTTATTGATTAGAGCAGGCGATCGCTACTTTGATGGATTCAGTCACTCCTAAAATGTTGCGAAACTGGTTTACTCACTGCTGTTACTGGAGACTTCTTTCTAAAAAACCGCTATAAGTATCTCTATTGAGACTTTCCATTAACAGGAATTACGCAAAGGCACTACATATAGTAGATAAAAACTATAGCACTATGGTACATATAGTGTTTATGTCGGAAAAATGCGTAATTCCTGATTAAGTATCAAAGAATAATAACTGACAATTGGGTAAACTGAGCAAATAATTCAATCAGATTAAACTGACAATAAAAGCCAATATAAGCAGTAAAAAAACAACTAAATTAAGTAAATTATGAATACAACATACGTTCCACCACTGAAGGCTCTAGAGCAAAAATGGTATGTTATTGATGCTAAAGAACAGCGTTTAGGGCGATTAGCTACTGCTATTGCGATGATTATTAGGGGTAAGAATAAACCAACTTATACTCCACATCTCGATACAGGAGATTTTGTGATTGTCGTTAATGCTGAAAAGGTGAATGTAACTGGTAAAAAAAGTAGTCAGAAACTTTATCGTCGCCATTCTGGAAGGCCAGGAGGGATGAAAACAGAGGTTTTTTCTAAGTTGCAAGCTCGTTTGCCTCAAAGAATTATTGAGGAGGCAGTTTACGGAATGCTACCAAAAAATTCTCTAGGCAGAAAACTTCATGCTAAACTAAAAGTTTATCCAGGACCTGACCATCCTCACCAAGCTCAAAAACCTGAAACGTTAATTATTGAAACTACTCCAGGAGAATAAAAATAATGCAAGCAAAAGAAAGTGGCCGTGCTATGTATTGGGGGACTGGTCGTCGTAAGTCTTCGATCGCTTCAGTACGCCTAGTTCCAGGTACAGGCAAATTGATTATTAATGGCAAAGATGGTGAGTTATACCTGCAATATAATCATGGTTATTTATCATCTGCCAAAGCTCCACTAGAGACTTTAGGTTTGGAAAATGAGTATGACATTCTAGTGAAAGCTACAGGAGGTGGGTTAACAGGACAAGCTGATTCTATTAAATTAGGCGTTGCTAGAGCTTTATGCCAGTTAGACCCAGATAATCGTAAACCTCTGAAGACAGAAGGATATTTGACTCGCGACCCCCGGGCAAAAGAACGGAAAAAGTATGGTTTACGCAAAGCTCGTAAAGCACCTCAATATTCTAAACGATGATATACTGAAAAATTGCCAATTGTTACAAGATTGATGATAATTGGCAAAAACTTTAGACATCTCCACCAAAAGAGGGAACAGGGAACAGGGAACAGGGAACAGGGAGAAATAATTGATAATTTATGGATAAGAATTGATTTGATTTTTGATTTTCACCAGATGTCTTTTGATAAAATTTTCAATAGCGCTATAGTAGGGCGTGTCATCAATTAAATCTGAAAGTACTATGTAGCAAGAGTTTTGAACTTTTGGCTGGGAAAGACTACAGGCGCTAAAAACCTTGACTCACAAAGCTTATAGTTCTAATTGATGACAGGCCCTAGTGGTGTGATACCAATTTGAAAAAAGAATGTTACGAATAGTTTAGTCAACTAAAGTAATTTAAGTCAGATGCAAATTTACTATAATAGATTTTTTCATGGCAAAAAATGAGAATAAAAGCTACTTCTACTGACTATTGACTACTCGAAACAGTCCAAATATTTGTAGCAAAAATTTATAAAATTGGTATGACACATCTAAAATTTTGCAATAGTGTAGTAGGGGCGGGTTCTGCATTAAGTTAATGGTGTTACAAATTATTTAGATGAACCCGCCCCCAACCCAACAATTGAATGCACAAAATTAGCTTTGTCAATTCAGTGCAATAAGCTAAGATATTGTATAGAAAAAATATTTGTAATTTTAAGTAGAGTAAAGAAAATGCCTAAAGCTGGAATTCATCCTGAGTGGTATCCAGAAGCCAAAGTTTACTGCAATGGTGAAGTAGTAATGACAATTGGTTCTACAAAACCAGAGATTAATGTTGATGTTTGGTCGGGAAATCATCCCTTTTTTACAGGTACTCAGAAAATTATTGATACTGAAGGAAGAGTTGAGAGATTTATGCGTAAGTATAGTAAAAAAGATGGAGGGAAAAGCTCTAAATCTAAGAAGAGTAAAGATAAAAAATAGCTGGAATGTCAATTGTCCTTAATTAGTTGTCTGTAATATTTTATGGACAACAATTAACATCAACATCTCACAAAAATTCCCCATAAATAAAATACTAATTAAGACAAGGGACAACTGACAATGGCTGAAACATATTTACTAGAAAAATTAAAATCCGTTGAGCAAACTTACAATGAATTAACTCTACGTTTAGCAGATCCAGATATTGCAAAAGATCCAACTGAGTTCCAAAAAGTAGCTAAGGCACGCTCCTCATTAGAAGAGGTGGTAAATACTTATGAAGAGTGGAAAAATAGTCAGCAAGAATTAGCGGATGCTAAGGAAATCTTGAAAGAAGCTGGTGGCGACCAAGAAATGGAAGAGATGGCCAGAATGGAAGTAGAGGAATTGGAAGCCAAGCTGGAATCTCTGGAAATTCAAATGAAAATTGCCCTACTACCACGAGACCCCAACGATGATAAGAATATTATGTTGGAGATTAGAGCTGGTACAGGAGGGGATGAAGCTAGTATTTGGGCAGGGGATCTGGTGAGAATGTACTCCCGTTACTCAGAAACTCAAAAATGGAAGGTGAGTTTACTGAGTGAATCTTTAGCAGATATGGGAGGTTTTAAAGAAGCAATTTTAGAGATTAAGGGAGAACAGGTTTATAGTAAGCTGAAGTTTGAAGCAGGAGTTCATCGGGTTCAAAGAGTTCCAGTGACAGAAGCAGGTGGGAGGGTACATACTTCAACAGCAACGGTGGCCATTATGCCAGAAGTGGATGATGTAGAAGTGGAAATAGATGCAAAAGATATTGAACTAACAACGGCTCGTTCTGGTGGAGCAGGTGGACAAAATGTGAACAAGGTGGAAACTGCTGTGGATTTATTTCATAAACCCACAGGAATTAGAATTTTCTGTACTCAGGAGCGCAGTCAGCTACAAAACAGAGAGAGGGCAATGCAAATTTTACGAGCTAAACTTTATGAGATTAAGCTACAAGAGCAACAACAAGAAGTTAGTTCGATGAGGCGATCGCAAGTAGGTACTGGTTCCCGCTCAGAAAAAATTCGGACTTATAACTATAAAGATAATAGGGTGACAGATCATCGCTTGAGTCAGAACTTTTCCCTTGCACCTCTTCTTGAGGGAGATATAGAAAATGTAATTCAAGCTTGTATTACCCAAGACCAGCAGGAACGTTTGCAAGAGTTGGCAGCATCCACATCTACTCCAATGTCAGTCTAATTGACATTTTGTGAAATGGACTTATTCACATAATATCAATATCACTCAAAAAGCGAGGACAAAGTTCTCGTTTTTTTTATAAAATATGCTTATATTAGCAAGTATAGCGCTGTGCGCAGGAACAGGCAATATGGGGGATAAAAAGCTGATAGTATAAGACTTTTAGCTATGTAAAACATAAGTTTTTCAATTTTACCTTCAGCTACTTACCATTAAATTTCAGCAACACCAATTTTATTTAGGGTTTGCTGAAAAAGTATGCATGGTCAAGGGAGGACTGAGTCAGGAGAAATGGGAATTATAGAGGAGGTAGTTGGATGTTTTGTCCCTTGATTTTTCTGCCCTTGTCTGCTCAAAATGCTCATAAGCATGAGCTTGAGGCACTGAAAACCAGGCAATTTTTTCGACAATAAAAAGACTAAAGCCTTTATCTGTCAATGTTTTGAGATTTAATCAGCAAACCATATTTATAACTGACCCGTCCGAACATTATATAAGTCTGGGTTTGCACATTATGGAATGATATTGCCAAAAATTAGTTTAGATTTTGAGTAAAAAACCTAATATTAATCATTTTAGCAATTCTCAAACCCAAAATATTGTTCATCAAAAATCTAAAATCATTTGTCACTGTGCAACGCCATAAGTCTTGTATCCCACATTCCGCACTTCGATTTGTAACATTAAAAGTATTATAAAAATCTGTAGCTTGGTAGGTATTCATACTATGCAAATCATCTCAATTACTTTTTTCGTTCATCAAATCCCGAGTAAATAATTAATCATAAATACTTGCTTGATTGTTTACTCAATCACTGTAGCTATGATTTTCTCGTAAATTCTGACTCCTTACTCCTTCTTCTATACTACATTTTGTGGTGCGGAATATGGGTTGTATATTATTCTATGCAGCTCAGAAATGAATTTGATATAACGTAGTAAAGTATTCTAATTCTAGCAAATTAAAGAAAAGTAGGAGATTTGGGCATGACTACCAATGAAGAATTATCTTGGGAATGTGGAATGGGTTTCTATGTGCCAATTTTAAATGATGGAGAATTAGTGGGCATTTGTAAACCTGAATATGCCGAAGAAATTCTAGAAGTTATGAATGAGCAGGAAAGGCTACACAAAGCTTTAAGGCTAGCTTGTCTAGATTTACTGCGAAGGGTGGGAGGAAAAAGAAGTAGAGTCAATGACTTAATGCAGAAATATATAGCTCTGGCTGAACGACCTAAATATGGACCAAGAGCGGTAGCCCTCTTGTTGCGAGAAAGGCAAGAACAACTGCAGGTTAGTGGCCATGAGTTTATTAAATTTTGTGATATTCATAAAATTTCTCCTGAGCAACTCAAAGATATTTATGCAGGCAAAGCAGTAGATACAAACTTAGTAGGACCTATAGCAAGAATTTTAGGCAAAACTAATAATGAAGTACAAGAAATATTAGAAGGCCCTAGCGAATAATATTGTAATTTGTCATTAGCACTTAGTTTTTTGATTTTCTCGGTCTTAGAGTATGTCTGAAATTTTAATTAATATGATTTATCATCTTTTTAGATGAGTTTTTCAATTAGATTATTATTTTTTCTGCTTACAAAAACTTTTTCAAATCTACACCTCTTCCCTATTTTCTAAAATATTGAATTCCCTGTTCATATCTCAAACATAAATGGTATTTATACTACATAGTTAAAATACTAAAAATATCAAGTTTCATCATTATAATTAACTTTACCATTAGGCATAATTGTTTCCTGAAGATTAGCTTCAGAAAGGTTAATATCATTAATCAAAGCATCAGTAAGATTAGCACCTCTCAAATCAGCACCTCTCAAATCAGCACCTCTCAAATCAGCTCTAATTAAAATAGCCTTACTTAGATTAGTTCCTCGGAAATAAACCCCCCTCAAATTTGCACCTAGAAAATTAACTTTTTTGAGGTTTGCAAACCTAAAATCTGCTTTATAAAGATTTGCTTCCTTTAAAGAAGCATTTGATAAATGAATTCTACTCAGATGAGCTTCAATCAGATTAGCTTTGTCTAAATTAGTCTGGTAAAAATAAGCCCCAATCAATTCAGCTTCATGGAGATTAGCATGACTAAGATTAGCATAACTGAAGTTAGTTTCTATTAAATCTGCTTTGGCTAAGTTGCTTCTTCTCAGGTCTGCTGAAGTAGCATCAGCATATCGACAAATAGCATTTTGTAAATCAGTTCCAATTAAATTTGCACCAACTAAATCAGCATCTATTAAGTTAGCCTGTCTTAGATCTGCAGAAATCAAATTAGCATATCTTAAGTTAGCTCCCTGAAGATTAATAGAAGTAAGGTTAGCATGAATCAGTTGAGCTGAAGTTAAATTAGCATATCTTAAGTTAGCTGTTTTTAATTGAGTTAAACAGAGATTCGCTCCTGTGAGATTTACTCCTTGAAAATTAATACCTTGCAGGTTAATACCTCTGAGGTTGACATTAGTAAGATCTGCTTGTAGATGTAGATTTTTCTGTCTCCATTCATTCCATGTAATTACATCCCGATTAAGTAGGGCGAGATATTCTTTATTTGCCATTTTTTATTAGATAACTTCTTAGAGATATTTATATATTTCTGTTATGGAGTAATAACTATAAGAGACTGTTTGTAAAAGGAATGTTAAATCCAGGCGTAGGGTGGGTTAGGCAACAATAATTATGAGTCGCGAACCAAAATCTTAACTGTCCACTGTAACCCACCGAACATACCGAGTATTAAGGAGTTGGACATTATGGAATGATATTGGCAAAGATTAGTGTGTCGGCTAAATCCCTTACTTCAACTGAATTTGGGTTTATAGTCGAACATAGCAATACAGCAAAACTAAAGATCCTAATTATATCAAATCCGTTTAATTCGATATAAAGAAATTTTCCATCTGAGCGCCATTGCCAAATCTTTCTCAATATTCCCATCCTGGTAGGGGTTAGGGGTGGGTCTCCATATCCCCATATCCCCATATCCCCACACTCCCCATCTCCCCAGACTCTTTATGGAGGAGTATGGAAATATTTTTCCACCTTTTTCTCCTATTGCCTCTATCTCACGGACGACTCCATGGCTCAAAATTATTATCAAGGTCAAGATACCAAATAGCTTATATAGGAGGAAAAGAAGAAGGATGAGAAAGTTTTTTTCAGGGTTATTATTCCAGACATGATATTACTTATTCCACACTTTGCTGATGTAGTTCTAAGTATTTCTAGCTATAGTAAAAGCTATGGTCTTAAAAAAAAAGGTAATCAAAATATTTACTATATCATATAAACATCATATATATGCATAATATTAATTAAATTTATGTATAATTATTAAAAATTAATAAAGATTTACTTAATATTAAGTAAAATGATACGAATCAAGAGTTAAACTAACAAACGAGAACAATAGTTAACATATTGAAGAGCCATGACCTAACCATTGCAAACCAAAAGTGAATTTATTAGTACAGTCCAAAAAATTGAATGTCCCTAATTTAAGGATATTACTAAAAACGTCAGTATATCTTGGTGATCTAACGGCTCTACCAAATTTATTGAATGAATGGGGAAAATAGCTACACAGTAAACCTTGAGAATGTGTTGGCTAAAACCTCAAGATAGTGAAATGAAGTTTGGAAAGTTGGAGAAAACGCATTCCTCACTAATACAATTTCATAGATAATGAAGTATTTTTCTAGGGTGACTTCCCTAAAAGTGAGGCACAAAGTTCCAACCTCCTAACAGTGTTGAAAATGTAGAACTTTTACCTTGCCTGCCTTCAGGCACACATTAAGCTAGTTATTCTAGTAGCATTACTAAAATACTCCTTCAGTACGAAGTAATTTATAATTCCAAGTGGTAAAGAATAAAAAGCGATCGCAAACATAAATGTAAATTAGATTCACGTCGCCATAATTAAAATTACCAAGTCAGTCAATTAGTCATTAATACAAGGATTTGACAACTATGCTAAACACAATACCTATCAAGCAGCCGTTAAATCCAGATCAAAACGTGAATCACGGTTGTAACTTGAAGTGGAAGTTAGAAGATCGACAAGAGTATCGTTTTTCTGCTATAATTTTGATCACAAGTAAAATAACAAGAAAACACCAATGGTGACATCAATTCAGTTTTGCTATCAAATAAGGAAACTGTAATAGGTTTTGGTGTTGACAAAATAGTGATTATTAGCACCTAGTTAACCTCTGACGACAGGACTTCTTAAGTCTATAGCATCAGTCAATCTTTAAATTATACAAAGATTGTCTATGTTTATGATGTCTAAAATTGCTTCAATGTATTTCTAAGGACTTAATAGATATTTCCTAGATAGCGATCAAAATTAATTGTAAATGTACTAAAATATTTACATTCAGTACTAGAGTACACTGATCGGAAATACTGTAGTAGCAAAAAAAATTCACTGAATAATTGATGATTAATAATTTTAGGTTTAAAGCCTATCCTTTCAAGAGAAAATATTATTATGCCTTTTGATACCAAATGAATACAAAGGTGGTTACAGTATTAAGATCCATATTTTCACCAGGAAAATAAACTACTGTAGCAAGATTTGATGATAGTGGTATTAGTCAGTCATATTCTTTTGAAGAAAAGGTGATTACTAATGATTAATCGTTAAATATTAGTTGTTGAATTAGCATTAATGAAAAAAAACTGCTCTCAGCAAGTAGTAATATCCCTAAAAACCACTGAATTCGTGTACTATAATGTGCTGATAAACTGACTTTAAGTTTAACCAAAAACTTCGATTGTGTGTTATTAAGAAGTAAAATTTCGGAGCAAACCATTAACTAACTAAAATTATGACCAACACAATATTACCCCCTACAGCATTAACCGAAGAAATTAGCAAGCCAGACTTCACATTTGACCCCAGTATTCGACGCGATCATGCAAAGAAGTACCGAACCTCAGAGTGGTACGATGGTCGTGGAGAAATTAAAGCGGTAGAAGACGGTCGCTCATTTGAGATTTCTGCAACCTTTACTCTCAAGTCAGAAGTAAAGTTGGTATATGGAGTACTAAACCCATCTAACCCAGTGTTGGCAGAAATCTACAAAAGTCGTGGTCGTTGTGTAGCAGTTGTCGATCAAACGGTCGATGAACTTTATGGAGAATCACTGAAAGCTTATTTTAAGCACAATGAGATTCCCCTAGAAACTCTAGTTTGTCGTGCATGGGAATCAGACAAAACTCCAGAAACAGTTCAGCGCATACTCCAATTCTTAGGTAAAGATGGCTGTGATGTATCCCGCAACGAACCTGTACTAATCATTGGAGGTGGCGTACTCAGCGATGTGGCAGGTTTGGCCTGTGCTTTGCAGCACCGACGAACACCTTATGTGATGATCGGAAGTTCTATTGTTGCAGCTATTGATGCTGGACCATCCCCTCGTACCTGCACAAATGGTCAGCTATTTAAAAATAGTATCGGTGCATATCATCCCCCAGTTATCACAATAGTAGACCGTAGCTTATTCCGCACTTTGGCAAAAGGTCATATCCGTAATGGGATGGCAGAAATTATCAAAATGGCAGTAACTGATGACCCAGTGCTATTTGATTTACTAGAAGAATACGGCCCACGGTTAATTGAAACCCATTTTGCTAACTTTGATGCGGATGAGGAACTGATCCAGGTAGCTGATGAAGTAATTTATCGAGCATTGTATTCCTACATGAAGCATGAGGGAACAAATATGTTCGAGACCTATCAAGACAGACCCCATGCTTACGGTCACACCTGGAGTCCCAAATTTGAGCCAGCAGTCAAATTGATGCACGGTCATGCTGTTACTATTGGCATGGCTTTTGGAGCAACCTTAGCAATGGAAATGGGTTGGTTAGAAAAAGGCGATCGCGACAGAATAGTTGCACTATGTTCTTCTCTTGGTTTATCAGTTTATCATCCTATCCTCGAAGACAGTGATTTGATGATTCAAGGACAGAAAAATATGCGTCGCAAGCGCGGTAGTAGTGGGTTATGGGCACCTTTACCTACAGGTATTGGTAGTTGTAGTTTTGCTGGAGAAGTTCCCTCAGACTTATTAATATCTGCTGTGGAGGAACATAAGAATTTTTGTACCTCTGTGCCAAATGAAGGAAAAGGCGAACAAATGTATTTAAGTGATCTTGGTTTGGAGTAAAATAAATAGAAGTTGTGATGTGGGGTGGAGAAAACAAGAAATTCCTCCCTGCTCCCTTTTGAAAAAAAGAACAATAGTGGGCAAAGACTGCAAACTTTTCATCAGACCTCTGCGATAATTAATCTCAAAGCCTTGTAATGCTTAGGATAAAACTTTGTTTTCGTTTGCTATAGATGATTTAGTATTTGCCCATTCTACTTATCCAATAGTAATAGTAATGGAATAGAAATATGATAACCGTTGTAAATACAGAAACTGTAAATACAAACACTGCCAGACCAGTTACACCATTGGGTATTTTAGTAGAGCAACTTGAAAAAACTGTCAAGATGGCAGAAACCGTAGAAATACCTGCCCAACTTGCTGAAGCTATTAAAGATGCTTACCAATTAGCAGAAGGTCTTGACCCCTACATTGAAAAAAATACTACCCAGGAGTCAGATGCGTTGGCAGCATTAGCAGAAAAGACTCGCCGGGAACCCTGGAATTTACGATTTTCTGATGGCGAAACAGTGCGCCAGTTAGAACAGGAAATGTTATCTGGGCATATTGAGGGTCAAATTCTCAAAATGTTCGTTCACATGACTGGGGCGAAACGTATCCTAGAAATTGGAATGTTTACCGGGTATTCTGCATTAGCAATGGCAGAAGCGCTACCAGAAGATGGACATGAAGTTGCTTGTGAAGTGGATCAATATGTAGCTGACTTTGCGAAAGCTTGTTTTGAAAAGTCTCCTGCTGGGAAGAAAATATCAGTCGAAGTTGCACCAGCTTTGGAAACTATGCAAAAATTGGCAGATGCCGGAGAAACTTTTGATTTAGTGTTTATTGATGCCGATAAAAAAGAGTATATAGAATATTTCAGAATTCTCTTAGATACAAGTTTATTAGCACCAAATGGATTTATTTGTGTTGATAATACTTTATTGCAAGGGCAACCTTATCTCCCACCAGAAAAGCGTGCTGCTAATGGAGAAGCGATCGCTAAATTTAACCGTTTTGTTGCAGAAGATACCAGAGTAGAACAAGTTTTGCTACCTTTACGAGATGGGGTAACTATTATTAAACGAAAGTAGTTATGGTTTGAGGATATTATTAACCCAATAAATAATTGGATATAACTCCTGAATATTCGGTAACATCATGTCAGCTGGTATCATTAGTGTAAACCCAAAGGTGAATATCTACAGGGAATTTAAGTTTTTTTCTTGCTCTTAAGTATTCTTGCCTGTTCCCTGTTCCCTACCCTTGCTATACAATACCGATGCTACCTGACATGATATAACATCATAGGTGTTACCGATATAAATAATTATAATCAAATGCTACTGACAATTTTTAAGAGTAAACTGCATCGACTCAAAGTAACTGAAGCACAACTATATTATGAGGGTTCAATTACCATTGATGAAGAACTACTAAAAACTGCCAGTATCTTAGCTTATGAAAAAGTACAAGTAGTTAATGTCAATAACGGTTCACGGCTAGAAACCTACACTATTCCAGGGGAATGGGGTAGTCGTATTGTCTGTCTCAACGGTCCAGCAGCCCGAATAAATGCTGTTGGGGACGAGATAATAGTCATCGCTTATGCTCAAATGACACCAGAAGAAGCACTTCTACATCGTCCTCAAGTTATTTTAGTGGATAAAAATAATAATCCTCTACAGAAAAGCTAATACTTAGACCTACCTCTACAGCTAAATTTTTATTCTCAAAAACTTAACACTTTTTTCCTGATTATAAATAATAACATGGCACTAATTTTATTTGTTCAAGGACGTGCTTATGCACTTTTCCAAAATCTCGGCACTCTAATTTTATTATTAATTGTTTTACCTTTCAATTTCCTGAAAGTAATACCATCGCTGCTATGGAATTTTATCAGTCAACCTTTTCAAAAAAAAGTAGTAGCTGAAAACCCAAAAAACATCCTAATTACGGGTGCAAAAATGACAAAATGTTTGCAACTTGCCCGTTCATTCCATGCCGCAGGGCACAAAGTTTTTCTGCTAGAAGCAAATAAATATTGGTTATCAGGAAATAGATTTTCTAATGCTGTTACAGGTTTCTACACATTACCCTTTCCCCAAAAAGATTGGGAAGGCTATTCTCAAGGATTATTAGAGATTATTAAAAAAGAAAAGATAGATGTATTTATTCCAGTTTCTAGTCCGGCAGGAAGCTACTATGAATCTTTAGCAAAACCACTTATATCGGAACATTGTGAAGTATTGCATTTTGACGCTGAAATTACGCAACTATTAGATAATAAATTTACATTTATTGAAAAAGCTAAAAGTTTTGGTTTATCTGTACCAAAATCATTTTTAATTACAAATCCTGAACAAGTTCTCAATTTTGACTTTGCTACTGATGGGAGTAAATATATTCTCAAAAGTATCCCTTACGATTCAGTGCGTCGTTTAGATATGACAAAACTGCCCATGAATTCAAAAGCAGAAATGGAGGAATTTGTCAATAGTTTGCCGATTAGCGAACAGAGACCCTGGATTATGCAAGAATTTGTGAAAGGCAAAGAATATTGTACCCATAGCACTGTCAGAAAGGGTAAAGTTAGACTCTATTGTTGTTGCGAATCATCAGAATTTCAAGTCAATTATCATCATGTAGATAGACCTCAAATCTATCAATGGGTAGAAAAATTTGTCAGAGAATTAAATATTACTGGGCAAATATCCTTTGACTTTATTCAAACAGAAGATGGTCGAGTTTATCCCATAGAATGTAATCCTAGAACTCACTCAGCTATTACAACATTTTACGACCATCCAGGAGTAGCAGATGCTTATTTGAAAGATAGTAAAGATGAAAATGAAGCCTCACTAATACCACTGCCAAATAGTAAACCTACTTATTGGACTTACCATGAATTATGGCGACTGACAGGAATTAGATCTTTGGGACAATTAAAAACTTGGATTAACAGAATTTTTCAAGGAACAGATGGTATTTTTCAAATAAATGACCCCTTACCATTTTTGATGGTACACCATTGGCAAATTCCTTTACTTTTGTTAGGTAATCTGCAAAAATTAAAGGGGTGGGTAAGAATTGATTTTAATATTGGGAAATTAGTAGAATTGGGCGGAGATTAACAAATTGGATTTCTGTAGAATGTAAGCTCAGAAACCGTAAGCGTTTAGCTCTCATTTTCTTTAATGAATGAATAAATGAAGCAAGCATTTGTTTAACTTCTACTACATTTTCAACAAGAGAATTGAAGTACAAGAAGGACTAGCTTGCTTTAAATGAAGCTGAGATCTGATAGCTGGCAGCTAAATGCTTACCAGAAATTAAGAAAGAAAAAACAGATTTCTACTAAGGTTAAATCATCAATTTTTATGGATCAACAAATTTGGATTGCGATAACATTTATTGCCTTTTTACTTTCATTTACAGTAGTAGGCATTTACTCCGCAACCCAAAAACAAAACACAACAAATGATTACCTACTTGCTAGTAGAAATGTTAATCCCTGGTTGACAGCTTTATCAGCAATGGCAACAGGTCAGAGTGGATATTTATTCATTGGAGTAATTGGCTTTACCTACAAAGTAGGAGTTGCTTCCATTTGGATACCTGTTGCTTGGGCAATAGGAGACTATATTGCTTGGTGGTTGATATTCAAAAAGTTGAGGTTAGTCTCTCAACAAACAAATTCAGATACAGTTTCCTCATTCCTCGGTCAAGAAAATCTAAGGTCAGGAAAAAATAACGGGCGCTTGATTACAATAATTTCAGCCTTAATTACTATTGCTTTTCTCGGTACTTATGCTTCAGCTCAACTGGTAGCAGCAAGCAAAGGACTAAATGCAATATTTGGCTGGAACTATCAATTAGGAGTTATCATTGGAGCTGTAATTGTCGTTATATACTGTTTTTCAGGAGGCATTCGTGCTTCTATATGGACTGATTCAGTGCAGGCAATTTTGATGATTGGCTCCTTATTAGTTCTGTGTATAGTCGGTTTGATTAACTGTGGTGGGTTTGGAGAACTTTGGACAAAACTCAATGCAATTGACCCCACCTTAACAAATTTGATTCCCGCTAATCTGCCTTGGGGATTTTTCCCTTACTTTTTGGGATGGATAGTGGCAGGATTTGGCGCTGTCGGTCAGCCTCATATATTAGTACGAGCAATGGCAATTGACTCCGCAGAGAATGTGGCTTTTGCTCGAAACATCAAATTTGTCTGCGGTCAAATAAACTCTGCCACAGCCTTCGGTGTTGGGTTAACTGCAAGAGCATTGTTGCCAGATTTAATCACATCAAGTGACCCAGAATTGGCATTACCTTATCTATCTATGGAACTTTTACCAGCAGTGATGGTGGGGTTAATGTTAGCAGGATTATTTTCAGCAGCAATTTCCACAGCAGACTCTCAGATTCTATCTTGTTCGGCTGCATTGAGTCAAGACTTGATTCCTAATACAGCTAATTCTTATAGAATGGCTAAAATTACCACGTTAGTTGTCACAGCTATTGTATTAGTAATAGCCCTAACAGGAGACAATAACGTATTCGCTTTAGTAATTTTCTCTTGGTCAATTTTAGCTTGTGGTTTAGGCCCGTTATTGGTATTGCGGGTTTGGCAAAAACCTATAAGTGTGCCAGTAGCGATCGCCATGATGATTATTGGTATTATTGTTTCCATAGCCTGGAATTTAGGACTTGGGTTATCTAGTGCTATTTATGAAGTACTTCCCGGTATGGCTACAGGCTTTATTGTTTATGGAATTGTTTATTTTTTGACCGACTCTAGAGAGTTGAGTAAATAAAAAAATTGTACTACTTTGTATCAGTTTGATCGAGACGGAAAAAGATGGATGCTCCAAATAAAGTATCACGATTACAATTATTCTTATCATTACCGATAGACTGTTTAGCTGCATTAATGGGTGGGACGATATGTCTATCTTTATCACCAATTTTCATCCGTTTGAGCGAATATGAAATCGGTCCCAATGCCGCAATATTTAATCGCTTGTGGATTGCGACTGTTGCCTTTGGGTTAGTGAGTCGATTTTTGGCTGTGCGCCACCGAGAACGAAAAAAGGAAACCCAAAAGGAAATCCAATCAGATCAACAAAAACCCCATCTACTTCACAGAGCCAAGCTACTGATGATAGCAGATGGGGTTATTCTCTCGATGGGTCTAACATTTTGGGCTTGGTCTTTGACTCAGACAAGCATTGCCAACGCTAGCATGATGCATAATCTGGTTCCCATATTTACTGTTTTAGGAGGGTGGCTAGCTTTAAGTCAAACCTTTGACCATCGATTTCTGCTAGGTATGTTTGTGGCGCTCGCTGGATCTGCATTATTAGAAATGAATGACCTTTTATCACTAAGAGTCAGCCAACAACTACTAGGAGATTTGGCAGCATTACTTTCAGCAGTATTTTTTGGCATACACCCACTGATAGTTGAGCAACTCCGAGCTCATATCAACCCAATCACGATTATGACTTGGTCTTCGGCAACTAGCTCTCTATTATTATTGCCTTTTGCTCTAATTGTTGAAGAGCAACTTTTTCCAAGTTCTTTCACTGGTTGGTTTTCAGTTATTGCTCAAGCCGTTGTTGCTCAAATGTTAGGTATAGGACTTTTGGCTTATTCTCTCAAAAGGTTATCTGCTGGACTTACTAGTCTAGTTGCGTTATTTATTCCTGTTCTCAGCGCTGTCGAAGGTTGGGCAATTTTCTCAGAAAATCTTAGCTTGTTGACTTCGGTAAGTTTCTTTGTAATTTTATTGGGAATGTATTTGGCTATCTCTAGTAGGTCTGCTATCAAACCGAAAGTTGAACCTTCTTATTGAAGGCAAAAGTTGAGAGCTTTGCTAGAATAAATGACATCTCATTATTAACCAGAGACGAAATACTCGGGGATTTAGAAGCTTTAATATCATCAGTATTTATAGAACGCATTTGGGATATTTGTCGGCGATTCAGTTTTTTGCCAGGAGTCAGGAGTCAGGAGTTGGAGGGAAGGTATAAGGGAAGTACATGGAATGTCAACTTCCCTAAATATTCATTGATTCAGCAACCCCTTAATTTTATTTTATGAACTTGATTGAAAATCTCCTTAGTGCAGGATGGTGGAAATAACTGACCAGTTACAAAATCCTAAAACAATTACAAATCAAAAATGATTGACTTTTAAGTTTTGACTTTTAACTTCCGTGTAGCGGCACTAGTTTAGCTTCATCTAAGATAAAATTACAGTTTTTTTTCAGATGAAGATAAAACATTGAAAACTAATGAAAAAGAACTACCTTCAAAGTAAAATAACAGAATATTAGGCTAAATAATTGGGGAAAAAAAATAGAAAAATGCAGTAATATTTAAGTGGAAGCTAGGGGATGTTATTGTCTGGCTGTAGTCCACAGTAGACTCAATACAAAATCACCTAGAAAAGTCCTACAGTTTTTGGTAATATATTTAATATTCGTGATATGAAACTAGTCAAAATTAATAAAAATTAATTTTTCTACTTTTTTTGTTTTGTTAAAATTTAGGACACAATTAACTAATTTAATAGAAACAAAACAACGCCATTATGACATTAGAAAAAATTTCTCAGACTCAACCTTCATCCTTAAAGACAATGCCAATGTTACGAGTATTGCACCTCGCAGGTTCCATTGTCTCTGACTTTTACTACAACTTATCAATAATCTACGCCAAAGAAGTAGTACAACCAGTGGGTGTCAGTAGCTACTATGCAGTCGTAAATCCTGACAGTCTTTGGCAGTTAGGAACATCCTTAGATTCCTTGTCAGAAAAGATGTCTCTCCAGGATATGATTCCTCGACTACCTCAGATTGATGTAGTAGTTCCCCATATGTTCTGCTTTCCTGGAATGACCAGTTTCAGGGCTTTATTTGAGGATATCATTGGTATCCCCGTGGTTGGGTCGCCATCCCATTGCACAGCATTAGCAACTAACAAAGCACAGACAAGGAGCATTGTTTCTGCATCTGATGTCCTGGTTGCCAAAGCACAACAACTACGCCGAGGAGATAAATTAACAATGGAGCCGCCCTTTGTAGTGAAACCTACCTCGGAAGACAATTCTTTGGGTGTGACATTGGTGTGGGATGAATCTCAAATAGAGGGAGCATTGAAAGTTGGGTTTAAACTAGACGAGACGTTGTTAGTGGAGGATTATATTCCTGGAAGGGAATTTCGTGTAGGTGTGGTTGAGTATGAAGGTAAGTTGTCCGTCTTGCCGATGATAGAGTACTTAGTCACGGAGGAACACCCTATTAGAACTGTACATGATAAGTTGGAGCTAAAATCAGACGGAACTCCTGGAAAACAACCTGAGAAACCAGAAGTGAAGCCAGTATGTCCAGCGAATGTCACACCAGAACTATTCAAGAAACTTGGCGATAGTGCTAAGAAGGCTCATATTGCATTGGGATGTCGTGATTACTCCTTGTATGACTTCCGAGTACACGCAGAAACCAATGAGCCATATCTGCTTGAAGCAGGATTATTTTGGTCTTTCGGCAAAATTAGCATGATTTCTCGGATGCTTCAAGCTGATGGGCAAAGTTTAGAAGATGTGGCTTTGCAACTGTGGAGTGCAGCAGCAGGGAGAACTCGCGTAGCTTGTGGTTCATTGTTTAAGTACAGCAAATCAGAGCAAGTAGCAAAGATTTAATGAAGTCAGAAGTCAGAAGTCAAAAGTCAGAAGTTAACCCACCCCTCGCCCCTCCCCCTCCCAGGAGGGGAAGTAGGGGATTTGAGCAAGCCTCCAAAAACATTTCGCCTTAAAAGGCAGGGTTGCGCGACCCATATTATTTTGATAATACCATTTCTCATTTTATTGAGCAGAGGAGTTAGGGAGTGGGGAGTAGGGGAGTGGGTAGGGACATTGCATGCAACGTCCCTACAGATAAGTAAACATTAGAGTCTCAAGGGGTGACAAGCACCTCAACGTATTTCCGTCTAGGGAAGCAATCTCAAGTCCTAGTTTTTCGTACCTCATGGGTAAGTCCTGTTCTAATTAGGACACTGGCTATTCAGCAGCCTTAATTTATCGTTATTATCATTCCCATTTGACTTAGCCTAGAAAAAAAAGATGAATGCTCAAGCAAAATTATTAAAGCTACAGTTTGTCTCATTTTTACCGATAGATTCCTTAGTTGCATTAACAGCTAGCATAATCTGTCTCTCTTTTTCACCCATTTTTATCCGTTTGAGCGAACTGGAAATAGGACCAAACGCTACAGCATTTAATCGTTTTTGGATAGCCGCTGTTGCCTTTTGGCTGCTAAATACTTTATTGACAGTACGCCATCGATACCGAAATAAAGAAACTCAACTCGAACAACAAAAGCACCATCTAGTTAATAGGGCAAAGCTACTAATAATAGATGGTGTTCTTATATCAGTAGGTCTAATGCTTTGGGCTTGGTCTTTAAATCAAACGAGTATTGCTAACTCTAGTATGATTCATAATCTGGTGCCAATATTTACCGTCTTAGGAGGATGGCTAGCTTTAGGTCAAACTTTCGACAATCGATTTTTGATTGGTATGGTAGTTGCGATTTTTGGAGCAACTTTACTAGAAGCAAAAGAACTGTTATCATTGAGGATGAGCCAAGAACTATTAGGAAGTTTAGCAGCTTTGCTCTCAGCAGTGTTTTTTGGAATACATCCACTTGTCATTCAGCGACTCCGTAGTAATTTAAGCCCTGTCACTATTATGACTTGGTCTACAACAACAAGTTTTCTATTTATGTTACCTGTTGTTCTAATTGCCAAAGAGCAACTTTTCCCAACTTCGATAAATGGGTGGTTTGCAGTAATTGCCCAAGCTCTCGTTAGTCAAATGCTTGCTATGGGACTTTGGGCTTATTGTCTCAAAAAGTTATCTGCCGGGTTTAGTAGCTTAGTGGCGTTGATTATTCCTGCTCTCAGTGCGGTGGAAGGTTGGGCTATTTTCTCAGAAAGCCTGAATTTTTTGACTGTTGTAAGTTTCTTTGTAATTTTATTTGGAATGTATTTGGCTATTTCTAGCACATCTGCTATCAAGCTGGAAAATGACTAAAGGCATTGCTGAATTAGTGTATGATATTAATTTTTTAGGAGTCAAGAGTCAGGACTCAGGAGGGAAGAAATAAGAAGAAAGTAGTAGAAGAGAAAGTTTTTTGTTAGCGCTCTTCTCCAGAACTGATATCATACCTCAAATCAGCAACGCCAATATTCGCTAAATTAAAGAGGAATCAAATTTTGTCTACTTTACGATCAATTTCTACTTCCTACATACAGCAAGCAAATTGGTTTCTGTATAAATTCAAAGCTACAGGTTTAACAGACAAAGTGTCTGTAGCATTTCAGATTAAATCACCTCTGGATATTCAAAGTGTAAAAGATACACTACAAGTATTAATTGAACGTCACTCTATTCTTCGCAGTATCTATTACGAACAAGATGGAAAAATAGTTCAAACAATTCAGGAAAATGTCGATATTAATTTTGAACAAATTTCTGCTTCATCTTGGAGCGACGAGGAATTAGAAGGGCATTTATCTGACTCGCTCAAACGTCCTTTTAACTTAGAAAATAGCGGGGTATTTCGTGCTTGTTTATTTAAACGTTCGGTAACAGAGAATATTTTGTTATTGACTGTTCATCAAATAGCTGGAGATTGGGAGTCTTTATTAATATTAGTAAATGAATTTGTTGCTCTCTATGAATCAAAAATTAATCATGAATCTCTAGATTTACCCATATTAAATAAGTCTTATGAAGATTATATTCAGAAAGAATTAGACTTGCTCAATAGTTCAGAAGGAAAACAATTGGGTGATTATTGGCAACAGAATTTGGCTGATGAATTACCAGTGTTAGAATTACCCACAAATTCTCCTCGTCCAACCATTAGAACTTATAATGGAAAATCAATAAGGCGTACCATAAATTTACAATTAAGTCAACAAATTCAACAACTGGCAAAAACAGAAACAGTCAAGGTCGAAGAAATACTATTAGCAGTATTTAAAGTCCTGCTTTACCGCTACACAGGAGAAGAAGATTTACTTGTAGGTTTATTACAAAACCGAGAAAATCAACCATTATTCCCTGGAGTTATTGGCAATTTTACTAATGTTACGGTGATCAGAGATTCTATTTCAGGGAATCTCAAGTTTACAGATTTTTTGACTCAAGTCAGTAAAAAAGTATTTGAAACAGAAAGCTACAAAGATTATCAATTTGCTCTACTTGTACAACAACTCAAATTATCTAATCTGAGTTATCCTCCTATCTGTCAAGCAGCCTTTGGTTATTACAAATTTGATAAGTTATTTAATGCCAAAGAATTAGAATTAGAATATTATCAACTCCCACAACAAAAGGTAGATTTTGAACTCAGTTTAGAAGCAATTCAGTTAGAGGAATATTTCTGGGTTGATTGGAAATACAATAGTGATGTATTAGCAGCGGAAACTGTGACTCAAATTGCTGAACATTTCCAGAATTTACTAATAGCAATTATAGAAAATCCTCAGACAGAAGTAGATAAGTTACCGATACTGAGTGAGAGGGAAAAACAGCAAATATTGGTGGAGTGGAACAATACAAAAACAGATTATCCTCAAGGCAAATGTATCCATGAATTATTTGAGAGTCAAGTAGAAAAAAACTCAGATGGAATAGCAGTAATTTTTGAAGATAAAAAACTGACTTATTCAGAGTTGAATGCCAAAGCAAATCAACTAGCTCAGTACTTACAAAAGTTGGGAGTAAAGCCAGAAACACACTTGGGAATATGTGTAGAACGTTCTTTGGAAATGGTCGTAGGTATATTAGGAATCCTGAAAGCAGGAGGAGCTTATGTACCGCTCGACTCAAGCTATCCCTCAGAACGTTTAGCTTATATGCTTGCTGATGCACAAGTATCAGTGTTGCTAACTCAGGAATCATTAGTGACATCATTGCCGGAGCATCAAGCACAGGTTGTTTGTTTGGATAAAGATTGGGAAGCGATCGCTCAATTGCCTACAGAAAATTTAGCAAAAGTGGCTAAACCCGAAAATCTAGGCTACATCATCTATACTTCCGGTTCCACAGGTAAACCTAAAGGAGTTGCCATGAGTCAACGCGCTTTGGTCAACCTAATTATGTGGCAGCAGCAGGAAGCAATTATTGGTGAAGGTGCAAAAACATTACAATTTGCTCCCATCAGTTTTGACGTATCTTTCCAAGAAATTTTTTCCACGTTATATTCAGGTGGTACTTTAGTTTTAGTTTCTCCAGAAGTCAGGCGCGATAGTTTTGCTTTGATGCAATTTATGGTTGATAACGAAGTAGATAAACTATTTGTACCCTTTGTCGCCTTGCAACAGTTAGCTACAGTTGCTGCTCAATGTCAAACTTTGCCACAACTGCGTGAAATTGTGACAGCAGGCGAACAATTACAGATTACTCCAGACCTAATTGAGTTGATGAAACGACTCCCCAACTGTAGGTTGCAAAATCAGTACGGACCGTCAGAAAGTCATGTGGTTTCTGCTTATACTTTACAAGGAACTGCGGTAAATTGGCCAGCACTTCCTCCCATTGGTCGTCCTATTGCTAACAATCAACTCTACATTCTTAGTCGCGATCTACAACCACTTCCCATGGGTGTTCCTGGGGAGCTATATATTGGTGGAGTTGGTGTAGCAAATGGTTATCTTAATCGTCCGGAGCTGACTGCGGAAAAATTTATCTCCAATCCGTTTAGCGATCGAGGAAAAAGCAGACTATACAAAACAGGAGATTTAGCTCGCTATCTTCCTGATGGTAATATCGAATTTATTGGTCGCATCGATAACCAAGTCAAAATTCGAGGTTTTCGGATCGAAATCGGAGAAATTGAAACGACTATCAGTCAACATCCCACTGTTAAAGAAACAGTAGTTTTGGCAAGGGAAGATAATCCTGGTAATAAACGTTTAGTAGCGTATATTGTGCCCGAAACTGAGGCAAATCAAGAAATTGTGTCGCAACTCAAACAATATCTAAAACAAAAGTTGGCAGAGTATATGGTGCCTTCAGCTTTTGTGGTTTTGTCACAACTACCGTTAACTCCGAATGGGAAAGTTAACCGTCGTGCTTTACCTGTACCAGATATTTCTAGTTTTAGTGAGAGTAATAATATTGTTGCACCACGAGATGATATTGAAGGGAAGTTAGCAGAAATTTGGTCAAATATTCTCAATATTAATCCGGTGGGAATTAAAAATAATTTCTTTGAGTTAGGAGGTCATTCTGTTTTAGCAGTTAACTTAATGGCAAAAATTCAGCAAAAGTTTGCCAAACAATTACCTTTATCTACTCTGTTTACTAATCCCACAATTGAAGATTTAGCAAGTTTAATCCGAGGAGAAAATCAAGTTATTTCTTCTTCTCTAGTTCCGCTGCAAACTCAGGGAAATAAGCAACCATTTTTCTGCGTACATCCGGCGGGAGGTCATGTATTTTATTACCAAGAATTGTCCCGTTATTTAGGTAATAATCAACCTTTTTATGGCTTACAAGCACAGGGGTTTAATGAAGGAGAAAAAATCTTCACAAATGTGGAAGATATGGCTGAGTTCTATATCAAAACTATTCAAGAATTTCAACCAGAAGGGCCTTATCAAATTGGTGGTTGGTCTTTTGGTGGAGTTGTTGCTTTTGAAATGGCACAGCAGTTACTTCAACAAGGGCAAAAAGTTAGTTTATTGGCTTTGTTAGATCCTTGGGTTCCTATTCTATTAGACCACAATAAAAAGATTGATAATTTGTACATGAGGGGTGTATTAAGTCGTTATTTTGGAGGAATGTTTGGTATAACTAATTTAGTTAGCGAGGATGAATTAATTGGGCTAAGTTCAGAGGAGCAAATAGAGTTTATTATTGATAAAGCGGAAAAATTAGAGTTATTTCCCCAGGAAGCGACTCGCGAACAAAATCGGCGGTTTATTGATGTAATTATTGGCACTTTGAAGGCAACTTATAGTTATAAACGTCGGCCTTATTCCGGTAAAGTAACAGTCTTTCGTGCGGAAGAAAAGCATCCTCATGGAATAGATCCGCAATTAGTTTGGGTAGAAATGTATGCTATTTTAGATGTAGTTGATATGGAGGTAGTTATGGTTCCTGGCAATCATTTTACATTTATCAAGGAACCAAACAATAAAGTATTAGCAGAACGTTTGAGTGAGCATTTAAAGTAGGTAAGTATTCAGCAGTTAGCTACCAGCTATCAGTTATAGCAATTCGCAATTATTTGGAGGCTTGCTCAAATCCCCGTTATACCAAATTGATAAATTTTTGCTACAAATAGCTAGGATATTTCTTAGGAGTCAGGAGTCGTATAGGAATGGCTTTAATACCATTTTTTTAGGGCATAAATTATCTTTTTTGTCAAAGGGACATCTCTTTTAAAATCTTTTAATCACGCTGATTATTCGTAACATTCTTTTTTCAAATTGGTATTACAAAAATAACTTCTGACTTCCCCTCCTGGGAGGGGTTAGGGGTGGGTTGACTTCTGACTTCTGACTTCGTTAACCCTGTTCCGTCTTTTGGAGGAGATGTCTAATGGAACAAATAAGTTTAAGTACCTTTTTGAGAGTATTTGCTTTTATCATATAGTTAGTAAAAAAATTGGAGCTTAATTATGTTAGGATCTGCCTCAGAATCTAAGAAGAAAATCTATCGAATTATTTACGGTTACTGGCAAAGTCAGTGTGTTTATGTAGCAACAAATTTAGGTATACCAGAATTGCTGCATAACGGACAACAAACCGTTGAAGCAATAGCAGAAAAAACAGGCACAAAAGTAGAAAAACTTTATGTTGTGCTGCGTGCTTTAGCTCATTTAGGTGTCTTTTTAGAAAAACCTGGACGGGTATTTGCTTCTACAGAATTATCGGAACTTCTGATTACTAATGGTTCCCCTTCTATCGGTGATTTTTTAATGCACATTACAGAGCCTAATATGTGGGATGGTTGGCGAGAATTAGAAAACAGTTTAAAGACTGGAGAAGTTCCTTTTGAATTAGCAAAAGGTAAGGATTTTTATACTTCCTATATGACAGAAAATCCCAAAAGTAAAAACCTGTTCAACAATGCCATGAGTTATTTAACTACTGAAGTTGTTGACCCGTTATTTGCAGTTTATGATTTTGGTCGTTTTCAGACAGTAATGGATGTGGGAGGAAATCAAGGTACATTAATTGCCAATATTGTGAAAAGATTCGGCTGTAAAGGTATTTTGTTTGACTTACCCCATGAAGTAGAAACTGCTCCTAATAATCTGGCAAAACATGGAGTTAATGATGCAGTAACAGTTATTGGTGGGAGTGCTTTGGAATCTTTACCAAAAGGTGCCGATGCAATTGTAATGAAATATTTTCTATCGGTATTTAGTCGCGAAGATTCTATCAAGGTACTGACTAACTGTCGAGAAGCTCTCTCAAAAGATGGTCGGGTTATACTTTTACAAACTTTAGTTCCTTCTGTGGGAGCGCCTGTAGAATATCCCGATGGCACAATACCAGCTTTAGCTGCAGTGCAAATGATGATTACTAATCCTGGAGGTTATTGGCGTACCGAACAAGAATACAAAGATTTGTTTGCAGCAAGTGGTTTCCAACTCGAACAAATCGTTCATACTGGCACAAGTGTGACAGTTATGGAGTTCAGTCCTCTTTAAATAATCGGCGCATCACATTACTGTAATGTGATGCGCTGTTTCCCACATTGATTTTCATATATAGCAAGGAACGAGTTGGTGTTTGACAGAGATGGATGATGAACCTGATATCAAATCCGGTTGAACACTTATTATATAGTTTTATATAGTTGGGGGAAGTAGGAGAGTAGGGGAGATAGGAAAGAAGTAAAGATAAGAATAATCGGCGTTGGTGAAGCGCGTGTATGATATTAATCTTAATTACTCAGGAGTCAACCCACCCCTAACTCCCTCCCAGGAGGGGGAGGACTGAGTCAGGAGGGAAGAAAGAAGAAGAAAGAGGAATAGAAGGAGAAAGTTTTTTGTTTAGCTGGTGCACAACCCACGTTAACGCTACTTGAGATGGAAAGCGTACATTCAGGACCGAAAACGCGGAGCGCGGAACGGAGTTCTATCGCACTCTGATATAGAATCCGGTTATACAGTATATGTTTATAATTCTATCCACACTTCAATCTCCCCATCTCCCCATCTCCCACAACTATATAATAAGTATTCAACCGGACATGATATTACAGGTCTAATCATTCAAGCCTAAATGTTGGCGTAGAGAATAGCGCATAATATCAACTGGTACAGACTTTTGTAACCATAATTCCAAAGCTGCAGCCCCTTGTTGAACCAACATTTCTAATCCATCAATAGCGATCGCTCCTCTAACCAGAGCTTGTTGAAGAAATTTAGTAGGGTTGGGAATATAGATTAAATCATAGACTATTGCTCCTGGTGATAATAGATCGAACACTTTCTCATCTATTGGAGACTGCTCAATATTAGGATACATTCCAATCGGAGTAGTATTAACTAGCAAATCTGCCTGTGAAACTAATCTTGACATTTCATCCCACTTATGTATCTTTAAACTTACTGGTAAAGGAGAATTAATCCAACTTTGCCTAAAAGCAGCTAACTTTTCTTGAGACCGACCAATAACATGAATTTCTGCACAACCCAATTGTGCACAACCAGCCACTACTGCGCGAGATGCACCACCATTACCTAAAATCAACGCTACTTTTTGATGCCAATCCCAATTATAAGTTTTTAGTGGAGAAAGAAACCCTTCCACATCTGTATTTGTTCCCTCCCATCCTTTGTCTATTTGATAAACAGTATTAACTGCCCCCACTGCTTGAGCAAGGTCTGAAACTTTTGACAAAAGTGGTAATATTGTTTGTTTGTGGGGAATAGTAATATTAAAACCCTGAATGCCAATAGCAGAAAACCCAGCAATAGCTGTTTTTAAATTTTCTGGTTTAATTGGAAAAGGCAGATAAACATAATCTATTAAGTTTTGTTGATTATTTATTGCTTTAATTGCAGCATTGTGCATTACTGGAGACAAAGAATGTTCAACGGGATAGCCAATGACTCCTAATAATTTTGTTTTACCTGTAATCATTATGATAAATATAAGTAAAAATTGCTATAGTCTATTTTATAAAAATTAAACAATAAAACCCACATTCCGCACGACAAAATGTAGTATGCGAAAGTAGTTAAACTTGAGTAAGTATTTATACTTGTTGTGATTAGTGCTATATATTATACCAATTTGAAAAAAGAATGTTACAAATAATAAGCAGTATTAAAATAATTTGTAGGAAATATCTATTGGAGGAAAAAGATAAATTACTACTTGGTATTATTTAGCAACCCCTAAATAAGAAAAAAAATACGCCTGAGTCATGCCAGACGTATTAGACGTATTAACAATATAAATAATTTTCCAAAGTAGCCTATTATTCTAAAGCACTAGCACCACCCACAACTTCCAGAATTTCTTGAGTAATAGCAGCTTGCCGAGCTTTATTGTAAGAAAGAGTTAATGTACCAACTAATTCACTAGCATTATCACTAGCATTACTCATTGCTGTCATCCGAGATGCTAATTCACTAGCAGATGATTCTTGCCACGCCCTCAATAACTGGTTAGTTAAAAATAATGGCAAGAGAGCTTCTAAAATTTGAGTTGGGTCTTGCTCAAAAATCATATCGCGGGGAAAGCTTTTAGTAGGTGCTGTTACTTTATCCCGTGATACTTCAAAGTGACCACCTTTAGTAGTTAAACGGAAGATTTCATCATCTTGAACTTCTAAACCTTGAGGATCGAGAGGTAAGAGAGTTTGAATAACTGGTTTAGAGCTAATTAGTGAAATAAATTTGGTATAAACCAACTCTATTCTATCTACTGATCCTGAGAGAAAATCAGCAAGTACTTCATCAGTAACTGCAGAAGCATCATCAGCTGTAGGAATTTTTTCAGGATTATCATAAGTGTTTAAAATTGGAGCTTCCCGACGTTGGAAATATTGAATTGCTTTACGTCCAATCAATAAATATTTATAATCAACTCCTTGCTCAGTGAGTTCACGAGCTCTAATTTCTGCACGTTTAATTATGCTGCTGTTATAGCTACCACATAAACCACGATTTCCAGAAATTACTAATAACCCAACTGTTTTAACTTCCCTTTGTTTTAGTAGGGGTAAATCTACACTTTCAAATTGTAAACGTTCGGCAAGTCCGTATAAAACTTGGGCAAGGCGGTCGGCAAAGGGCCGAGTATTAATCACTTGTTCCTGGGCACGACGTACTTTAGCAGCGGCCACTAGGCGCATTGCTTCTGTAATTTTTTTAGTGTTTTTGACCGAGTTGATGCGATCGCGAATAGCTTTTAAATTAGGCATGATTTTGTGTAGGAAGAAGTAAGAAGTAACAAGGAAGAAAGAAGAAGGGAAATTTTTAATTTATTCTCAACTAAGTCAACTAGATTAAACTTTCTCATATCTGTCTATCTAGTTACTCTCAACCCTTTTTTTTCAATAAATCTATAGAGATTCGCCTATAAATTAAGTGCGAATTAGTCTTAAAAGTTAGGTAGTATCAGGTAAACAACAAAGCTGACTGCTGATAACTGACTTTTAATTACTACATCTAACTAATAATTAGTGGCTAGTTGCTTTTGAGCATTAACAACTAACCACTAAATGTTAATACTTAAAAGTAACTAATTTAAGCAGATACCAAGAATGTTTGCTTATACTCAGTAATACCTTCTTTTAAGACAGTTTGAGCTTCATCAGTCAGTACCTTTTCAGTACCGATAATTTCACCGAACTTGGGCTTACTGTTGTTCAAGTAATCCAGTAAACCAGAAATAAATTTAGTCACCTTCTCAAGAGGGATATCATCCAAGTAACCATTAATACCAGAATAAATCACTGCTACTTGTTCGGGAAGAGAGCGAGGTGAGTTTTGAGATTGTTTCAAAATCTCCCGCAAGCGCTGACCTCTTGCCAGTTGGTTTTGGGTAGCTTTATCCAAGTCTGAGGCAAATTGAGAGAACGCTTCTAATTCAGCAAACTGTGCTAGCTCTAGCTTAATCTTACCAGCAACTTTTTTCATAGCCTTGGTCTGAGCAGCCGAACCTACCCTCGACACAGAAACACCTGCGTTTACTGCTGGGCGGAAACCTGCGTTGAATAGGTCACTGGAGAGGAAGATTTGACCATCCGTAATAGAGATAACGTTGGTAGGAATATAGGCCGAAACGTCACCAGCTTGAGTTTCAATAATTGGTAGAGCAGTCATACTGCCTCCACCTAAATCATCATTGAGTTTAGCAGCTCTTTCTAAGAGACGGGAGTGGAGATAGAATACATCTCCTGGATATGCTTCACGACCTGGTGGACGACGCAGTAGCAAAGATACCTGGCGATAAGCTTGAGCTTGCTTGGAAAGGTCATCATAGATTACCAGAGTTGCTTTGCCTTTATACATAAAGTATTCAGCAATAGTAGCACCAGTATAAGGAGCCAAGTATTGGAGAGTTGCAGGGTCACTGGCATTAGCAGCTACTACAACGGTGTAATCCATTGCACCTTTTTCTTCAAGGGTACTTACTACCTGAACTACAGTAGAAGCTTTTTGACCAATAGCCACATATACACAGATAACATCTTCACCTTTTTGATTAATGATAGTATCGATGGCGATCGCTGTTTTACCTGTTTGTCTGTCACCGATAATCAATTCCCTTTGACCTCTACCGATGGGAATCATCGAGTCTATAGCAGTGATACCTGTTTGCATAGGTTCACAAACAGAACGGCGTTCGATAATTCCTGGAGCAGGAGATTCAATCAGACGACTGTCATCGGTTTGAATATCTCCTTTACCATCAACAGCTCGACCGAGACCATCTACCACCCGGCCAACCATGGCCTCTCCTACTGGCACTTGAGCAATTCTACCTGTGGCAGTTACGGCAGATCCTTCTTGAATTTCCCGGCCTTCACCCATCAATACTGCCGCTACGTTATCTTCTTCTAAGTTTTGGGCAATACCTACTGTACCATCTGAGAACTCTACCAGTTCTCCTGCCATTACCTTGTCTAGGCCATAAATCCTGGCAATACCGTCACCCACTTGTAGAACAGTACCAACGTTAGATACTTTGACATCTTGGTCGTACTGTTCTATTTGGTCGCGAATAATTTGGCTAATTTCGTCAGGTCTGATTGATACCATTTTTCTTTTTTATTGTCCAGTCTTTATTACAAAAAATGAGTGAATTATGCTTTGAGGCTATTGCCAATTCGGCGTAGTTGTCCTTGCAGACTAGAGTCAATTATCTGAGAGCCTATTTTGATAATGACACCACCGAGTAAACTTGAATCGATTTTGGTTTCAATATCTACATCTCTTGCATCAGTCATTGATTTGACTCGTTCGCGGACTGTATTTTTTTGGTCTTCGTTTAATTCTACTGCGGAGGTCACTTCTGCTAGAACAGTTTGATTTAGTTCTCGCAATAGTGCTAGGTATTTTTTCCCTATCTCTTCTAGAAAAATAATCCGACCTCTATCAACTAGCAGCATTAAAAAATTACGCATATAGGGAGCGGCTTCATCACCCATCATGCGTTGCAGCACTGCTTTTTTGTCTTCTGGTTTAATAATTGGATTTCCCATAAATTGCTTCAATTCTGGGGATTCATCCATAATATTAATCAGGGAACGTATATCTTCCCCAAATCTCTCAGCAAGGTCTTTTGATTTAGCCAAGGACATTAGAGCTGCTGCGTAGGGTTCTACAATTTCACCAGCAATTACAGTCATGATTGACCTCCTAATAACCCCAGACTACGATCTATTAATTGTTGCTGGGCATTCTCATCTAAAGTTTCTTTGAGGCGAGATTCTACTTGTGCCAATGCTTTAGATGCTACAATTGAGCGCAGTTGGGCAATTGCTTTATCTCTTTCCGAGTCCATCTCTTGGCTAGCAGTAGCTTTCATCCGCTCAATATCTTGTTCTGCCTGTTGCTCAATTTTTTGCTTGACTTCCTGTGCTCTTGTTTCAGCAGTGGCTAGAATTGTTTCAGCCTCTACTTGAGCTTGGGTCAACTTTTGTTGTTGAGCTGCTAGAGCTGATGCTGCTTCTTGTTGACGTTTTTCTGCTTCTTTGATTGCTTGTTCAATAGTGGCGCGTCTTTCACTAAGAATTTTCCCAATAAAGCCTCGCCCAAAATAAATTAAAACTACAATCAAAATTCCTAAATTAATTAGGTTAGTGTCTAAAAGATCCAGGTTTAAACCGAAACCTTCTTCTGCGCTAGCTTCTGTGGCTAGCCATAAAACATTTACCATGATATCCTGTGATAGTTAGCCTTAAATTATCTTGTTGGATGCTGAGTTTTACGATCTATCGCCTCAACTTTTCCACCTGGAATTTTCTTTGGCTATCTGACCAATTCTGGTCCTAATAGTTTTTCTAGAATTTGGTGGCTCAAAGAGTCTACCTGTTCTTCTAACTGTTGCAAAGCTGCTTGCTTTTGCTCTTCTATTTCTTGAGCTGCTTGTTCTCTTTTGGCTTGTGCTTCCTGTTGAGCTTTAGCCACTTTTTCGGCTACTATTTTCTGAGCTTCTGCTTGAGCTTCAGTAATAATTGCTTGAGATTTTTTACGAGTTTCTGCTAGGTCTTGCTCGTATTGTTCAGCTAATTTTTTTGTTTTTGCCAAACCCTCTTGTGCTTTGATTTGATTGTCGCGGATATAATCTGCACGAGAATCTATAGCTTTACCCAGTGGTTTGTAAAAAATTTTATCCAAGACAAAAGCCAGAATCAGAAACTGAATTGCCATTAAGGGTAGAGTTGCATTAATGTCAAACAAACCACCCTTTTCTGCTACTTCTTCAACGGCTAGTAATATTGTCCAATTTATCATTTTCTCTAATCTTTAGGTGGTTCCCATAGTTTAAGTAGGATTTAACTAGCTATCAGCTATTAGCGCTTCAGCTATCAGCCTAAAAATTTGCGCAATTAGGTATTTGTTTGCGGAGCATTCCGGAACGGAAAAGCTTGGATAAAACATCCCCAACTTCTATAAAGTCGCTTAATTTTAGGAGAGGCTTAAATTCCCTTCTAAAAAGCTGACTGCTGAACTGCTGTTTGCGTTTGCGTAGCATCCCGTAGGGAAGAATTCCGTCAGGAAATGCTTGTTAAAGATTTTAGATTTTCGATCTCCAAAATCAAAAATCTAAAATCCCTATTTTCTATAATGAGGGTTGTTTATGCAAAGGGGTTGGCAAATAGCAACACTAGTGATACCACCAAACCGTAAATTGTTAAAGCTTCCATAAATGCCAAACTCAACAATAATGTGCCTCGAATTTTTCCTTCTGCTTCTGGTTGACGGGCAATACCTTCTACAGCTTGACCTGCTGCATTTCCTTGACCAATTCCAGGACCAATCGCACCTAAACCTACAGCTAAGGCAGCAGCAACGACGGAAGCAGCAGCAATCAATGGATCCATAATAATTTTCTTTCCTTTTTTAACCTAAAGTACAAACTTGACGATTAACTAGAACTATATTGATTACACTGTTGCGTAATCAACTACATACACAATTGTCACTTTTTTCGATGAACTGATGTGATGATTGAAGTGAAATATGAAACTCAATAAGTTCAAGTTTCATGCTTTTATCTCACATCACTCGTCAACTCTGAAGTTTACTTGTTTTGTTGTTTTGGGGGACTTATTGCTCTACCATTTCCAGTTTCCGTGAATCTGGCGATAATTCATCCCATTCACTGCTTAGAATACCAGACTTTGAGTTACTTTTAAGCAAATTTTTTTTCTACTACCCACCTAATTCTTAATCGTGATGTTCTGCGCCATGTTCTTCTAACGCTTCTCCGATGTAGTTAGCAGCTAGGGTTGCAAAAATCAATGCTTGAATAGCACTTAAAAATAGACCCAAAACCATTAGTGGTAAAGGAATAAATAGAGGTACTAGCAGAACTAGCACTCCCACAACCAATTCATCAGCAAGAATATTACCAAATAAACGGAAGCTTAGGGACAAAGGCTTGGTAAAATCTTCTATGATCTTAAAGGGGACCATAAATGGTACTGGTTCAGCATAGCCCGCAAAATATCCTAAGCCTTTTTTGCTGATACCTGCATAAAAATATGCTATGGAAGTCAGTAGTGCCAATGCTACTGTTGTATTAATGTCACTTGTGGGGGCAGCTAGTTCTCCCGAAGGTAGTTCTATTACTTTCCATGGTACTAGCGCTCCTGACCAATTTGACACAAATATAAATAGGAACAAAGTACCAACAAATGGCACCCAAGGGCGATAATCTTTTTCACCAATTTGGTCTTTTGTTAGGCTGCGTATAAATTCTAGGATGTACTCCATGAAATTTTGCATCCCACTAGGAATTCGCTGCACATTGAGTGTTGCTGTTAAAGCAGCCAAAACTATCAGGGCAATTACAAACCAAGATGTAAGTAAAATTTGCCCATGTATTTTGAGGCTGCCTAGCTCCCAGTAAAAATGCTGGCCAACTTCTAGTTCGGCCAGGGGTAAATAGTTAATAGTATGCAAAATATCTAGCATTTTGATTCTCAGGCTTCCCGATTTATATCAAGTGGATTTTTCAAGAATTAGAATTTGCTTCAATTGTTATGAGTTTGGCATCAAGGATGTTCGCACTACATATATTATTAGTGCTGCTTTGTAAGTCAGAAACCCAAGGAAAATCGGCAAAATTTTGAGCTGATTCAACTGAGTTGCTAATATCATCAGCCCGACAAATATTGCTAACCTTGTTTTACCTACACTTCTTTTATCCCCGCCAATACTCTCAACTTCTTTAGCTAACATCCTTAAGTAAACCACACTTGTCGTTGCTCCTATCAAATAATTAAGAGCAATGTTTAGGGAGTAAAAAACCCAGACAAAGACAAATATTATACCTGTAATTGTCAAGGTGATTACATATAGTTCCTGCTGCAGTTTGTAATACTCTTGCATTGAAGTATTTGGTTCTGCGCCTGCAGTGCCAACTTCTGGAGTATCACTATCGTCAACAGTTATGGTTTCTGGTGATGTATCAGATGTATTCACAAAAATTTAGATACTAATCACAAGTGGTAGGCTTTTTTTATATGCCAATAGTCATCATACCATGTTGGAGCAAGCATACCCAGAAGTCAAAAGTTAAAATTTATAGGCCAGAAGTCGGAGGAGTCAGGAGTCAGGAGTCAGGAGTCAGGAGGAAAAAAGAAGGAAGAGAAGAAGAAAGTTTTTTATCACTAATTATCCGGACATGATATAATTTTATGTATCTTTGAATACCCACAATAAAAAATTGAGGGAATAGGGAACAGGGAACAGAGAGAAATTGATCGGGGAAAAGATTTTGATTATGGCTAATTAATAAGACTTGATAGAACCTAAATTCCGCACTTCAAAACGTAGTACAAAGGCAGAGGGCAGAGGGCAGAGGGCAGAAGGCAGAAGGGAATATTGGTTCAAAGATATAAGGTTTTTTATAACTGATTCATGGTAAAAATAGCCCCAAGTAGCTCACAACCCTCACTATTTTGCAACACAGCCCGTAAGAATGCCTTGAAGTAGGGCTTGCTAATTAGGGTTTGCTGATTAATCCTAAAAGTATTGAAATATAAAGGTTTTAGGGTTTTAGAGTTGAAAAAAGTACCAACTTTTTGGTGGAAAAAGCTCATGCATGCTAGTATTTTGGGATGATTATGGCAGAAAAATTGAGAGGCAATTCTTAACTCCTACCTCCTCACTCATTCCCATAACTCCTGTCTCCTGTCTCCTGTATCCTGTCTCCTACCCCAGCAAAAAGACTTTCCATACGCAAACCCTAATTAAATATCAAAGCATTGAAATATAAAGATTTTAGCCTTTTTGAGGTCAAAAAAAGTGCGCCTATTTCAGTCTAAAACGCTCAAAAAGTTAGTATTTTAGGCTCATAGTTGGGCAGAAAAATCAAGGGACAATTGCTTACTCCTATCTCCTCGCTCATTCCCCGTTCCTCCTGTCTTCCCCTCCTGGGAGGGGGAGGGGCGAGGGGTGGGTTGTCTCCTACCCCTACTAAAAGACTTTTTCAACAAACCCGAAGCATTTCTATCAAATTCATTAGAAATTCTTGCATTGTTTCTGTCTTGAAGCAATCTGTGTTGTAATCCAGATCAAAATGAAGGCTATCGAGTTCAGGGATGACATTAAGGCCCATTGCATATCGTGCGGAGGTTACTGGCTGAGAAATAATCTGAGTTTGCAGATCGACTAAATCAAGGGTCATCGGGATGTCAAGGTTAAAAGTAACTTGCATGAGGTTTTGCTGTTGTGCCTGGGGACATTGGCCTAAGATTCGGGCTAAGGGCACATTTTGATGCTTGAATGCTTTGCTAATGGCAGCTTTAGTTCGTTCTACTTGCTTGTGCCAGGTTAAGTTCTCATCAGTTTTCAGGTAGATGGGAATGAAATGTGAACAGTAGCCCACTAAATGTTCGGCCAGATGTGTTGGACGGCCACTCACAGAAATTCCAATCGTGATGGTATTTTGCTGGCAAAACTGGGTCATCTGGTAAGCATAAGCTCCCAATAGTGTGTGAAATAGGGTGGCATTCCAGGCCATCGAACGTTGTTTAAGAGCAAATGTTAAGTCCGATGGTATCTGTATACTAATGCGATCGCCGTTGTAGGTTCGTTGTTTTGGAGCAGAGTAGTCCAGAGGTAAACGTAAGGGGGATACCGCCCTGAGATTTTCGCTCCAAAATAGTTCGGACTTCTTGAAGATATCGCTTTGGGTATCTTGGTTATACCATTGCAAATAGTCTGTGAATTGTTGAATTGGGGGAATATCTAGACAACCGGAATAAATCTTACTAATTTCCTCCAAAATCACAACCAGAGACCATCCATCGGAAACTAAATGATGAATACAGATATTGAATGCGTATCTCTCTGGAGAAAGTTTGACAATTGTTGTCCGAATTAGAGGTCCTTGATAAAGATCGAATGGCTGTTGGCTTTCTGCTAAGAGCCACTCATTTAGGGCTTCATCTGGAGCATCTTCAGATGAATAATCTAGCAAAGGAATTTCAACATTCAGGAGTGGCCTAACAATTTGAGCAAATCCATCGGCAGCAATGGATGTTCTCAGAGCATCATGCCGATGGATGACAGTGTGAATCGCATTCCGTAACCGATCGATGGCCAGTTTTCCTGTCAGCTCAAACGTAATCGATTCATTATAGGCAGTCGAACCATGTTTATCCTGGGAAATTTGAAGTAGGCGTTGCTGTTCTTCCGTTAGGGGATAAGTGCGTTTTTTTTTTGAGCAACTGGTTTTTGCGAAGTTTGTGACGGGAAATACCCAACGGAACGCAACTCTTCAACACTTTCTTTAACCACGGTAATAATGCGATCGATATCCTGGTCAGTGTGAGCTGCGGAGAGAAAACAGACGCGACCTTCCCAAACATAAACCCCTTTGTGGATCAATAGGTAAAACAAGAGATCCATTTCAATGGGAAGGTACAGTTCACTAAACATACTTTGGAACTCAATTCTAAAAATCGACGCAAACTGATCGGCCCGCAGCATGAGTCCCTCAGTTTGAAAATAGTGATTCAAGGCTTGAGCAAGTCGGGCCGTAGAGTCATTCAATTTGGCTTGTAATGCTCCACCTTGCTCCTTGATATGGAGAAGAACTGCTTTGGCCGCTGACATGGCCAGAGGATGTTTGCAAAAAGTACCAGCAAAATAAGTGGGTTCCGTTTGGGGATACGATTGGTCTCCATAGTTCCAAGTGCCCCCGTCAATGCGATCCATATACCTAGCTTTTCCAGCTACGACCCCGATCGGCATCCCACCGCCAACCGCTTTTCCATAGGTTGCAAGATCGGCTTCAATCCCAAAATATTCCTGAGCACCACCAGGCGCGGCCCGGAATCCCAGAATCACTTCATCAAAGATCAGGGGAATATCTTCTGAGTGGGTCAGGGCACGTAGCTCATGCAAAAACTCCCTTGGCGCAAGACTAAGCAGTCTGCTTTGAACAGGTTCTACCAGCACAGCGGCCAGTTCATGTCGATGTTGTCGAATAACCTCTAGACTCTCTGCTTTGCCATAGTCCAGCACAATAACATCTTTCACCATATTAGGTGACGTTCCTGGGAACATAGGTTGGCCATAGGGTGTTCCATCAGTTTGTGCCGGAATGGCTAACGTACCATCAAAGTGACCATGATAAGCACCTTTAAACTTCACAATTTTATGCTTACCACAAGCCGCGCGAGCAATCCTTACTGCGGTCATCACAGCTTCAGTCCCAGAATTACAGAAAGTCACCCGTTCTTTCCCCGTGACCTCAGAGAATAGTTTGGCAACTTCTCCGGCCAATGGTGTTTGAGGACCCATTTGTACGCCAGTGGTTAGGGTGTAGCGAACCGGATTCATGATGAAATCTGGATTATGACCCAACAGATGAACCCCAAAGCCCATCGTAATATCAATGTATTCATTGCCATCAATATCCCAAATGTGGGAACCTTCGGCACGCTCTGCAACAATTGGGTAGAAAATCTCCTTCAGTTTGGGACGAAGGCCCCTAATTGATCGGCGATCTGCCAGGTAATTGCGATAGGCAGCGGCATTTTCTTTTGATCCCTTGGTGCGTTGGGAGTAGGCTTGGACCAAATTGTCGATGAATGCCTGTTGTTCAGCTGTTGGTGGTTTGCCGGCTTTGCCTTTTGCTCCCCAAAATGAGAATGGAGCAGGTGTCGATCCGATTTTTTCCGCTGGTTTTGGTTTAGTGGCCTCCACCGGCTTGGCAGGTTCCATTGGTTCCATTGCCTTAACCAGGGGTTGCTGTTGATGAGAAGGGGGACTCACGGGGACCACAGCCATGCTGGATTTCTCTTGAATAGCTTCCAGTTGTTTCGTCATCACCAGTAGTTGCTGCTGAACAATGCGCTCTAAGGCTGTCGAGGTGCCGTTTTCCACTGGTGCAAAAGAAACCGTTGGTTCCTGAGGGAGTTTAGTTTCAAGGGTAACAGTGGGTTCAGATGGTTGGGCAGGTTGGTGAAGAAGAGCTGCTCCATTGGCCGATGGGGTGACAACTGGTAGAGAAACCTTTTCTGGTGGGACTTTCTGACTTAAGAAGTCAATGAGTTGTTGAAGGTTGGTCAACTCATCCAGGAATTGGTGAATAGCTAGAGTAATGCCGTAGTCTTTTTCAATACGGGCAATAACATTTAATAAGGTGAGGGAATCTAGTCCTAGGCTGAGGAAAGATGTTTCACGATCGATGGCACTGCTGTCCATTCGCATCATAGTTGCAATCATTTCCGTCATTTCCCGTCCGATCCGCTCTGAAATAGCAGATGGTGAAGCAGTTCTAGAGGATTGTGTAGAAATCATAGTTGTTTCTGGCCAGTAACATTGACGTTGAAAAGCGTAGGTAGGTAGGGGGATTTTCCGTCGGTTTTCATTGACATGAAAAGCATTCCAATCTATAGAAATCCCACAGTTATAGAGACAAGCAAGGCTATCTAAAATATCACCATAACCCTTTTGCGGTCCTTCAAGAGTGGGAATCCAGTTCAGTTCTGGAAACTCTCGTTGTCCTAGACCACAGAGGATTGGTTTAGGTCCAATTTCCAGAAACATAGTTAGTCCAGAATCCACAATAGTTTTTAATCCATCATGAAAACGAACAGTTCCTCGAATATGGTCTGTCCAATAGGTGGCATCTAGGGTCCGATCTGCATCCAAAAGATCCCCTGTCAAGTTAGAAATGAAGGGGATTTGGGGTGGATGGAAGTCGAACTGGGAGGCAAATCGTTCAAAAGTATCCAGAATGGGGTCCATCAGTGAGGAATGAAACCCATGGGACACAACTAATTCTCTGTAGTTGATATGTTCTGCTTGTAGGTGCTGGATAATCTGTGTTAATGATTCCTGTTTACCTGAAATCACCACAGCTTTTGGCCCATTAATTGCAGCAATGGAAACATCTGTGTAGTCCTGTATGTAGCCCATAACCACATCCTGGGCAGCGAAAACACTGATCATGCTCCCTGACTCTGGGAGTTCCTGCATCAGGCGTCCACGTTCAGCCACCAGCATTAACCCTTCTTCCAACTGGAAAACCCCAGCCACCCATGCGGCTGCAAATTCACCCACACTATGACCAATCACCATGCTGGGTTGAATGCCCCAAGAAAGGAACAAGGCAGCAATGCCACATTCAAGAGCATAGAGTCCTGGTTGAGCAAATTCGGTTCTGTGGATCGAGGTGTCCTCGTCTTTTGCCAATAGAACATCTAGAAGAGAGTGCCCGCAATGGCCCAAAAATGCTGTTTCACAGCGATTTAATACATCTTTAAACACGGGTTCAGTTTCATACAATCTGCGGCCCATACCGGCAAATTGTGAACCTTGCCCTGTAAATAGGAATGCCAGTTTACCAGAAGCAGTGGTGCTGGAGAGTAGGACAGGGTTGCGTTCCAGTTCCCGAATCATCTCACTATGATCGCTTGCCACATAGGCTGCTCGAACGTTGAAGTGCTTCCTACCTAAATGGGTTGTGTAGGCAGCATCGGGTAGGGAGATATCTGGATGTGTTTGGAAAAAGTGAGTATACTTAGCAGCCAGTTCGACGACGGCTTGCTCGGATTGGCCGGAAAGGGTAAGTAATACTCTAGGTCGGCTACTGGGTCTAGTTTGCGCCTTAACTGTTGGAGCTTCAGCAATGATGGTGTGGGCATTGGTGCCACCAATACCAAATGCAGAAACACCGGCAATACGGGGATTACCATCGGTCGTCCAAGGATTGAGTTGAGCGTTGACAAAGAAAGGAGTCTGTTCAAAATCAATTGCAGGATTAGGGGATTGGAAGTGGAGACTCGGTGGAATTTGTTGATTTTCCAAAGCCAGGACTGTTTTTATCAATCCGGCAACGCCAGCGGCTGAAATCAGGTGTCCAATATTGCTCTTTACCGAGCCGATGGCACAATAGCTACGCCGATCGCTCTGACTCCCAAATGCTTGGGTGAGTGCTCTAATTTCAATAGGATCTCCCAACTCTGTTGCCGTTCCGTGGGCTTCCACATAGGAAATAGATTCTGGTGAAACTCCGGCGACTCTCATGGCCTCAGCAATTACAGTAGCTTGCCCCTGTACTGATGGGGCTGTAAACCCAACCTTCTCGGCACCATCATTATTAATAGCTGAACCTTTGACCACAGCCCGAATTGGATCGCCGTCTTCCAATGCCTGACTCAAGGGTTTGAGGAGGACTACGCCGACTCCGCTGCCAAAAGTGGTCCCTTTAGCCTTGGCATCAAAGGGGCGACAATGGCCGTCTGGAGAGAAAATCATGCCTTCCTGGAAAATATAGCCAGCTTGGTGGGGATGAACGACCGAAGTACCTCCAGCTAAGGCTAGATCGCAATCGCCGTTGCGGATGCTTTGGCACGCTAGGTGAAGGGCCACTAGCGATGTAGAACAGGCAGTTTGGACGTTGATACTGGGACCAGTTAGGTTTAATCGGTAGGAGACCCTGGTTGGTAGGTAATCCTTGTCGTTGCCAAGCATCACCTGAAAGTTGTCCACTGATGAAAAGAAGTCACCTCTATGGGACAAAACCTGATGTAAGTAAGAGCTAATTCCGGCCCCAGCAAATAGACCAATGGTATCTGTGGTTTGGGTAGGAATAGTACCAGCACTTTCCAAAGCTTCCCAAGCACATTCCAAGAATAGGCGTTGTTGTGGGTCCATAATCTCGGCTTCAAATGCGGGAATACCAAAGAAACTGGCATCAAAATTCTGGATATCTTTCAGAATGGGGTTGGCTTTGACGTAATTTGGATTCTGTAATAATTCTCGCTCAACACCACTTTCCAGTAACTCTTCATCCGTAAATAATGTAATAGACTCAACTCCTTCCTGCAAGTTTTGCCAAAATTTTTCTGGGTTATCTGCACCAGGAAACCGACAACTGAGTCCAATGATGGCAATATCTGTTTCTGCAACTTGACTTTTAGTTGATTGTTTGTTTAGAGTTTTTCTAAAATCTCGGTGGGGTTGTGTAGGGAAATTTTGCTCAGAATTCTTTTGAATTTGCTCCGTTTCCTCAGAGAGATTTATATTTTTTTGATTTCGTAAATATCTCGCTTGGGCTTGAATTGTTGGGTATTGAAAGAGGTCAACTTGATCGATGACATTAGATCCTTCAAACCGCTCTTGAATTTTGGCATGGAGTAGGGTTAAAAGAATGGAACTTCCTCCTAGCTCAAAGAAGTTGTCTGTGATTCCTACTTCTTCAATTTGTAGTGTTTCAGCCCAAATTTCGACTAAAAGATGTTCTTCATTTGTGTTGGGTGGTTGAAAACTGTTTGTGAGTACTGGTCGTTTGATATCTGGTTCAGGAAGTTGCTTGCGATCAATCTTGCCATTGAGTGTTTGCGGAAAGGAGTCTAGAAATACAAATGCCTTTGGAATCATATAGTCGGGTAGAAATTCCCGCAAATGCTTCCGCAAGCGAGGTTCTATTTGTCGCCCCAAATTCAGTAGTATCGGGCAATTAGCCATTTTTTTAGCCGATGCTACTGAGTTTGACTCTGGAAAAATCGGAGCTACCTGGTTATCCTTGAGAAAAACAACATCAAATACACCGTTTTCATCACTATTAGCCCAACTGACGTAAACGCTATAGTTATAAATTTCACCTATATCAAAACATTCTGCTGGTTTGATGGCGCTATCATTATCCGTTGGAACAATCAGGGAATTATGAACCGCTGCCAAACCTAAGACCTTTGGTTGATTCTGAAGTGTTTGTGTTAGGTAAGTTTTTGTCCAGTTTTGTTGCGTCCAATGGACCCACTCGAATGTCTCAGTTGGACGGGAACCCATTGAAATCACCACATCATAGCGATAGCAGGTGAACTCGTTTTCAAAGTTTCCTGCTTTAGGCACGATCCGGACTTCGGAAATGGCTGGAATCGCTTTTTTCAAGGCTAAAAACCATTCCGGGCTAATTACTAGCTCTTCTTCTTTGCTCATGGACTGCTGTATTTGCTGGTCACTAACCGTTTGAGATGTAACCGTTTCCAACAGTTTTTTGTGGAACCTATGCAATAACAAAAGGTTACGAACATCCCCTATAAAAATAGAGCCATGGGAACAAAGCAACGGAATTAACTGTTTAATGACATTTTCCAAATAATCAATACTTGGGAAATATTGCACCACTGAATTCAGAATGATGGCATCGAAAGTTCCAGACTTCAGACTCGGTAGATTGTGGGCAGAACGATGGTGTAACTCTACCTTGGAGCCTAACTCTGAATTCTGGTTTAGCTGTTTTTGGATATAGGATATGGCTGCCTGAGAAATATCGGTTCCCACATAACGTCTGATATCTTGAGCAAGAGCAAAAAGCAGGATACCAGTTCCACAGCCAACTTCTAGCACCTGGGTGGGATTCAGTGATCGAATGCGCTCTAGGGTATTTTGACCCCATTCCCGCATTTCGGCTTCAGGCATCGGTTTACCAGTGAAGCTATTGTTGTAGCCACTGTAATTAAAGGTTGGATCGTAAACTGCCGATTCATCGCTGTGTGCTTTAGTCCAAACCTGTTCCCAAAGTGCAACCATGTCGGGTGTAGTGTGCAACTGAGGAACTACATAAGCTACCAATCTGGAGTCATCGGATCCATAGGATTTAACCGTAACTAGGGATTGCTGTACACCTTCAGATTCGTCAATATGGGCTTCGATTTCACCCGTTTCAATGCGAAATCCATTCACCTTCACTTGATGATCGATGCGACCCAGGAAATGTAATTGTCCAGACTCATCAATGCGACCCATATCACCAGTGCGATAAATGCGTTCGCCTGCGATTTCTGAATCCACAAACTTTTCTGCATTCAACTGGTGGCGGTCTTTATAACCCAAGGCTAAACCTTTGCCACCAATACCGATCTCGTTATTATCCAGAATGTAGATGCGAGTGTTGTGAATTGGGACTCCAATTGAGATTTTTGCATCTGTAATTGGAGCTAGGGTTGACCAAATTGTGGTTTCGGTTGGACCAAACATATTCCAAATTTCAGCACATTTGCCAATCATTCGTTTGGCTAATGCGGGTGGAAATGCTTCTCCTCCAACCAGGACTTTGAGGTTAGGATGTCCTTGCCAACCTAAATTGAGCATCATTTGCCAGGTTGTGGGTGTTGCCTGCATGATCGTGATATCACCACTTTCAGTAAGTTGATTCAGAATCTTGCCATTGCGTGCTTCCCTGCGGGTTAGCAAGCGAATACTCGCACCAGTAATTAAGGGGATATAGAGTTCTAGACCAGATATATCAAAGGAAATGGTAGTAAGAGCAAGTAGGCGATCGCTAGCCTTAATCCCTGGTGAAATCTGCATGGATAGTAAGAAGTTCACCAAGGCACTATGAGGTATCATAACCCCTTTTGGGTTCCCAGTGGAGCCAGATGTATAGATTAGATAAACAGGAGCTTGTGGTAAGGGAGTTTCCTCTGGCGAATCAATTGGTAGTGTGGTAAGTTGTTCATATAATGAATCTAACTGTAGAACTTCCACATTAAGCGTTGGAATCGCGGAGGCAAACTTTGTGGTTGATAAAATATACTGAATTCCAGCATCAGTTATCATAAACTTCAACCGTTCTGCTGGAAAGCTTGGATCTAGAGGAACATAAGTAGCTCCAGATTTCATAATCCCTAGCAATCCAATCACCATTTCAAAACTGTGATCCATGCAAATCCCCACAAATTGACCCGAACCTAATCCTCTAGATTGCAGGAAATGGGCTAGTTGATTCGATCGCGTTTTCAATTCTGAATAGCTTAGTTGATTGTTAGCTTGACATAGAGCTGTTGCCTGGGGTCTAAGTTCTGCTTGCCGATCAATTAGCTGTGAAGTGCTCTTAGTTTCCTCAGAGAGAAATGGGCCTGAAATACAAGGGATATCAGCCTCATTCAGGTTAGATGCAAATGTAGACATGGATGAGTCCTTTAGAAATTCTTTAGAATCAATGCAATGTAGTTAGGGTTTGCTGAAAAAGTCTTTTAGTAGGGGCAGGAGACAGGAGACAGAAGAAATGGAAATGAGCGAGGAGGTAGGAGTAAGAATTGTCCCTTAATTTTTCTGCCCAAATCTTGACCAAAATCCGCTCCTAAATTGAACCATTACCACTTAAAACCTCGCACTTTTTGATACTTAAAAAGGCTAAAACCTTTATCTATAAAAACTTTTAGATTTAATCAGCAAGCCCTAGTTATTGAGTCACTTGATAAGCAAGGTAATAAACAAGAATTTTCTGGGCATATTCTGAATGTCCAGGAAGGTAAGCCATTGGCTGAGAGATGTATTTTTGCTGCCATAACCCTTGGGATTCCATAGAGTTATATTCTGTTCCGTGACCCCCGTCTTCAAATAAATCAACCCGCTGTGAAAAGATCACCCATCCCCCAGGACGGGTGACACGGCAAAATTCTTGTAAAGGGAAGTGATTTGGAAAATAGGTAAGAACTCCAATACAGTATGTAGCATCAAAGGTGTTGTCTGGCCATGAAAGCGGTTCCTGCAGGTTGGCTTTCACTAATTCACGATATACCTGGCGCTGAACCGCCTTATCCAGTGATTTTTGGGAGATGTCAACACCTATGATATTGGTAAAACCCTGATTGTAGAGAAATTCTCCAGTAAGGCCAGTACCACAACCAGCATCTAGAATCAAGTCTTCAAGTGAGAAAAACTGCTTGGCTAGCTCAACACCAATTCGAGGGCCTTCATACGCCCATTGCTTGATGAGATCGTCATAATCATCGGCTAAAAAGTCATAATCGGCCTCGACTTTTGAAGCATTTACAGGAGGTTTATGTGCCCAAGCAGAACTAATACTCTGAGGTTCTTGACTCATAGTTTTATCAATTTAGGTTAATTTTGAAAAAAAAAGTTTAAGTGATACCTAAAATTAGACATCACTTAGGTATGACTTACCTAAGAATCATTTATATTTTTTTATATTCTCTGTTGGGCATTGTTCAATAATTGATAATTAGGGTTTGCTGAAAAAGTCTTATGGGCAAGGGTAGGAGACAGGAGACAACTCACCCCTCGCCCCTCCCCCTCCGGTGGAGGGGAAGACAGGAGAAATGGGAATTAATTAGGAGGTAGGAGGAAGAATAACCAAGGGATTATTCTGCGCAACTATGAGCCTAAAATGCGCTCTTTTTTGAACCATTATGACCATTAAGCTTGGACTTTTTTTAACTAAAAAATGCGCTCAACCTTTATATTTCAGTGCTTTTAGATTTAATCAGCAAACCCTAATTACCTCTCCCTAAAAGCTATCCCTTACCCATAAGTCTTGAAACCCTTGTGGGGAGGAGGAGAGCAGCGGTGCGACCCCGCGTCGGCGACAGACCCAAGGGAACGCGCACCAAGAGAGGGAGCAGGGGAGAAAGGAGAAAAAATCATAGTAGCTAAGTAAAACTACTGAAGTTGTCAAAAAAAAGTCTTTTTACATACATTTTTTCTCCCGAAAAACCTGAACCAAGACTTATGCATAACTCGTCTATTTTGTCAAGTTTTCTGCTAAGTTAAAGATGTGGGTAAAGCATAGCCCTAAAAGGAAGAGGATTGAATAAAAGGAAAATTTTTTCTCTCTTGGTCGATTGGATATGGCGAGGAGACCTCGCCATCCCTCGACCGCTTGTTTCTCCTTTAAAGAAGAGGCATTTTACCTTAATTATTCGGTAAGTAGAATCAAAAGTCTGGACTGAAGCGATCGCACAATTTCTAATTCCACTGGTATATTAGCTAATATTTCTCCTACTGTGGATGGGGATTGACTGTTTGAGTTAGTATCACAAGCTTGTAGAAATTCATATTCTTTCCTTGACAAATTTACCAATTTATATTCACCATCAAATATATTCTCACTAGGCCATCCCTGAATACAAGGACTTAATTCAGGTATTGCTGCTAATAGAAGGCGATCGTCAGACCAATCAATCTTGGGTAAAGGTGGCCTACCTAAGAAAAACTCGTAATGACTAATCTGAGGGTCTAATAATTCAATCAAACGATAACGTTCCCGATCGTCCAAATCAACAACTCTTTCCACTAACTCGGAAGATTTTCCGATAAGTCGCTCTATATTCCAGTATTCACGATTAGAAAATCCCAGAAACTTTAAACCAGATGCTTCTATCAACTCAAACAGAGTATCGATATTATAATCAATCTCTTGGGGATGGACATACATATCTGCAAAACACTCATCTCTTTTATTTTCAAAAGCCCATCTTTCCTGTTCATATTTGACAAGACGGTTATTCTCTGGTAGAGAAGCAAAAAGTTGACGTCCGATTTTTACTCCATCTTTGTAATTTCTAGGTTGATTACCTTGAAGGATAGCGATCGCCTGTTGCATGAGTCTAATTTCCCAGCGACCCAACTCTGCATAAACAAAGATGTGCATAATTCCGCCAGGAGCTAACTTCAAAGTAAGATTTTGAATACCTTTAATTGGATCGGGTAAATGATGTAGAACTCCTACACAATTAATAAAATCAAACTCTCCTTCTATTTGGCCTACATCATATATGCTGAGATGATGAAATTCTACTCGCGAAGCTCCCGAACGACTACACCGTTCCTTGGCCACTTGTAAAGCACCACTACTCAAATCAATTCCAACTACAGATGCTTGAGGATTAAGATGAACCAAATAATCTGTACTAGAACCAGTACCACAACCTGCATCTAAAATTCTAATATCTTGTTTTTGGGGTATTTGACCAGTGCAAAAACTGTAAGCTACTGGCCAACTCCAGCGCCAGTTATATCCAGGTGGTGCTTCATCTACTAAAGGGTCTGGTGGAAATGGAAAAGTATCGTACAGTCCCTCAACAGCAGAACTGATATCTAATTTATCCTTCATAATGAAATTGAATGTTCAAATGGGTCCAAAAAGCTCATGCGTATTAGCATTTTGGGCAGACAAGAGCAGAAAAATCAAGTAACAATTCTTTCCATTATCTCCTCTACAATTCCGATTTTTCCTAACTTCTGACTTCTAATACCATTTCTCTGTAACAATGCACTTAATAATTTTTGCTCAGACCTTATTACACTGACTATTCTCATCTTTATATTAAGCGCAGCTTCATAGAGAATTGGTATAACTCCTAAGTTCTAAACTTCTAACTTTTGACTTTTGGCTTTTGACTTCAAACTTTTAACTCCTAACTTTTGACTTCAAACTTTTAACTCCTAACTTTTGACTTCAAACTTTTAACTCCTAACTTTTGACTTCAAACTTTTAACTCCTAACTTTTGACTTCAAACTTTTAACTCCTAACTTTTGACTTCTAACTTTTGACTTTTGACTTATAAGCTTCTGACTTCTGACTCCTGACTTCTGACTCCTACTCTTGCCAAAAGACTTTTTCAGCAAACTCTACTTAACAAAAATTATTATTTTTTCTAAGATAAATGACCATAAATCTATAAAATAAAATTCTGTAAGGTTTTTAACAAACACGGGTAATTAGCCTAAAATATTTTACCTTTGAAACAAAGTAAGGAAAAGCTAGAACATAAAAATAGCAAAAATACTTACTTTCTTTATGCCTCAATATTTCTATATGGTTAGTGTTAGACAACTTAAGGTTAAATAACTAAGCCAAGATTAGAAATAAAACAGGTACATTGGGCTAGGCAATACTTAATATAAATTCAGCCTAGTTTTTAAGGATATTCAGTTAGAATATCTGCAAAAATAAGGTATAGGTTTCTAATGCTGATGTGAGAAACATCTGAACGAAAAATTTTGATGTAAAGCTACAGTAGTTTATCTGTGGAAATTCAGCAAGTATGGTGTTAAGAAAAATAACTATGCTTTCAGCAATAATCCAGAGGTAAGCAGAGAAAGTAGCTTAAATAAGATATAAACTTTGAGGTGGGGCATCGCCTTAAGTATCAATTAAGTTGCTGATGAAAGTCAATAAAACACAGATAGTAAAGAATATTTTCTAGTCTGTGGAAACCAGCTTTTACAGTAGGGAAAATCTTCATTGCAACTTCAGAAAAACCCATACTTACTCTCTAGAGAAAATGTCTGGGAAATGTCATAAAAATTCAAGCTAACAGTCTGAATAGAAGCTGTAAAAACTTCAAAATAGGGAGCAATAATAATCGAATGACTGTCAAAGCAAGTGGTGGAAGCTCAGTTGCACGTCCGCAACTATATCAAACTGTACCAGTATCAACTATTTCTCAAGCGGAACAACAAGACCGCTTTTTAGGAAAAGGAGAACTAGATGAACTAGCAACTTTTTTTAGTTCAGGAGCAAAACGTTTAGAAATTGCTCAGATACTGACTAATAATTCAGAAAGAATTGTTTCTGTTGCTGCCAATACTATTTTTACTGGTGGTTCGCCTTTAGCCTTTTTAGAAAAGCCAGATGAAGAAGAAATGGCCATGAGTGCTGTTACGGCTGCAACAACATCAGTTTCTGAAGGCATGAAGCTAGGTACTGTTACTTATGTAGAGAACAAGAAAGGAAACAACCCATTGCAGGGTATACGCTCGCTGTTCACTAATTTAGGAGCTAGTAGTGCTGGCCCTGTACCTGCCGGTTTTAGGCCAATTAGTGTGTCTCGGTATGGTCCAGTTAATATGACCAAATCCTTGCGGGATTTATCTTGGTTCTTACGCTATATTACTTACGCTATTGTGGCGGGAGACCCTAATATTATCTCAGTCAACGTTCGTGGTTTAAGAGAAATCATTGAGAATGCCTGTTCCTCTGCAGCTACAATTGTAGCTATCCAACAGATGCGACAAGCTTCGATTAGATATTTTCAAGACCAGGAAGCAAGGGAAATTGTTGCGCAATACTTTGATGTCCTTTTAACTGAATTCCGTGGCTCAACACCCTCTAATAAGCAACGCCGGGGTCAAAGTTCAGACCAACAAGGTTTAGCACTACCACAAATTTACTTTAATGCTGCTGAAAAGCGACAAAAATTTGTGATGAAACCTGGTTTGTCTAATTTTGAGAAACAGGATGTCATTAAAGCTGCTTATCGCCAGGTATTTGAGAGGGATATTTTCCGAGCTTATAGTCTGAATATTTCCTACCTAGAATCTCAAGCGAAGAATTGCGAAATCTCCATGAAAGAGTTTATCCGTCGTTTGGGTAAATCTCCTTTGTACCGGAAACAGTTTTATGAAGGTTTTGTCAATAGTCGTGTTGTGGAATTGGCAGCTCGTCACTTTTTGGGTAGGGGTTTGAGTTCGCCCCAAGAGTTCAGCAAATACTTTAACATTGTTACCAAAGGTGGTTTGTCAGCTTTGGTAGATGCCATGGTGGACTCTCAAGAATACTCGGATTATTTTGGCGAAGAGACCTTACCATATCTCCGTGGTTTAGGTCAAGAGGCTCAGGAATGTCGTAACTGGGGACCACAAATCGATCTGTTTAACTTCAGTGCCCCTTTCCGCAAAGTACCTCAATTTGTTACCTTATTTGCTGACTACAATCAGCCCTTGCCAGACCAACACGTTTATGGTAGGGGTAACGATCCATTAGAAATCCAGTTTGGGGCAATCTTCCCGAAAGAAACCCGTAGTCCCAAAAATCGTCCTGCACCTTTTGGCAAAGATACTCGCCGGATTCTAATTCATCAGGGTGCTGGTATTGATAGCCAAATTAGTAACCCTGGTGCAAGAGCTAAAAATCCTGGTTCTCTTGGTCCAAAGGTTTTCAAACTTGACCAACTGCCTGGAGGTTATGTTAGTAGTGGTTTCAGTAACTCTGGTGGCAGCAACGGTGCTAGCATTAAGTTCTCTGAAAGTTCTACTCAAAAAATTATTACAGCCGCTTATCGTCAGGTATTCGGTCGTGATGTTTACGATGGTCAGCGTCTAAAGAGTGCTGAGAACAAACTAGAAAATGGTGATATCACTATTCGCGAGTTCATTCGTGCTTTAGCGAAGTCTGATACTTTCCGTAATATGTACTGGAGTTCTTTGTATGTGTGCAAAGCTATTGAGTACATTCATCGGCGGTTGTTAGGTCGTCCGACTTATGGACGTAAGGAAATTAATTCTTACTTCGATATTTGTGCCAAGAAGGGTTTCTATGCTCTAGTAGATGCAATCATCGATAGTCAAGAATACAATGAATCTTTTGGAGAAGATACTATTCCTTATGAACGTTATCTAACTCCTGGTGGTTTGTCATTACGAAATACAAGAGTTGGCAGTATTGGTGACAAAAATCTACAAGTTGAGAAAGAAGTTACGCCAAGATTTGTGGAGTTGGGTACTCCTGCCGAAATGCGCACTGAACCTGATATTGAGTTCCGGGTTGGTCAAGGTGTTAACAAGCAACGGGAGCAGTCTAAGGTATTTAAGTTGACAAGTACCCAAGATAAGCAACAGGTGAAATTGATTATTGCTGCTGCTTATCGTCAGATTTTTGAACGCGATATCGATCCTTACATTGTTAAGAGTGAGTTCTCTTCCTTAGAAAGTAAGTTAGGCAATGATGAAATCAACCTCAAGGAATTTATTGAAGGGTTAGGTTGTTCTAAACTTTATGTTAAGGAGTTTTATACACCCTATCCTAATACTAAGGTAATTGAACTTGGTACTAAACATTTCTTAGGACGTGCTCCTCGCAATCAAGTTGAGATTCGTAAGTATAATCAGATTCTGGCAACTTTGGGTATTAAAGGTTTTATCAACGCTATGGTGAATAGTGCTGAGTATATTGAGATGTTTGGGGAGGATACTGTTCCTTATCGTCGCTTCCCGACTCTACCTGCTGCTAATTTCCCGAATACTGAAAAACTGTATAACCAGTTAACTAAGCAAAATGATGATTTGGTTATACCGAGTTTTGAACCTGTAGCTATAGCTGACCGCAGTTAAACCAGTAATTATTTTTCTGAGGTTTTAAATTGCATTTATCCTCTGCTATAGATTTTTTATAGCAGGGGATTTTTTATAGTAGAAGGAAGAGGGAAAAGGGAAGGAAAAAAGGGAAATAATATTAGAGAGGCAGGTAATAATGTACTAAGTCAGATTTGGTGATACGTTAAATTATTCTCTGCTGCCTGTTACTAGCAAGTGCTAAAGTAGCGTATTTATATAAAACCCGATTATATAATACCAATTACCAAAAGTAATGCTATACTTCAACAGTCAAATAGTTACCAAAACAAAGAACAAGCAATAAAAATATCAAAAGCGGTCTGATTTTACTTTGAAATTAATTTTAATCAGGAGATTACAGGTATAGAAGTTGACAGTTTTATGAACTACATAATAGTTTTGATTAAATCAAGTAATTTCATTTTTTTTGCGTTGAATTATGTCTAGCTACTTAAGTTATTTTTTTTAATCCTGCAAGGTTTTTTTATAGTATAGCAGAATCAAAAAAGAAGAAGGAAAAAGGAAGAAGGAAAAATATTGCTTTGTCTAATACCAAATTCAAAAAAGGCAGTTACATCTTAATTTGTGATTTATTCCTAAAAGAAAAAATTATAAATTCTATAAATTCTAAAATTTCCACTTTTTTTCCTCTTTAATATTTATGTTTTTCTTTCTCTGTTCCCTGTTCCCTGTTCCCTGTGTCTTCACTGTAACAATATTTTATGAAATTGGTATAAGTTTTAAGCTTTTGATATGTCAGCACCCTTTCTTTCCACTGTTGTATATTTCTAGCATGGCTATTTAAATTTGTCTTGAAGTAAAGCTAAAAAATAAAAAATCATAATAAATCAAAGAGGATTTTGAAATTTATTTTCTAGATAAAATTACTTTTAGATTTTCTTGAATTAGTAATACCTGCTGTTAATAAAAATGTCATTTGAATAAAAAATAATTAAAAGAGAAAAATTATTTTTATCTCAGATAAATGATTTTTGAATATTGAAAAATTTTGTAACTATTCGGATTGTAAAATTTTGTAACTATTCGGAGAATTAGCGTTGCCCTCAATCTCTAAAAGGGCTAATATACATAGGATTTCATAAAATCAAGGAGCCTAAATTCCTCTCTGGAATTAAATCTACAAATTACAATATGTCAAAGACTTATACTGTTGAAATTCAACACCAGGGACAAACTCACACTATTCAGGTGCCAGATGATCAAAAAATATTAGAGGTTGCTGAGGAAGCTGAACTAGGTTTGCCTAATTCTTGCAACGCAGGGGTTTGTACAACCTGTGCAGCAAAAATTATTGGAGAGGGTACTGTAGATCAAGCTGATGGTATGGGAGTTGGTCCAGAACTCCAAGCAGAGGGTTATGTCTTATTATGTGTTGCCTATCCTCGGTCTAATTTAAAGATAGAAACTGGAAAGGAAGATGAGGTTTACGATCGCCAATTTGGTTCTTCATAAATAGCTTCAAAATGAATGAAAAGGAAGACTTGAAAATTAATAATTAATAATTAATAATTACCTCTCCTAGAAAAGAAAAGGTAAAAGGAAAAATTTTTCTTCTCTTGGTCGAAACGACCGCTTTTTTATCCTTTAAAGGAGAGGCTTTAAAGCTTAATTATTCGGTAAATAAAGTTTATTTCGTAAACTAATTAACTTAAAATTGTACAGATAACTGATAACTGAAATGACTACTCATTTTATTAATGCTGAAATTGACCTGCAAGAATCACCAAATAAACTCAATCAAGAAATTGAAAAAGAGTTAGAAAGGCGTGGCGAACCTCTACGTTGGGCAGTAACAAAGATAGATACAGAAAAACAAACAGCTCATGTAGAAGCTGTTGTAATTGAATCAGAAAGTTTAAGCACTAATGCTTAATTAGTTATTCATGCTTTTTGATTGATAATTGTTGAGTGTAGGGTTGGGTTTATCTAAGATAATACCTAACCTAAAATTATTTTTAATAGAGTTTAAAAATTAGCTTTCCTGCTGAAATTATTGAATCAAAAACTTGTTAAAACTTTTGAACTTACTTTTTGACTTTTGACCTTCGACTTAAAACCTTATACAGTAGTCTTAATTATTCCCACTGGTATCGGTGCATCTATTGGTGGTTATGCTGGTGATGCTTTACCAGTGGCACGAGCGATCGCGCAAACTTGCGACCTCCTAATTACTCACCCCAATGTTCTGAATGGGGCACAACTCTATTGGCCATTATCTAATGCTCTCTATGTAGAAGGCTATGCCCTTGACAAATTTGCTCAGGGATGGTATGGATTAAAACCTGTACATCAAAACCGAGTCGGTTTAATCCTTGACCAAGGCATTGAACCAGAATTGCAACTGCGCCATTTACAAGCCGCGGATGCGACTAGAGCAACTTTAGGGCTAAATCTCACAGATTATATAATTACAGATGCTCCACTAGAAGTACAATTACAAAAATCTGATTCTGGAGCATCCTGGGGCACAATAGCTAATTCAGATAGTTTGCTACGAGCAGCAGAAACTCTAATTCACAAAGCTAAAGCAGAAGCGATCGCTGTTGTTGCCAGATTTCCCGATGATGAAGGTAGTACAGGATTACAATTATATCGCCATGGACAAGGAGTTGACCCTTTAGCTGGTGCAGAAGCAGTTATTAGTCATCTGATTGTCAAAACTTTTCAGGTTCCCTGTGCTCATGCTCCTGCTTTATTACCTCTACCTTTAGACCCTAACTTATCGCCTCGGTCTGCTGCGGAAGAAATTGGTTACACATTTTTACCTTGTGTATTAGTGGGGTTGAGTCGAGCGCCACAATTAGTAAACACAAAAGATACTCCCCTACTGACTAATACCATTTTGGCAAAACAAGTAGATGCTGTGGTTGTACCTGCTACTGCTTGTGGCGGTAGTGCAGTAATGAGTTTCAGTCAAACTCCAGCGCAAATTATTGCTGTTAGAGAAAATCAAACTCAAATGCAAGCTTCACCAGAAAGTTTGGGGATAAAAGCATTAGAGGTTAATTCATATTTGGAGGCGTTGGGGGTATTGGTTGCTCATCGGTCTGGCATTAATCCAGAAGCTTTAAGGCCAGAAATATTACCAATTGCTAAAATTCAGTAGTACAGTAGTCGAAGCAAAGGTTAGGACATATAAACCCACATTCCGCACCACAAAATGTATTATAATAGAAGAAGGAGTCAGGAGACAACCCACCCCTAACCCCTCCTGTGTAGGGGAAGACAGGAGTCAGAATTTAGGAGAAAATCATAGCTATCGTGATTGAGTACATAATCAAGCAAGTATTTATGCTTAATTGTTTACTCGGAATTTGATCAACGAAAAAAGTAATTGAGATGATTTGCATAGTATAAATAGGGTTTGCTGAAAAAGTCTTTTAGTAGGGGTAGGAGGCAACTCACCCCTAACCCCTCCTGTGTAGGGGAAGACAGGAGAAATGGGTCGGGAGCGAGGAGGTAGGAGTAACAATTGTCAATTTGAGATTTTTCTGTCCAACTATGAGCCTAAAATACGAGCCATGCATGAGCATGAATAGCTGAAAAATTTGCACTGCAATTCGACCCCAAAAAGGCACTTGTCTTTATATGTCAATGCTTTTAGATTTAATCAGCAAGCTCTAAATACCTACCAAGCCACGGTTTTTTTTATACTACTTTTAATGTTGCAAAATGAAGTGCGGAATGTGGGATAAAAAGCTTACAGCAGTTTTCTAGTGGATGAGGTACATCTTGGGAGTAGCGGTGCGACCCCGCGTCGGCAACAAACGCAAGGGAATGCTGACTCCTGTGAGGGAACGCGCACCAAGAGAGGGAGTAGGAAAGAGGGGATAGAGATTAATATTGAACTGTACCTCACTATCTTAAAAAGTGCGGTCAAACTCAGACAAGGCAAGGTTTTTCCTTGTTCCTTCTTTCTTCTTCCTTCTTTCTTCTGCTATACCATCCTGTACAATAGTTAAATATAAAATCCAAACTTAATTTGATGGCGGACAAGTGACAGAGCAAATTCCTGAAAATCCAGAAATCGAGCCTCTAACTCGTACTCAAGTATTGGTGGCAATGGGAGTAACAGCATTGGTACTACTGGCAATCTCTAAAACCTGCTTGCTACTTGGTGTTAATTTATTACCTGTGAGTTGGAATCCAAGAGCATTATTGTGGGGAGTAGCGATCGCTTTAGGTATTACTATCGCCAGTTCCTTAGTTTATCGCATTTGGCCTACCTACCGTCGTAGTGCAGATCAATATCTTAAATTAGTTGTGACTCCTTTGTTATGGCCCGATTTAATCTGGTTGGGGTTACTACCAGGATTGAGTGAAGAATTGTTATTTCGAGGTGTAATTTTGTCTGCCTTGGGATTGGATACAGTGGCATTAATTGCTTCAAGTATTTTCTTTGGTGTTTTACATTTGAGTGGTAAGCAACAATGGCCTTATATGATTTGGGCAATAATAGTTGGAATGGTGTTGGGATATAGTGCTTTAGCAACAGGTAATTTATTAATACCAATTATTGCGCACATTTTGACAAATTTGATTTCTAGTAGTACGTGGAAATGGGAACATAATTAGGGTTTGCTTATGGAAAGTCTTTTTGCTGGGGTAGGAGACAGGAGATAGGAGACAGGAGACAGGAGAAATGGGTCGGGAGCGAGGAGGTAGGAGTAAGAATTGTCAGAGTGATTTTTCGGCTTTTGCTTCCCGAAAATCCTCACTTTTTTAACCTAAGCTACCGAAAAGCTCATACTTTTTCAAGACATAAAAAGCCTAAAACCAATATCAGTCAATGGTTTTATATTTAATCAGCAAGCCCTAATTACAAATAGAGATCTTCACAAAAGAGGGAGTAGGGATTCAAGAATTTAGAATTTAGAATTTAGAATTAAGAGTTTAGAATTACCTCTTCTTATAAATAAGAAGATTGAATAAAAGGATTTTTTTTCTTCTCTTGGTCGATTGGATATGGCGAGGAGACCCGTTCTTGCAGACCCGCTCCGAAGATCGCCATCCCATCCTACGGAATGCTCCACAAACGACCGCTTTTTCTCCATGAATGGAGAGGCTTGATACCTGAATTTTTCGGTAAGGGAAAATAATTGATAATTTATGTGAGATAATTGATTTTATTTTTTATTATTGGACATTTCTAATAGTCACAAAGAGTTTAATGATTATGGTTAAAACTGATAATGTTAGTCTCCAGTTTGGCTGGATAATTCTAACAAATACTAATTCTAATTTAATTACATATATAGAGACTTAATAATTTAAGATGACAGAATCAGGGTTTGATTTTAGCCACTACTATACATATCAAGAAGTGGTAAGTTTTTTGCATCAAATGAGTGAAAGTAATCCCCATTTGATTAAGTTAGAAGTTATTGGTAAAAGCTATGGTGGATTAGATATTTTCTTAGCTACTGTTACTAATCAAAATACAGGAAAAGCAAAAGAAAAACCTGGATATTGGATTGATGCTAATATTCATGCTGGAGAAGTTACAGGTTCTGCTGTTGCTCTATATATTATTTATCATCTACTAAATAATTATGCTAGGGAACCTCAAATTACTCGTTTATTAGATAACTACACAGTTTATGTATTACCTCGTATTGCTGTTGATGGAGCAGAACAATATTTAACAACTCCCCAAAGATTGCGATCGAGTATTCGTCATTATCCATATCCCGAAGAACGTGATGGACTCCACTGGGAAGATATAAACGGGGATGGGTTAATTTTGCAGATGCGACTCAAGGATGATTGTGGAGCGTGGAAAATTTCGCCAGAAGACCCAAGAATAATGGTGCGTCGCGAACCTGATGAATTTGGAGGTACTTACTACACTATTCTGCCAGAGGGAATTATCAAAAACTATAACGGTTACGATATTAAAATTGCTCCCGCATTAGAAGGAATGGATTTTAATCGCAACTATCCTTATAAATGGCAACCGGAGGGAAAACAAAAAGGTGCTGGAGATTTTCCTTTTTCTGAACCGGAAACTCGTGCTGTAGCAGAATTTTGGCGCGAGCATTCTAATATTAATGGTTTTATTAGTTATCATACCTTTTCTGCGGTAATTTTACGTCCTTATAGCATTTACCCAGACGACCGTTTGCCTGTGGAGGATTTGGAAATTTACAAGTTGATTGGGGAAAAGGGTACTGAAATTACTGGTTATGAATGTGTTTCGGTTTATCATAACTTTTGCTATCCTGCTAATCGGAAGACTTATGGTGCAATGGATGATTATTGTTATGAGCGCTTTGGTTGGTTTGGTTTTGTTATAGAACTTTGGGATGCACCTACGGCAGCGGGAGTTAAGAAGGAAGATTATGTTAAGTGGTTACAACGCCATCCTGTTTCAGATGATTTGAAATTGATGCAGTGGAATGATGAAAAGTTGGGTGGGAAGGGTTTTATTGACTGGCAACCGTTTGAACATCCACAACTAGGTACTGTAGAAATTGGTGGATGGAATCATAAGGAGGTTTGGCAAAATGCTCCTGTGGAATATTTACAAAAGTTGTGCGAACAACATTGTCAGTTTGCTATTTCTCATGCTTTGATGTCTCCTCGTTTGGCAGTGAGTCAGACCGTTGTTGAGCATCAGGGTGGGGATATTTATTTGGTAGTGGTGCAGTTGGAAAATCAGGGATTTTTGCCTACTTATACCAGTGAAAAAGCTAGGGAAGGAAAAAGTGTTCGACCTATAGAGGTTATGTTGACTTTGCCTGAAAGTGTAATGTTGCTTAGTGGGAAGCAGTTACAGGAAATAGGTCATTTAGAGGGGCGATCGAATAAAGCGTTTGCTAATTCTGCTCGAGGTAATGATTATCGTTGTCATGTTGAGTGGGTAGTTAAAGGTTTTGCTGGTTGTGAAATTGAAATTACGGCGTGGGGGCAACGTGCGGGTGTGGTGAAAACTGTGATTACTTTAAAATAATGGCGTTGCTGAAAATCGTGTATGGTATTAATCTTAATTAGATATCTCCAGAAAAGAGGGAGTAGGCAGCTTTGCTGTAGGCAGTAGGGAGAAAGAATTGATATATCTAGTGTGAGAATTGATTTTATTTTGGATTTTTACCAGATGTCTATTCTTTAGGAGTCAACCCATCCCTAACCCCTCCCAGGAGGGGGAGTCAGGAGAACCGAGTCAGGAGAGAAGAAATAAGAAGAAAGAGTAGTATCAGAGAAAGTTTTGGTAGTCCTGTATATGTAGTGATCAAATGGTGGTCAGGCGATATAGCTGCCGCTAGGATCCGCCAACGCTTCATTATAATTATCAATGAAATACCAAATAACTCCTAAATGGTTTTATAGCTTTTTAGAAAAGGATAAACTCTTTCTGACCAACCGAGAAATTCTTTGACGCCAAGTATTATAGCAATGAGCGCTGGTATATTTACAAATTGCAGGAGTGGCCAAATAGCTAAAAATCTTATATTATCGGCAATTTATTCCCCCAGATGAGCTGTTGCCTGTTGCCTGTTGCCTGCGCACAGCGCTATATTTAATCTTTCTATATAAGCTGTTAAACCTGTTTCTTTCCCCACTGATTTATGTCTTAAATCAGGAAAAACAAGATCGTAAGCTGACCAAAAATCTGTATAACAAACTGCACAGTGTCTATAGATACCTGGTCATGAATTCCACAATCCTAATGCCCCTTTTTCTCCTCTTTCCCCTAAGTAAAAACCCACAATTTCTTTACTGTCTATATCCATAGCTAACCAGAGCCATTGTTTGTGATTTTTATTACCTACAAATGACCACATTTCATCAAATTGGATAGTGAGTTTATATCATGTCCGTTGGTATCGTTTGTGTAAAAGTTAGCGTGGATATCTACAGGAAATTTAAGTTTTTTTCTTGCTCAATTGCCTTCCTGTTTGTTGCCTTCCGGAGCTGTTGCCTGTTGCCTACCTTTGCTATACAATACCGATGCTACCGGACATGATATTACCTGTTTTTTTTGTACATTTAATAGACTGTGAAACATGAGCATACTTATTAGACTTGTCGCTTTATAACTTAAAAATCCCCCAAAAACCTTGTTATGTAAAGATTGTAGCTATTGGATGGCAAAAATGCTGGGAATTATTGCTCTGTCTAGGTTAGAGTGATTTTTTCCCTTTATTTAGCGACAACTCTATTATTGACCTGATTCTGGAGCCATTTTTATGACACACCTATTACAGGAATTATACCAGCCAAACTAATTTTTTCTAGTAATAACTGATCAATCAGTTCTTTGGTTTCATGACTAATATAATTTCTGTGACTATTTTCGACAAATTTTCAGAGACTATTTTGACATTGATATTTTTGTTTTTTGTTGTGAATAGTCCCGTTTTTGACAATATAATTACTACCACAACTAGGACATATTAATTGATAATTTGACATCTGAATTATAGAGATTTTTTTATGATTACTGTCATAGATAATAGCATACTTTTTTTCAGGATACTTGGGATTGATTCCTGATATTTTTATTTCTGATTATATGTAGCGATCGCCTAGGCAATAATTTTGATTTTTTTTAAGCAGGAAAAACTTAATATTTTCAAGATTAATGTCAAGAACTAATCATTTATATTGACTGATCACTACATATACAGGACTACCGAAAGTTTTTTGTTAACTAATTATCCAGGCATGATATCATACCTCAAATCACCAACACCAAAATAATTATGTATTATGCCATGTCCGGTTGAATACTTATAACCTACATTCCGCACGACAAAATGTCGTATAAAAAATAGGAGACAGGAGACAGCTATACTGGAGACAGGAGACAGGAGACAATTATAGTTGTCAATAGGAGTAAGTAATATCATGTCCGGTAGCATCGGTATTGTATAGCAAAGGTAGGCAACAGGGAACACTTAACTGGGAACAGGGAACAGGCAGGAATACTTAAGGGCAATAAAAAAAACTTAAATTCCCTGTAGATATTCACCCTTGGGTTTACACAAACGCGCCCCAGCGGACATGATATAATTGAGTATTTATACTTAATATTTTCCTGAGAATCTGACTGCTGAGAAAGGTCAAATGTAGGAGCTATATAGTATAAATATCTACCAAGTTATATCATGTCCGGTAGCATCGGTATTGTATAGCAAAGGTAGGCAACAGGCAACAGGCAACAGGCAACAGGCAACAAACAGGAAGGCAATTTAGCAAGAAAAAAACTTAAATTTCCTGTAGATATCCACGCTAACTTTTACACAAACGATACCAACGGACATGATATTACGGATTTTTCTACTACTTTTATGTTACAAATTGAAGTACGAATGTGAGTTATAAATAACGATGAAGGAGTCAGGAGTTAAGAAGAGAAGAAAGTTTTTCCTGAACGCTATTAAACGGAAATGATATCACCTAACACTTAAAACTTTCTTTTTATCAACCAGTTATTTCAGTTGCCAAGGCTGATTTATTCTGTTTTTTTCTGCATAAGAACAGACAAGTTAGTTGATTTAATTTCATTTTAATGAGAGCTTTCACTCAAATTTCCAGGAATTATAACACTACGCGCTGGGAGTGGAAAGTAGGGTAGGATAACCACCAAGTTTAAATATAGCAATCTTCATCAGAACTTTAAAATACTCCATTCTTATTTAAAGATTTGATGAAGATCAGCAAAAATTGATGTTTTTTCAAAAAAAAAAGTTCATAATAGTAAGTGTGAATTTCAACTAACTTATTAACCTCAACTAAGTAACCTAGATATATCTGCTATGTATTTTGTAGTCAAGCATAGCAGATTTTTTCTTGTTTCAAAAACTATGAACTACATCATGTCCGTATAAACCCAAACAACCGATTTAAGTCTCTACCAATACAGTAACCGCTGCTACAGCAATTAACATTTCATCATTTTTATCTTCCAATTCAGCGATCGCCCTACCCTGTATTACCATACCCCCATCTTCAATAGTGATACTTTTCTGGCCAAAAGGCAATACAGCTAAAACTTCTTCTACCTTCACCTCTTCTGGATAAGGTACAGCAACCTGTACTTCTACAATCATTTCATTGGGATGACTTAAACCTGCTACTTCCCAGACTCCGGGTAAAGCATTATGAGCGATCGCATTTCTGACAGCTCTAGCTGCAGCTACTGTTGGTTCCTGGCCATGTTGGTCTATCCCCATACCCATTTCAATAATTAAACGTTTTCTCGTCATAACTACCCAAAATTAACTACAATTTGTTCAAAATAATAGAATCACCAGGAATTTCCCAGTGATATCATCTCCGGTAGGATCGTAGCGTATATAGAATTAAGTTTCAATTAAAAGAAACCCTTTCCTACGGAATGCTACGCAAACAGCATAGCAGCATAGCTGCCCTCTGCTTTCCTTCCACCAAAGTATAAGTATTCAAGCGGACGTGATATGATTCTATTATCCTATGCTTTGAAGAAGGAGACAGGAGACAGGAGACAGGAGACAGGAGGAAAATTACTTATGGATAGTCAACGAAGGGCCGCTCCGCGTCTACGCTCCCCCAAGTAATTTTGAACACTCCAGTTGACGGTGGGGTATTAAACCCACAAAGAAAATGATCAAAAAAAACTGATAGCTTTCAGCAATGGTATACAACTCGAAACAAAGTTTGTTAAAAATTAAATTGAGACAACTGTAAAAACTACCAACATATTCATTATCATTTATAAGAGTTGTCGCTAAATAGAGGGAAGAAATCGCTCCAACCTAGACAGAGCAATAATTCCAATACTTTTGTATTACTAATAGCTACAATCCTTACAGAATAAAGGTTTTGGGGATTTTTTAAGTTATCAAGCGACAAGTCTATTGGTTAGCCAAAAAACTAAAATTATATGACAGAATCAAAAGCTAAAGTTAGAAAAGCAGTAATTCCAGCAGCAGGTTTTGGTACGCGGATGTTTCCAGCTACTAAAGTTGTCAAAAAAGAACTCTTTCCAATTATTGACAAGGATGGTAGAGCAAAACCGATAATTCAAATAATTGTGGAAGAAGCCATAAGTGCAGGAATAGAAAATGTGGGAATAGTAATACAAAAAAGCGATTTCCAAGTTTTTAAAGATTTTTTCCAAGCTATCCCTAGTTATTATCAGAAACTTTCACCAGAGAAACAAGAATATTGTGAATATTTACAAAATTTAGGCAGTAAAATTACTCTATTAACTCAGTCAGAACAAGCTGGTTATGGTCATGCAGTTTTCTGTGCTAAAGAGTGGGTGGGAGATGAACCTTTTGTGTTATTACTAGGAGACCATATTTATACTTCAGAGGTAAAAAAATCTTGTGCAAGTCAAATTTTGCAAGTCTACGAACAGACCAATAAAAGTGTAATTGGCGTGAGAATAATACCAGGGACAGAAATACATCATTATGGTTGTATTAGTGGGAGTTTAGTTGCCGATGGCATAATTAATATAGATACAATTTATGAAAAACCAGAACTAAATTATGCCAGACAAAAACTTCATGTGGCAGGAATGAAAGAAGATGAATTTCTAGGAGTTTTTGGCATATATTTATTGACAGCAAAAATATTTGATTACCTAGAAGAAAATATCAAACAAAATGTTAGAGAAAAAGGTGAATTTCAACTGACATCTTGTTTGGATAAATTGCAAAAAACAGAAGGAATGAACGGGTATTTGGTAAAAGGGAGATGCTTTGACACCGGAATGCCAGATGTGTATTGGCAGACAATGATTGATTTTCGTAATACTTGATAGTATCATTGTAGAGAAAAATTTAGAAAACAAGGGAAAAACTTACTATGACTCATTTTGGTTTAATATGTCCCGGATCGACAGGACACCTAAACACAATGCTTCCCTTGGGGCAAGAATTAAAAAGGCGCGGTCATCGCGTTACTATGATCGGGGTGCTTGATGCTGAAGCTAAAACATTAGCAGCAGGATTAGAATTTCTAGCTTATGGTACAGAAGAATATCCCAAAGGAGGGATGGCAGAATCTTTAAATCAGCTGAGTAAACTTAGCGGGTTAGCTGCCTTTCGCTATACCATTAACCTATTTAAAGACGGGGCAAATGTTTTGCTTCGGGATGCTCCGCAAGTTATCAAAAATGCTGGCGTAGATGCTTTACTAATTGACCAAGCTTCATCAGCAGGTTCGATCGCCGATTTTCTCAACATTCCTTTTATCACTATCTGTAGCGCAGTAGTATTAAATCCAGATGAGAATGTCCCCCCTTATTTGACCAACTGGAAATATAGCACCGCCTGGTGGGCAAAATTACGCAATCAAGCTGGTTATGCTTTGTATAAACGGCTGAGAAAACCGATCGCGCAAGTAGTAGCTGAGTATCGTCGCCAATGGAATTTACCTCTATACTCTCAACTTGGTGATGCTTATTCTCAACTAGCTCAAATTAGTCACCAACCTGCTGAGTTAGAATTTCCCAGGAAAAATTTGCCCCAGTGGTTTCATTTTACTGGACCCTATCATTATTCCAGTAGTCGAGAACCTGTTTGCTTTCCTTGGGATAAATTGACAGGAAAACCTCTGATTTATGCTTCTATGGGAACTGTGCAAAATCGTCTGATTGATGTCTTTTATAAAATTGCAGCAGCTTGTGAGGGGTTGGATGCTCAGTTAGTAATTTCTCTGGGTGGGTCTGCAACTCCAGAATCTCTACCCAACTTGCCAGGAAGTCCTTTAGTTGTGGAATATGCGCCCCAGTTAGAATTGCTCAAGAAAGTCACTCTTACTATTACTCATGCAGGTATGAATACAACTTTGGAATGTTTAAATAATGCAGTGCCAATGGTTGCTATTCCTATTGCTAACGACCAACCAGGAATAGCAGCGCGAATTGCTTGGAGTGGAGCAGGGGAAGCTGTACCTCTGAAACGTTTGACTGTACCTAGGTTAAAAAACGCCATTTCCCAGGTATTAACACAACCTTCATATAAACAAAATGCTTTGAGACTACAGAAAGCGATCGATACAGCAGGTGGGGTAACTCGTGCTGCTGATATTATTGAACAAGCAGTATCTATAAAAAAACCAGTCTTATCTGAAACTATAAACTAGGAAAAAACTAATTATGACTCATTTTGGTGCTATCTGTCCTACACAATTTACAGGACATCTAAACACAATGCTACCTTTGGCGCAAGAATTAAAAAGGCGGGGTCATCGCGTCACCTTTATTGGAATAGTTGGTTATGAAGCCAAGGTACTAGAAGCAGGATTAGAATATCTTGGCTATGGCAAAGAAGAATTTCCTGAAGGGGCAATGACAGAGTATTTGCATCATCTGAGTAAACTCAGCGGGATACCTGCTTTCCGCTATATTATAGTTAAAATTTTAAAAAAAGAGGCAAACGCTTTGCTTCAGGATACTCCACAACTGATCAAAGATGCTGGCATTGATGCTTTACTGATTGACTCAGTTTCAACAGGAGGGGTAGCGATCGCCGAGCTTCTGGAAATTCCTTTTATCACTATTTATAGCGTAGTGCTATCTCTTCAAGAGAATACCGTTCCTCCTATTTTCACTAACTGGAAATATAACCCCACCTGGTGGGCAAAACTGCGTAACGAATTTGAGTACCGTAGGTCTAGACGCTGGACTAAACCTTTGATAGATGTGGTGAGTAAATATCGTACTCAATGGAATTTACCTTTGCAACCTCAGTCTAATACTCCTAATTATCAACTGGCTCAAATTAGTCAACAACCTGCTGAGTTGGAATTTCCCAGGGAAAATTTGCCTGAGTGGTTTCATTTCACCGGACCTTATCATTATTCAGGTACTAGAGAACCTGTTCCCTTCCCTTGGGATAAGTTGACAGGAAAACCTTTGATTTATGCTTCTCTGGGGAGTTTAGTAAATCGTTTTGTTGATGTCTTTTATAAAATTGCAGCAGCTTGTGAAGGGTTAGATGCTCAGTTAGTTATTTCTCTTGGTGGTTCGGCAACTCCAGAATCTCTACCCGACTTACCCGGAAATCCCCTAGTTGTCAAATATGCTCCTCAGTTAGAAATGCTGCAAAAAGTTACTCTGACTATTACTCATGCAGGTCTGAACACAACTCTAGAATGTTTAAATAATGCAGTACCAATGGTTGCTATTCCTATTGCTTTTGACCAACCTGGAGTAGCAGCACGAATAGCTTGGAGTGGAGCAGGGGAAGCAATACCAGTGCAGCGTTTGACTGTAGCTCGATTAAGAAAAGCAATTTCCAAAGTGCTAACACAACCGTCATATAAACAAAATGCTTTGAGATTACAGTCAGCAATTCAGCGATCGGGTGGGGTAACTCGTGCTGCTGATATTATTGAACAAGCAGTATCTACAGGAAAACCTGTCTTAGCAGGAACTATCTAACTAGAAAACAACTTATTGTGACTCATTTTGGTGCGATCTGTCCTACACAATTTACAGGACATCTAAATACAATGCTACCTTTGGCACAAGAATTAAAAAGGCGAGGTCATCGCGTCACCTTTATTGGAATAGTTGGTTATGAAGCTAAGGTATTGGCAGCAGGATTGGAATATCTTGACTATGGTCAAGAAGACCTTTCTCCAGAGGCAATGAAAAAATCTTTGTATCATTTAAGTCAACTCAGTGGAATAGCTGCTTTACGTTATGGTATTCAGCTCAAAAAAAATGGGGCGAATGTTTTACTTAAGGATGCTCCACAACTTATTAAAAATGCTGGCATAGATGCTTTGCTCATTGACTCAATTTCAATCGCAGGAGGAACGATCGCCGATCTTTTGGAAATTCCTTTTATTACTATTTGTAGTGCAGTGGTATTTCATCTAGATTATGCTATTCCACCTCATTTTAAAAGTTGGGAATATAACCCTACCTTGTGGGGAAAACTCCGCAACCTATCTGCTTATACCTGGTCTGGACTACTCAGAAAACCTGTGAGAGATTTGATAGCAGAGTATCGTCGCCAATGGAATTTGCCTTTGTACTCTCATCCTAATGATGTATATTCCCAACTAGCTCAAATTAGTCAACAACCTGCTGAGTTAGAATTTCCCAGGGAAAATTTGCCTAAGTGGTTTCATTTCACAGGACCCTATCATTATTCAGGCACTAGAGAACCTGTTCCCTTCCCTTGGGATAAGTTGACTGGGAAACCTTTGATTTACGCTTCTCTGGGAAGCTTAGTAAATCGTTTTATTGATGTCTTTGATAAAATTGCAGCAGCTTGTGACGGGTTGGATGCTCAGTTAGTAATGTCTCTGGGGGGTTCGGCAACTCCAGAATCTCTACCGAACTTACCGGGAAATCCCCTAGTTGTCAAATATGCACCTCAGTTAGAACTGCTGCAAAAAGTTACTCTGACTATTACTCATGCAGGAATGAACACAACTCTAGAATGTTTAAACAATGGAGTACCAATGATTGCTATTCCTATTGCTCTGGATCAACCAGGAATAGCAGCACGAATAGCTTGGAGTGGAGCAGGGGAAGCTATACCACTGAAGCGTTTGACTGTGGAACGGTTACGAACAGAAATTTCCCAGGTACTAACACAACCTTCATATAAACAAAATGCTTTAAGATTACAGTCAGCAATTAAGCGATCAGGTGGAGTAACTCGTGCTGCTGATATTATTGAACAGGCAGTTTCTACAGGGAAACCAGTCTTAGCTGAAACGATAAACTAGGAAGGCAGAAACAATTTTTCAACTTCTACTTTTCTCCTGATCTGAAATCCGGTTATACATTTGTCGCACTTTATATAGCGCTGTGCGCAGGCAACAGCTCCGGAAGAGGGAATAAAAAACCTTTGAAGAAGGAGACAGGAGACAGGAGACAGGAGACAGGAGACAGGAGACAGGAGACAGGAGACAGGAGACAGGAGACAGGAGACAGGAGACAGGAGACAGGAGACAGGAGACAGGAGACAGGAGACAGGAGACAATGTTGTGAGTTTATGTAGTGCGTCTGCTCTAATATCGGCGACTTTCTTGTGAACCTTTGCTAGTTTTTTTACTGCTTTGCGTCTGTTTTTAGAACCAATAACTTTTTTGCTGACTGCACGTTGATGGCGAACTAATTGTTTTTTGGCTTGCCTATAGGCTTTAACGTTGGCAAATTTACTGCCATCAGAACAGGTTGCTAATGTATTTATGCCTATATCTACGCCAATAGTTTCTCCAACTTTTTCTGTTGGAGCTGGTTCAAAATCATATTTAAAACTGATGTACCAACTATCTGCTTTTTTTGATATTCTCACATTTTTAACTGGTACAGATGGTAAGATTTCATAAGTTTTTACTATTCCTATTCTTGGTAGTTGTATGTAATTTCCTTGAATAATCTTGATACTACCTTCTAAGTAAAAACTGTCTTTTCTACCTTTTTTCTTCAAGACTGGAAATCCACATTTAGGAATAGTTAGAAAGTTTTTAAATGCCCTCTCTAAATCTCTTAATGCTTGTTGTGGGGCACCCGATCGATACCTCATAATACCAAGGATTAATTGATTTGACTTCAGCTACTAAACGCTTATGCAGGGTGATGGCGCTTGGGCGTTTTTTAGTTTCTTCGTACTCTTTTATACAGGTTGCCAATCCCCAGTTATAAGCATGACGAGCTACTCCTGCGTGTTTGGCAAGTATTGTTTTCTGCTGATTGTTAACTTTTAATTTGGTCTTAATTGATTGCATTTGAACACGCACACCATGAAAAAAAGTCTCTGATAGTTTAAAAAAGTTTAATATACCATAGCAGATAATCAGCAGGTTTTCAAGATTTATTAATATTTTTCCAACTTTGTCCAATTATTCGGCTTCAGTAGTTAGCCCCATAGCAATAAAAACCAAGGGATTTTGAAATTTGGTATTAACCACGCATATTTTCTCAGTGCAGGAACAGTAAAAGGAATTAAAAAACGAAGGGAACGTAGAGATATAGGACAATTACCATTCTCATCTACAATATTATATTTTTCAGCAAGTTCAGCAACAATCCGCACCTTACCCGTATGACTCATAATACTTGGTTCAGCAGCCAGATTCGCAATAACTCTACCTGTAAACAAAGGAGTTTCCCAATTTTCACGATCGCCAAAAATATCTACAGTATTACTTTGACTCAATTGATTGGTAAAATTAATTATATGCTCTGTACCGACAATCCCCGGCCAAATAGATATAGAAGCAATATTATCTGCTTTTAACTCTACTGCCATATCTGCTGCCAGGCGATCGCTTGCTGCCTTACCCGCACCATAAGCAGCACCAAATAGATAAGACATACTACCCCAGGAAGAGATAGTAAAGATAATTCCCCCCCCACGAGGAGCCATCATTCGGGCAGCAAATACACTGCTAATATAGTGACTGCGAAGACCGACATTATTAACCAGATCCCAAAGACTAGGTTCAGATTTCCAGAATGGCCGACCGTAGGCATCTCTAATGGCCTTTACTCCTGAGAAGACATTGTTCACTAATATATGGAGTTGCCCCTGTTGTTCATTTTCAATGCGCTCAAAGAGTAACCGTACTTGCTCGTCATCCGCATGATCTACTTGAACGGGAATACACTTACCACCAGCTTTTTCAATAGCTAACTGTGTTTCCTGGAGAGTACCGGAAACGCCATCATTAACACAAGGTTTTTCGAGACTACGACCTGTAATATAGATAGTAGCACCGGCCTCACCTAAACCTATTGCAATGCCCTTACCTATACCCCGCGTTGCTCCTGTAACCAATGCTACTTTACCTTTCAGGTCTGTCATAATTACTTACTATAGTTTACCAAATACAGTTTAGCGAAAAACGATGCTTCAACCAAACTTATCAGAGATTTTACAGTTCTGGTGGTTAGTTCCGTTGCTATTGAGTATATTAGGACTTTTTTTCAGTCTCTGGATTGTAGTTCCTGCTCCGAATTCTTTTCTTTTACCTTTGGCAGTGGCAACTCCAGAAATTAGCCCTTGGCTGATTTGCCTGAATCTGCTTGCGCTGATACTAACAGTTTTTGTTCACAAAACTTGGTGGTCTGCTCTCATCTTCATCTGTAGCTTACTTGGCCTAATATTAAGTTTACTTCCACTGAGCCAGCTAGCTACTACCAACACTAACTTTGCTGTTGAGATGGAGACGGTTTTGGGAACAGACTATTTACAAAGTGTTCCTGAAGACTTAAAAGCCCAAATGCGTCCCCAACCATTTGTCCTTGCAGATGTTTTTCGTGGGCTTCCTAAAAAGGAAGTTCAGACTCAAAGAGGTATTGTCTTTGCCAGTCCCGATGGAGTAGACCTCAAACTAAATGTTTACCAGCCTTTAGTTACACAAAAGTTGCAGAACTTTCCTACTGTGGTAATTGTCTACGGTGGAGCTTGGAGACAAGGCAGTCCTGATAATTATGAGAGGTTTAGTTGTTACATAGCAGCTCAAGGCTACTCAGTAATAGCTATTGATTACCGCCATGCACCCAAGTATAAATTTCCCGCTCAACTCGAAGATGTACGAGCAGCCTTGCAGTATATTCAAGCCCATGCGGATAATTTGGAAGTAGATATTGAACGCATAGCGATAATGGGTCGTTCAGCAGGAGGCCATTTAGCAACTCTGGCTGCTTACGAGCAAGGTGCTATGCCTTTTCGAGCAGTGGTAAGTTACTACGCACCTAGTGACTTAATAGAACAGTTCCGCAATCTACCTTTTCCCAATCCTATCAATATAAATACTGTCCTGCGGGATTTTTTGGGAGGAACACCAGACGAACTCTTAGAACTGTATCAAAAAGCTTCTCCCAAAAGTTATGTTAGACCTGCTCTTCCCCCTTCTTTACTGGTTTATGCAGGTCGCGACCATATCGTAGAACCTAAGTTTGGACGAGTTTTATACAATCAACTGCGAGCAACTGGCAACCAGGCTATTTTTTTAGAAATCCCCTGGGCAGAACACTCCTTTGACGCAGTTTTTCCTGGGATTAGCAATCAGCTTGCTTTGTATTATACCGAACGCTTTTTAGCATCTGTGCTTCACGGGGTGATATAGAATCCGTAATTAGATGGGGAGTAGGGGAGTAGGGAAGTAGGGGAGTAGGGCAGGGCTAATTCTTTGTCGTAGCGAGAATATTTGCAACCCTATTTTTTGTTGAGTTCCTGTGCTTTCTACACTCCCCACACTCCCCACACCTCCCACACTCCCCACACCTCCCACACTCCCCACACCTCCCACACTCCCCACCCCCTCCTCTTTTTTTCTAGGCGTGACAATAAATTCACCCTGGGGGAGTAGGGGAGATGGGGAGCTTGAGAAATATTTGGTAATGGTTGAAGATGGAACATTTTTTTATACCGAATTCAACGGACTTGATATGAAAATAGCTTCAAAACCATTGTGGGATAATGGTTTCAACTATTACAACGCTTTTCACTCTTGATGAACCACATCTTCACAAGCAAAATCTTGTAGGGGCGATTCGCGTAATTAGGAGCATTCCGTAGGAAATCGCTCCTACTGTGGTTTACCCAAATGAAAACCGCTGTAAGACCCTGTCTAAAATATTGATTTTTCGCGTTTGATAATAATAATCATTTTAGGACTTACGCAGATACGCTATATATAGCCCTCAAAACTATTGTCCAATAGTCATTGGACTCTATACATAGTGCCTTTGCGTAAGTCCTGATATCATGTCCGTTTATATCGTTTGTGTAAACCCAAGGGTGAATATCTACAGGAAATGATGGTTTTTTTCTTGCGAGGGTAGCCTTCTTCCCTCTTCCCTCTTTCTTCTTCCTTACCTTTGCTATACAAGACCGATGCTACCGGACATGATATGATTTATCAAAATAATATGGGTCTAATATAAAATCCGGTTATACAGTTATCGCACTTTCTACTTCCATTCAATGCAGACATAAAATGCCGGAATATCCCCAGATCACTCCAACTCTCATCCTTTCTGACTCCTGACTCCTGACTCCTCTCATCATACAATAACTAATTATCCAGATAAGATCAGGACTTACGCAAATTCTTAGACAGTACGCTATCAGTAGGGTGCGAATGCCATTCGCCCCTACAATATATGGCGCTTGGTGCGTAATTCCTGATAATATGGGTCGTGCAACCCCGCCTTTTAAGGCGCAATATTTTTGGAGAGTTGCTCACGCATCCCCATTACAAAAATAAATTCTGTAGGGGCGTTAAAGTTATGTTTCCTTGTTGCTAAATATCAACGCACCATCTTCAAGTGCCCCATGACGAATCATTTTCTTGTCACGCTGGTAGTTCTGCGGGTAGAACCAGGGTTCGCAGTCACCCTGCTTCGGGAATAAGTGCATCACCCGCTGGATATAGCCAGAAGAAAAATCTTTGATTAAAGATCGTCCTTGCATATTCCCATCTCGATCGCGCAAACGTGGCGTACACTGACGAAATCCCATCTTGTCCATGTAGTTAACCAACCGACACACATATTCCGCCACGAGTTCGGCACGCAGAGTCCAGGAAGCATTGATGTAGCCAAAGACCGAGACCAGGTTCGGTATATCCGAATACATCATACCCTTATAAGTATAGGCATTCGGAAATTCAATTGCCTGGTTGTCTACACTGAATTGCACGCCACCGAGTATAATCATGTTTAGCCCTGTCGCTGTAACAATGAGGTCAGCTTCTAACTCTTTGCCCGATTTCAGGAGTATACCCTTCTCAGTGAAGGTCTCAATTATATCAGTGATGACGGAGGCATTACCTGACTTGATTGCCTCAAATAAATCGCCGTTCGGTGCGAGACAAAGGCGCTGGTCCCAAGGGTTGTAGCGTGGGGTGAAATGAGTCTCGACATCGTAGTCATCTCCAAGTTCTTTGCGGACCAGCTCGAGCAGTTTCTGCTTAACCTTCTCAGGTTTCGTGCGCGTAGCACGGTAAAGTAATTGTTGGCGTTGGATATACTTCCAACGAAGTATAGCATAAGCCAGCTTTTTGGGCATGAACTTGTTTAAGAGATTGGCAAGCACATCAGACTCAGAGTTTGAGACAACATAAGTAGGCGATCGCTGCAACATTACTACGTGTTTTGCATCCTTTGCAATTTCCGGGATTAGGGTAATTGCAGTAGCCCCAGAGCCAATGACAACCACTTTCTGATCGCGATAGTTGAGGTTTTCTGGCCAATCCTGTGGATGAACTATTTCCCCCTTGAAGGACTCCATCCCTTTGAATTTAGGTGTATAACCCTCTTTGTAACTGTAATACCCAGAACACATTAGAAGGAAGTTGCAGCTAAAGAGAAGGGTCTCAGCCGTCTTCTTGCATTCAGTTTCAACTGTCCAGACAGCGCGATCGCTTGACCAACTAGCTTTCTTCACCAGGAGACTATAGCGAATGTGTTTGTCAATGCCGTTCTCGGAGGCTGTTTCCTGAATATATTTCAAAATTGATGGCCCGTCAGCAATAGATTTGGCTTTGGGCCAGGGCTTAAAGCTATAACCCAGGGTATACATATCACTATCGGAGCGGATGCCTGGATAACGGAAGAAGTCCCAAGTTCCGCCCATTGAGTCTCTACCTTCCAGAATGATGTAGTTTTTGCTGGGACACTTGAGCTGTAGATAGTAAGCGGCTGCGATACCAGAAAGTCCAGCTCCGACAATTGCAATATCAAAGTGTTTCGTGGACATGATTTAATTCTCCTCTCTTCTTATTTGGCTGCGAACCCGCTCACCTCACTGTTTTTTACATTCTAAATCTTCTACGCGAAAAAAAATATATACAGCTAACTGTCTTACCTTAGAATTAAGCACGTCAATATAAGTGAGTTATCATACAACCAAATCAGATGACCGAACTAAATCACGCTACAGTAGTCCTGACTGGTGCCACAGGGGGTTTTGGCCAGGAACTTACGCGCCAGTTATTACAAGCTGGCAGCCATTTAGTCCTGAGCGATATCAAACAAGATTCTCTAGATGAGCAAGCTTCTAAAATAACCAGCGAAATCACTACAGGGAAAATAATTTCTTGTATTGAGAGCGATCTTTCTCACCGCGAAGGCTGCTTGAATCTCTACGATCGAGTTAAAGCATTAGATATACCCATTGATATTTTAATTAATAATGCGGGAATAGGATTATTTGGTCGGATGGACGAAGTTCCCCCTGATAAATGGGAACGGTTGATGCAGGTCAATTTACTAGCACCAATGCGGTTGAGTTCTCTTTTTGCTGCAGGGATGATCGAGCGCCAAAAAGGACACATTGTCAATATTTCTTCTCTAGCAGGTTGGATAGGTGCTGGGGGAATGGCTCACTATTCCAGCAGTAAATTTGGCTTGCGTGGTTTTAGTGAAGGACTTTTTAATGAAGTAAAAAGCTATAATGTTAAAGTCACTGTTGTTTATCCCTTTTTCAGTCGTACCCCTATTCTTCTCTCGGAACGTTATGGAACGCTAGCTCAAGGCAAGGAAGGTTTTCCTGAACGCTTCGCAACTAATCCAGCTAAAGTAATGGAAAAAACAATTAAAGCCATTGTTCGTAACCAACTTCATGTATTTCCCGATGGAGCAGCTCAAAGTTTGCATATTTTCAAGCAGTATTTCCCTGGGTTGGTTGATTGGATTAGCGATCGATTGATTTGAAATCAAAAGACAATCTAATATCAAATCTGGTTAAACAGTTATAGAATGGTTAAGTCAGGAGGGGTTAGGGGTGGGTTGACTCCTAAGAAATACCCTAGATATTTGTAGCAAACATTTATCAATTTGGTATTATACAGCATTTGTAAGGGTTAACGGCCGTTAACCCTTACAATATCTGGTAGTTATGTGTCAATCCTAGTGTTATACCTGAAAGCTGATAGCTGATAGCTAGTTAAAAATTAATTCCATTCAGCTAAAACAATTTTTCCAATAGTTCTACCCTTTTCAAGACGTTGATGAACATCCCGTAGATTTTTAGCATCGATCGGTTTGACTACCTCATTGCAAGTTGTAACAATTACACCATCTTCGATCAGTTGACTCAACTCATTAAGTAAATTGCTTTGCTCTGCCATATCTTCTGTTTGATACATGGAGCGAGTAAACATAAATTCCCAAACAAAGCCAGCACTCTTACTCTTCAAAGTATTCATATCTAGCGGTTGTTCGTTTTCGACAATGGAACAGATCGTGCCTTGGGGTTTAATCGCTTTAGTCATAGCTTGCCAGTGACCATCGGTGTCATTCAAGCACAGAATATAATCGACATTTTGATAACCAACTTTATCAATTTCTTCCGCAAGATTATTGCGATGATTGACCACCTCATCAGCACCAAGTTTTTGACACCAAGCGATAGTTTCAGGACGAGAAGCTGTAGCAATAACATTCAGCTTGGCTAACTTTTTCGCTATTTGAATCGCAATAGAACCAACTCCCCCTGCACCATTGATAATTAAAATTGATTTACCCGCATCTGCTCCTTTTTGATCAATATTCAATCTTTCAAATAGAGCTTCCCAAGCAGTGATACCAGTAAGAGGAAAAGCTGCTGCATGAGCAAAATCTAAATTCTGGGGTTTGCGACCAACAATTCTGGCATCCACTAAATGAAATTCGCTGTTGCTACCAGGACGAGTAATATCTCCTGCATAATAAACCTCGTCTCCAGGTTGGAATTCTGTTACTGCTTCTCCAACTTCTACCACGATACCTGCTGCATCCCAACCAAGAATGCGGGGTTCGGATTCAACTTTATCTTTAGGTGCGCGGACTTTAGTATCTACTGGGTTAACAGAAATTGCTTTAACCTGTACCAATAAATCTTTGCCTTTAGCTGTGGGTTTAGGAATTTCAACGTCTAATAGACTATTTTCGTTGTTAATCGGTAAATATTGAGTTAAACCTACTGCTTTCATAGTTTTTACCTCCAAATTTTAAATATTATGGCGCTACGCGCTAGGGAATAGGGAATAGGGAATAGGGAATAGGGAACAGGGAACAGTAGACTGTCAAAGGGTTTTCGGTGCGGAAACGCTCCGCGAACAGGATGGGTAAATGTCTTAACCTTAATGCGTAGTGCTATATTAGCTAGCTTATTAGGATCGGGCGAGGTTACTTCTTGGACTACGCCGGAATAACGTCGAACTTGCCATTCGTGCGTATATAGATGATGCTCTCCTCTGTTGCTTTAGACGAGACTTGATGCACCGACTCTTCCTTCAAGGTGAAATAACTGCCCGGCACCAAGGTCTTGAGATCGGTCTCACTCGTCACTTGGTACTGTGGTTGACCCTGGATTACCACAGCATGGAATGTCGAGCCGTGGCTACGTATCTTTCCAGTAAACCCAGCAGGTAGCTTGACAAAACTTCCGTATAATTGATCGTCCTGCGGGTTGCCCCAAAGAAAAGCTACCTTTTGTCCATTGGCAGAGGCAGGCATTCCGGGCTGATCGATCCAAACAATGTTCGATGGGTCCACATTAATCGGCTTGTCATCGCTAGAAAACGCCTCCTCAGTAGGAAGGACGAGATACGGCCCCTCATCGATCTCTATGTATGCCAGGTTGTTGCTGCCCTCGGCAGCGGTAATGTGCACACCTCCGGCTGGCTGTGTCCAGAAAGAACCCGTCGGCAGCCACATCTTCTCGGCATTCGGGTCATCGTTGTGAACTGTGCCGCTAATGGCCACTCCACGGTAGGTGATATTGTGAATGTGAGGTGGCGACGAGAAGCCGTCCACAAACTCTACGAGGAAGCCTGAAGGCCCGGAGCTAGTGCGATCGCCCCAAAGGGTACCAGCCCTCGGGCTTTGGTCGCCGCGGGCGGGGTTGAGCGGTCCCCACTGGACTTCGGACCTTAAGACGACCTCGGAGGTTGGCTTGGCTGCTGATTCCAGCTCTATGGTTTGGGATGTGACCTGGGAGCTAGTATAAGCGACGATTACGATGCTTATAAGTGCTAGTGCGAGTAATAGAAACGTTCTTATGTTCTTCATTTTGATCATTTTAATTTCTCCAAGAGCGTCAGACTACCCAATCACCATTACAGTCTTACTCTGGAGCAAATTATGATTTCCATGAGAGACTGCGGAACCGAGCAGATGAATTTAAAATCTGATGAGTCCTCGTCTGTATCAAGTAATAGAATAAATTTGGATGGTAAAGCAGTTTATTTGTGCTATATTATACAATAAAATAGCTAAGAATGCAAACTATTTTTGCCAAAATACAATCATAAACTAGAACTATGCGTTTGCATAGGATTCGACAGGAAAGGTAAAATTGGAGTGGCTCTGCGAGAGTGGGTTTCCCTTCCCTCCGATCCTGAAGGGAACGCCATATCTAATCGACCAAGAGAACAGAATATTCGATATTTCAAGCCTCCTTATTGCAGAGGTACTGATAACTGACTACCTAAAATACAATGCAAACCGAATTTAACTTTTTTCAGCACTGGTATCCTCTTTCACCTATTGAAGACCTAGATCCAGAAATCCCAGTTCCCGTCACTCTGCTGGGAATACGTTTAGTTATCTGGAAGCCAAGATATTCTGAGAATTACCAGGTATTTTTAGATGTTTGTCCTCACCGTCTAGCACCCTTAAGTGAGGGTCGTGTTGATGATAAAACTGGTAATTTAATGTGTAGTTATCATGGTTGGCAATTTGATTCTCAAGGTATCTGTACTCATATTCCCCAAGCTGAAAATCCTGAAATTATTGCCAAAAATCAAAGAAATTTCTGTGTAACTGCCTTACCAGTGCGTCAAGAAAATGATTTACTATGGGTTTGGCCTGATGCGAAAACAGCAGACTTAGCTGATACTACACCCTTACCATTATCACCACAAATAGATGCTGAGAAGGGTTTTGTGTGGTCTTCTTATGTCCGCGATCTCGAATATGATTGGCAAACTTTAGTAGAAAATGTAGCAGATCCTAGTCATGTTCCTTTTGCTCATCACGGGGTTCAGGGGAATAGAGAAAAAGCTGGACCAATAGTTATGGAAATTGTGGAATCTACTATTGATTTAATTGAAGTTTCTAGTCCTGGAAATTTGCCGACAAAAATTACTTTTGAACCACCTTGTCGTTTAGAGTATGAAATTAGTATTGGTGGCAGTGGAAAAAAAATAGGACTTGTTACTTATTGTTTGCCTGTATCCCCTGGTAAATCTAGAATTGTTGCTCAGTTTCCCAGGAATTTTGCTAAAACAATTCATCGACTGACACCGCGTTGGTGGGATCATATTCAAACTCGTAATTTAGTTATCGATGGAGATATGATTATATTAAGTCAACAAGAGCATTTACTTCAACAAAAACAATTAAGTGAAAGTTGGAAAACAGCTTACAAGTTACCTACAAGTGCAGACCGTTTAGTAATTGAATTTAGGAACTGGTTTGATAAATATTGTGATGGTCAACTACCTTGGAGTAAAGTAGGAATTAGCATACCAAATAACTCACTAATAAATAATAATCGTGCTTTTATATTGGATCGTTATCAACAACATACTCAGCATTGTAGAAGTTGTCGGCAAGCATTGAAAAATCTACAAAGATTACAAATTTTCCTGATAACTTATTTCATAATTATTGTGTCTGGAGTTGCTATTTTTCCAGATGAGTTGCGTATCAAAGTCGGTTTACCTTTAGTAATTACTGCACTTTTAGGAATGGGAGTTTATGCTTGGTTGAAATTGTGGTTAATTCCTCAATTTTACTTTGTTGATTATATCCATGCTAAAAAATGAATTGCTTTCAAAAGTATGCAACAATCTGTGATAATAAGATACAAATATTAATTTAGATAGTCACTAAATAAGTCTGATAAATATCTTGCAAAATTACTCATTTTGTGATATTAAATGTTCTGAATTAAAATGGTTTAAAATAACTTCCACAGAGGAAATCTATGAATTCTGTCGCTCTTCCCAACAAGACCCCCTATCAAAACACTAAATCCCTCGATCTCAATCTCAATACTATTGAGGGAACTGTACCTGGGGACCAGATTTGGTTTGTACCGCGATCGCAATTGGATGGAGGAGCAGCAGTTGCCAAACACGTCGAGATTCCGCGCGAGTGCGTTCACTATCCATGCTACGAAGTAGAAGCTAGGATAATCGCAAATTATTTAATAGAAATATCTAGAAAAGAGGGAATAGGGAACAGGGATAAATAATTGACAATTTATAGATAATAATTGCTTTGATTTTTAATTTTTGGAGATGTCTATGAGTTCAACTAATATCATCAATTTAATTAACCTAAAAGCCAGGAATGAGAATTTTATTTTATTGAATAGAAAGTAGAGGATAAATAAGAATAAATTATCTAATAATTTATGATAAATTAAGAAAACTTTATCTGATGAGAAATAGGAGTTAAGTAAGTTCTGAACTGGTGTAGGAATGACCCGATATTAGTGCAAAAAAATACTCACTAAACCCTTACCACTTTCTCAGGTGAATCTCAGATTTTTCATAGACTATGTTAATATGGATACTGAATACTTTATAAGTGTAAGGTTGAACTAAATTAATTGGAGAAAATAATATTATGAAAAACATCAACAAAAAATTAGTTGTAGCTAGTGCAATAACTGGTGTCTTAGCTGTTGGTCTTACCACTTTTGGTAATAGTCAGGAAGCTCTTGCTGGCAAAGAAGGTATGGAAAAATGTGCTGGTATTGTTAGAAAAGGTATGAATGATTGTGGTGCTAATGGCCATAGCTGTTCAGGTCAGTCAACAGTAAGTGGAGATCCTAACGAGTGGATTTATGTTCCAGAAGGTACTTGTGAAAAAATTGTTGGTGCAACTCTTAAGAAATAGACTCGCTACATATTAACTAAAAAGTTAAATTATTATTACAAAAATTGTTTGTGGTATTTTTTAATAAAGTTATGATTTGAGGTTAATAGAATTGAGAAGGGAAAAATATTTTATATAAAGTATCTCTTTCTTTATTTCTATCTCTCGTCAAATTAGCTTATAATTAAAAAATGCCATATTTTTTTATGGGTACATCTCAATGCAAGAATAAAGCCAAAAATTTATTGCTTTTAGGCAATAGGGAATAGGGAATAGGAAAAAAGTATTTTTACAAATATGAGATGCACTCAATTGGGGTTTGTAGATGTGGGGCGACAACTTTTCAGCCCAATCAACTTTTCCCGTTCTTCGGTTTTACCTTCTTCTTTCTTCCTTCTTCCTTTTTCCTTCTTCCTTATTTATTCTTAAATAAAAACAGTTTATGACAACCAAAATACAATCTCAAAAACTAGAATTTGATGTTAATCCAAAGTGGCAAAGCAAGGGATATTTACCCTGTATTCAGTCCTCCTCAATTCAAGGTTCAGGAATTGCTTTACGTTCGCTCCACTATCAATATATTCTGACTCAAAAACCGAAAGTAAATTGGTTTGAAGTTTTATCAGATAACTATTTATGTGCTGGTGGTTTACCACTATTTTATTTAGAAAAAATTCGTCAAGATTATCCTGTTACTTTACATGGAGTAGGAATGTCTTTGGGTTCAACAGACCCATTAGATTTAGATTATTTAACTCGCCTAAAAAATTTAGCAGCAAAAGTTGAACCAGATTTTATTTCTGACCATTTATCTTGGATATCTGTCAGTGGTCACTATCTTAACGATTTAATTCCGCTGGTTTATACAGAAAAGGTGATGGATTTTGTGGCATCGCGTATCCTACAAGTACAAGAATTTTTAGGTAGGCAAATTTTGATTGAAAATCCTTCTCCATATTTAACTTTTACAGATTCAACTATGTCGGAATGGGAGTTTATTGAGGGATTAGTAAAAAAAGCTGACTGTTACTTACTTCTGGATATAAATAATCTTTATGTTAATGCTATAAATAATGGAATTGACCCTCTAAAATATCTGGATGGCATCCCACCAACAAGGGTTAAACAAATTCATTTGGCAGGTTATGAAGAAAAGGAAAATTATCTATTAGATACTCACGGTTATCCTGTACATCCTCCAGTTTGGGAGTTGTATGAAGAAGCCTTGGTAAGGTTTGGTAGTGTACCTACTTTAATAGAATGGGATACAGATATTCCAAGTTTTGAAGTGTTAATGGCAGAAGCAAATAAAGCTGAAAAATTATTACAAAAGGTCAGTTGATTAATGGATAATGGATAATGGATAATGGATAATTACCTCTCCCTTTTAGGGAGAAGATTGACCCTTAAGGAAAAAATTTATTTTTTTCCCTTTCAAGGGGAGGCTTTTAAGCTGAATTATTTAATTATTTAATTAGAGCTTGCTGATTAAATCTAAAAGCATTTACATATAAAAACTTTAGCTTTTTTTTGGTATAAAAAAGTGCAAATTTTTCAGCTATTCATGCTCAAAAATTTAGTATTTTAGGCTCATAGTTGGGCAGAAAAATCATTCTTACAATTCTTGCTCCTATCTCCTCGCTCATTCCCATTTCTCCTGTCTCCTGTCTCCTGTCTCCTGTCTCCTGTCTCCTGTCTCCTACCCCTACTAAAAGACTTTTGAGCGCAAACCCTAATTATTAATTATTTGGTAATGGAAAATATTAATCTACAAAATTTATTTCTGCAAGCTGTATGGAAAAAAGACAGTATTAGTATAGAAGAATTAAGCAAACATATTAAGGCACCAAATAATTTAACACCTGCGGAAAGTTTGGCAATTTACAGGGGTAATGTTGTTGGAAATTTGAGTAATACATTAATGTCAATTTATCCTGTGTTATGCCAGTTAGTAGGAGAAAAGTTTTTTGAAGCAATGGCATTAAAATTTATTAATCAGTTTCCTTGTTTATCACCTGATTTAGGAGATTATGGGGAACAGTTTGCAGATTTCCTGACAGATTTTGAACCAGTAAAACATTTAGCATATCTGCCAGATATAGCACGTTTAGAATGGCATTGGCATCGAGTTTTTTGTGGTGAAGATACAAAGGGTTTAGATTTTCAAGCTTTGGGTGAAATTCCTCAAGAAAAATGGGGAGATTTGATTTTGTATTTACCGAAAAATAGTGTTTTATTAGAGTCTATTTATCCTATTCATAGAATTTGGCAAGTCAATCAACCAGATTATCAAGATGATAAAACGGTAAGTCTAGATGAAGGTGGAGTAAAAATATTTTTGTGGCGACAGGGTTATGATATGCGAATTGATTTACCCAATAATGAAGAATGGGAATTACTAAAGATTTTTCAAGGGAATTATCCATTTGAAATTGTTTGCGAAAAAGTCGCTGATATTGAACCTCAAGTTGATGTGGGTTCATTACTTCCATTGTTTGTACAGCGAGGTTGGATTGATAATTTTTGTGTTAAGAAGGAAGAGGGAAGAGGGAAGAAGGATGAATAAACAGATATTGAAGAAAAAAATAGGTATAGCAGAAGGAAGAAGGAAGAAGAAAGAAGGAAGAAGGAAAAATATTATGTTGTTTGAGTTTTAAGCTTTTGAGGTGTCCTAACCTTTCCTTCGACTACTATAAAAAGTCAAAATAATAGATATAATTATCTAATATCAAGTCTCATTAATTAGCCATAGTAAAAATTACCGAATAATTAATAATTAATAATTAAATAATTCAGGTTTAAAGCCGACCCTTTTAAGGGGAAAAAAGCGGTTGAGGGATGGCGAGGTCTCCTCGCCATATCCAATCAACCAAGACAGCGGTCGATCTTCGTAGCTTCCCGAAGGGTGGAATGGCGATCTTCGGAGCGGGTCTGCAAGAACGGGTCTCCTCGCCATATCCAATCAACCAAGAAAAGAAATAATATTTCCTTATATTCAATTCCGTAACGGTTTTAACCAGAGGTAATTAGGGCTTGCTGATTAAATATCAAAGCATTGACTGATATTGGTTTGCTGCCTTTTTTTGTCTTTAAAAAGTGCAAGCTTTTCGGTCTAAAAAGCTCATGCATGCTAGTATTTTGGGATGATTATGGCAGAAAAATCACTCTTACAATTTTTACTACTACCTCCTCGCTCATCCCCATTTCTCCTGTCTTCCCCTCCTGGGAGGGGGAGGGGCGAGGGGTGGGTTGTCTCCTGTCTCCTGTCTCCTACCCCCACCAACAGACTTTATTCAGCAAACCCTAATTATCAATTATCCATTATCGATTAATGAAAACGTATTTCATATTAGTAAGATACATCAGTCGCGGGCAAGATGCCCGCACTGGAAACACTTTACCATTCTTATGTGTACCTCATTTACCTGAAATCTGCTGTATATAACTGTTGAAGCGAGAATATTATTTTCGTGCGGAATGCTGCACCAACAAATTTCCCCTTGCTCCCTATTCCCTATTCCCTAAAATGAAAAAATTCCCCTAGAAGGGGGAAATTTCAGAGTAAGCATTCAGCTATTAGCGGTCAGCTTTTAGCTGTTTCATAGATAATGTATATACACTGCTAAGGTCAAGGTCAGTTTTTTTCCCATATTTTATAATTCTCCTTGAATTTTTTAATACTAATTCCTGCTCTCAAGGCAATAAATTAATAGCTGATAGCTGTAGCTGACTGCTGTTTGCGCAGCATTCCGCAGGAAATGCTTACATTTCAGACCCAATTTTTCAGTGAATTTTAACTACGGAATTAATTGACTTACAATAACCTGATAACGTCTATCATCCAACCCATCACCATTGTAAGCAAATTCCGGATCAATCATTTGTTTCATTTGCTCGATCCTCGCTGATGTTGCGGGATGAGTGCTAAGAAAAGATGGTGGAGAACCTTTTTTTAGCAATTTTTCCATAAATGTAATTGCACCATACTGAGCATATCCCGCTCTACCTAATGTTTCAATACCTATTGCATCCGCTTCAAATTCTGCCTCCCTACTTTTAGGCCGCCGTAATGCTAATTCTACCCCAACTTGGACAGCAACACTATCATCTACACCTGCTGCAGTAGCTAAACCCTGGGCCAATAATGTCTGACGTAACTGTTTTACTGCATGACGACTAGCAATATGGGCAATTTCGTGAGAAACAACACTAGCTAATTCTGCTTCGTTCTCTGCAGCTTTCATTAAACCAGTATTGATATAGACAAAACCTCCCATAGTGGCAAAAGCATTTATACTGTCATCCTCTACTACTTGAAAAGTATAGGGAATGTCTGGACGGGGACTGGCAGTAGCCAATCTTTGGCCAATTCTATTAATATATTCGTTAGCTGCGCGATCGCGATAAATTTTAAGATTTCTCTGTTTTAATAATTGTTGATTAATTTGTTTACCAAGTTCAACTTCTTGGCGGTCAGACAGGTTAGAAATTTGAATCATCTGAATACTCTGGAAAATTAATTCTCCCCAGGGAATAGCTTGACTGGGAGATGCTGTACCTGCACATAAACTAGCAGCGACCATTACAGATATTAATGGGTATGATACTTGACGAAAGGAAGAACGAGTAATTAGAGATAGTTTTTTCAACATGAGCTTTTAGATTAAAAGGTACTAGTGCCGCTACGTGGAAGTTAAGAGCGAGTGCGTAATTCTGAGGAAACCTCAGAATGTAAGACGCACTCAAGACAGTCATGCATTCAAAAGTTAAAAGTCAATCATTTTTGATTTGTAATTGTTTTAGGATTTTGTCACCGGTCAGTTATAGCGCTGTGCGCAGGCAACAGGCAACAGCTCCGGAAGGCAATAGGGGGAATAAATTGCTGATAATATAAGACTTTTAGCTATTGGACAATTCCTGCAATTTGTAAATATGCCAGCGCACATTGCTATAGCAGAAGAAAGAATTAAAGAAGGAAGAAGGAAAAATCTGACGTTGCCTTAATTTTAATATTTTGATTTGTCCTAACCTTTCCTTCGACTGCTATTTGTCCTAATTTTTCCTTCAACTGCTATTACAAATAAATTAGTGAATGATATTTGGTTGTTGTTGTCATTCACTACAAAAGTTATTGATAGCTTTTCCGCAAAGCTAAAATTTGATTTTACTACCGAAGATAAGGGAGTTTAGCTAATAAAAAACCTCCTTATCTTCATCCATTTAACTGTAAGCATTCAGCAGTCAGCTAGCCTCTTATCCGAGGAAATGTGGACTTCAGCTAGGCTCCTATGGTCGGAACTGCGTTATCAGCTTTAAAGGATAAAATTGCTTTTTTATCAAAGCTTAATAGTATGAATCTTTAGTTGAGAATGTAGTAGAAAAACGAATGTTTGCTTCATTCATTAAAAAGCTGTTTGCGCAGCATTCCGCAGGAAATGCTTACATTGAACTTATTTTGAAAATAAAATTTTCGTCGAAAAAAATATATAAGTATTACCTAAAATTTACAATTTACCACGTTATTAAAGTCAATTTAATTACAGATATACAAATCTTTATTTATCGTTACGCTGGCAAATTTTAATGATATTTATTGTGTTAAATGTACAATTACAAAACTCTATTATTGGTGCTTGGCTAAACATGATATTAAGTGGTAATATCTTTAAGAAGAGATTTTCTAAATGAAAATTATGTGTATTAGAAATCTGGTAAAAATCCAAAATCAAATCAATTATCACACATAAATTATCAGTTATTTCCCCTCCTGGGAGGGGGAGGGGCGAGGGGTGGGTTCCCTAATGTCTACAGCAAAGCTGCCTACTCCCTATGCGTGGAGGAGATGTCTATTACCTAACCATCCTGGTTATCGACAAAAGAATGGCAATAAATGATACCCAATATCACTTGTAATTATTAGTTGATGAAATTATGAAAATTCTCGATTCTCAAGGACGATTATTTGGTAAAGTCAGTGTCTTAGATGTGGGCGCTGTGTTAATAATTTTAATGGTATTACTGGGAATATTTATCGTTCCTGGTACTAATAAAACTTCTGTTGCTCAAGTGGGTAATATTATTACTAAACCAATGGAAGTAGATGCTATTGCTTTAGGTTTAAAAGGACGGAACCCTGAAAAATTATTAAGGGAAGGAGAGAAAACTCAATTAATTATTAGAAATCAACCTTATGGAAAAGTTGACCTAAAATCTGTGGAATTTATGACTCGAAAAGTGGCAGTTCCTCAGCCTGATGGCTCAGTCAAAGCTTTGCCAGATCCTAGAGATAAAGAACTTTTTAGTCGGAATCTTTTATTAACTTTGGAAGGTAAAGGTAGAGTGACTGATGATGGTCCTGTATTAGGAAATATTAAGGTAAAAATTGGTATGACAATTGAGTTGGAGGGTGCGGATTATAATTTTAATGCTAGTGTGATTGATGTGCGAGTAAGAGAGTAATTTTCTGATTTTATAGAAGTCTAATAGGGTGTGTTTTGTTCCACAAAATATCTGGCCTGTGCAAAATACACCTTGAAGAAGGAAGAAGGAAGAAGGAAGAAGGAAGAAGGAAGAAGGAAGAAGGAAGAAGGAAGAAAAAATGGATGGGGATAGTCTTCGACACGCCACTCCGTGTCTTATAACCCCAACCAATTAATTGTTAACACCCTGTAGAGGGTGGGGTATTAAACCAAAAATAAAAAGATAATTTTACAGCGCAATTCATTTTAGGGTGGTGGTGCATAGTAATGGTCAAAGAAGTGTGGGGAGATGGGGGATGGGGAGTGTGAGAAAAATTAAAAAATATATATCCTCACCATTACCATGCAGGACTACCCATTTTAGTAACTACAAAATTCTTTTGAGTTAGGGAGTAGCGGTGCGACCCCGCGTCGGTGACAGACGCATCTGGTAGCGCACCAAGAGAGGGAGTAGGAAAATACTTTGGCCACTGTAGTCTATCTATTTGAAAATCACTACAATTAAAGTCTCGATGGAATGAACAAGCAAGCTAAAAAATAGAATACAGATATTAAGGGGTAATAATAGACAGAAAAGGCATCTAAATTTTCTGGAAAAATGACCAAAACTATGAGTATAAAAGAAGAAAGCGATCGCTTGATTAACAAATTTCTAGGATACCTAAAAAATTTAGAGTAAAATTTATCTATAGTAGTCGTTATTACTACTCTTAATTTATCATTTTCTTTGTGGGTTTAATACCCCACCGTCAACGGTCGTGTTCAAAATTACTTGGGGGAGCGAATCCCCATGTAATTTTCCTCCTGTCTCCTGTCTCCTGTCTCCTGTCTCCTTCTTCAAGGAATAGCTGTTTGGTTAGCACTTCCCAGGAGAAATAATCAAATATCAATAATCCACCTGATCTCCGAGATAACTAAATGCCTTCCTCCTTCTTACTTCTTCCTTCTTCTTTCTGAAAATAATTAAAGTTTTGATCAAAGTATTTACTTATGTCTAAAAATAATTCTCTTATCGGAAAAATTCTACATCAACGTTATCAAATTATTGAAAAATTAGGCACAGGTGGTGGATTTGGTGAAACTTATATTGCAGAAGATTTAGATATGCCGGAAATTCCCAAACCAAAATGTGTTGTTAAGAGGCTAAAACCGACACAAAAAAGTTTAGAAGTTCAGAGGTTATTTGAGCAAGAAGGTAGGATTTTAAAAAAATTAGGTTGCCATGCTCAAATCCCAACTTTATATGCTTATTTTGAAGATGAAGGAGAATTTTTCCTAGTTCAAGAACTGATAGTAGGTCACGATTTAACTAGAGAAATGAATTCCTATTGGAGTGAATTTCAAATCATCAATTTTTTAACGGATATTCTGGAATTACTGAGTTTTGTTCATCAAAATAATGTAATTCATCGGGATATAAAACCGGCAAATATTATGAGGCGAGAAACTGGTGGGAAATTAGTATTAATTGATTTTGGAGCAGTTAAAGAAGTTAGTACAATAGTAGTTGGTAAGTATGGGGAATTTACTAGCACTATTACCATTGGAACTCGTGGTTATATGCCTATAGAACAACTACAAGGTAGACCCCAATTTGCTAGCGATATTTATGCTGTTGGAGTAACTGCAATTCAAGCTTTAACAGGAAAACCTCCCCAACTATTTCCCCTAAATAGCTATGGAGAAATAGACTGTAAAAAACTCTTTTCCTCTTCCGATGTCAGTGATGAGTTAGTTAGTTTTTTCATAAAAATGGTGAATATTCACTGGCCTCTACGCTACCTAGACGCTAAAGTTGCTTTGGCAGAATTATCGAATATTACATCAAATTTAATAAGAGTGAAAAAACATAATATATGCTACGCAAACTCAATAGACACTCCTACTGATATACCTATTTCTGATATAGAACTACCTTCTGGTCAAGTTCCTTTAAATTCTCCTTTTTATATTGAGCGATCGCCTATCGAATCAGAATGTTTTCAAGCTATTGTTAAACCCAACGCATTAATTAGAATTAAAGCGCCTCGACAAATGGGAAAAAGTTCTTTATTATCCCGAATTTTAGCTCATTCTAGTCAGCAAGGTCATCGAATAGTTGATCTAAATTTTCAAACTATAGATACGGAATTTATCGAAAACTTAGACAAATTTTTGCAGTGGTTTTGTGCAAGTATTAGCGACAAATTGGGTTTAGAAGAACAGTTAGATAAATATTGGAAAAAAGTCTTAGGAGTGAAAAAAAGGTGTACAAAATATTTTGATAAATATTTGCTCGCTGAAATTAAAGCTCCCATAGTTTTAGGATTAGATGAAGTTGACAAAATTTTCCAAAATCCCGGTCTAGCAACAGATTTTTTTGCCTTATTAAGAGCTTGGCACGAACAAGGTAAAAATAATCCTGATTGGCAAAGATTACGATTAATAATTGTTCATTCTAAGGAGGTTTATATTCCTCTGAATATTAATCAGTCTCCCTTCAATGTGGGATTAGGAATTGAGTTGCCAGAATTTAATTTAGAACAGGTAAAATATTTAGTAGAAATACATGGTTTAAAATGGTCTTTAAATTGGTCTGAAAAACTAATGGAAATGTTAGGAGGCCATCCTTATTTAGTACGTCTAGCACTTTATCAAATTGCTAGTGGAAAAATTACTTTAGAACGACTTTTAGAACTGGCAGCAACTGATGAAGGACCTTACTATAATCACTTACATCCACATTTGTTGAACTTGCAAAAAGATGAAACTTTACAGAAGGCAATGACAAAAGTTGTTAATGCAAAAACTCCTGTGGAAATTGGTACAATTGAGGCTTTTAAATTGCGGAGTATGGGATTAGTTAAATTTCGGGGAAATGCTGTGGTGCCTTTGTGTAGTTTATATAAAGAATATTTTCGAGTTCATTTTTGAAGAAGGAAGAAGGAAGAGGGTTATACCGTTTCACGGAAATTAAAATTATAAGTTATAAATCAAAAGTCAGAAGAATTAGGAAGTAAAAACTCAATGATGGGACTTTAGTTTATCATTTTCTTTGTGGATTTAATACCCCACCGTCAACGGGGGTGTTCAAAATTACTTGGGGGAGCGTAGACGCGGAGCGGCCCTTCGTTGACTATCCATAAGTAATTTTCCTCCTGTCTCCTGTCTCCTGTCTCCTGTCTCCTTCTTCAATATACCATTTTGAAAAAAGAATGTTACGAATAGTAAGAGGGATAAAAATAATTTTCAGGAGACATCCCTTTGACAAAAAAGATGATTTCCAACCTAAAAAGTGGTATTGAAGCAATTCCCATACGACTCCTGACTCCTGACTCCTGACTCCTAAAAAATCCCCTAGTTATTTGTAGCAAACATTTATCAAAATGGTATTATACCAATTCCTAAAAGTAACACTATACTTGGGTAATACTTCAGTTATTAATTAATCACAACAGATAGAATCACTTTTTTGCTAAAAATAGCCCAGTTAATATGAATTATTCTTACTTTTTACTTCTCCCCCACCCCTCTACTTCCCCTCCTGGGAGGGGTTAGGGGTGGGTTCCCTACTCAACAAAATGTAGAAAAGTTTTTGAGAAATGGTATTAGTTGATACGTTGTAATTCCTCAGCAATAATCTCTTGCATAACACTCTTAATTTTTGGGTTGAGTACCTGAGCTGTTCTTTGCATAGATTCTTGAAACAATTGTGGCATAAGTTCAATAGTTTTTCTTCCGGTTGGAGTTTGATAAAATTCAATTAATGTCTGCAAATCTTCTTCTGTAAAATATTTATCATTTTCTTTGTGGGTTTAATACCCCACCGTCTACACGGTGTTCAAAATTACTTGGGGTTAGAATCCCCATGTAATTTTCCTCCTGTCTCCTGTCTCCTGTCTCCTGTCTCCTTCTTCAACATAGATAGGATAGTAAACTTCTTCAACAATTTGTTGATAGCTAATACGTTCGAGAAACATCTGATTAGATTTCCGGATAATACTGGTTGTTTCTTGGTTGAGCTTATTTGTAATTTGTTGCCTTTCTTCGGGAGAAAGTTGTTGATTTTCAACTAATTCAGAAGTTAAAATAGAACTGAATTGTTGTTCCATTTGAGACAACATAGCTCGAATTACTTCTTGAAATGTTTTTTCGCCTCCTATAAGTTCCAAATATCGATCGATCAGTTGTTGTTTTCTTGTAGAAGTTTTCTGGGATACTCTCAGATTAGATTCAGAATAATTAGGAAAAATTTGAGGGTTAGAAACTTCAGAATTTAGGAAAAACAATGATGAAGTTAAACTAATTAGGAATATTTGTTTTAACATGAGTCAAATTAAGTTAATTTAAGTTGATTAGAGGTAGACGTATAATCAAAAATGAAGCCTTAACTCCAATATTTTCTTTGTTCTTGATTCTAATACCAAATTCACGCAAAGGCAGTTACATCTTAATTTGTGATTTCTTCTTAAAAGAAAAAAATATAAATTCCATAAATTCTAAAATTTCCACCTTTTTTCCTCTTTAATATTTATGTTTTTCTTTCTCTGTTCCCAGCTCCGGTGTTCCCAGTTAAGTGTGTCCTCACCCTTTGCAATATTTTATGAAATTGGTATAATAATTATAACATAATGATTTTTTTGCAAGGTTTAATTATCAATATTTTAGGAAACAGAAAAGAATAAAAATAAAAAGAATAAAAATAGGTATATCTGATTGATGAATATCATACTCTAATAAATTGAGACGGAGCTAACCTTTGAGTAGCTTGAGTAGAGCGATCGCCAAACTCAACAAGCTAACTAGGGCTTGCGTATGGAAAGTCTTTTTGCTCTTTGTAGGAGACAGGAGACAACCCACCCCCAACCCCTCCCAGGAGGGGAAGACAGGAGACAGGAGAAATGGGTCGGGAGCGAGGAGGTAGAAGTAAGAATTGTCCCTAGATTTTTCTGCCCAACTATGCGCCTAAAATACTAACTTTTTGAGCGTTAATGACTGAAATAGGCGCACTTTTTTCGACCCCAAAAAGGCACTTTTCTTTATATATCAATGCTTGTAGATTTAATCAGCAAGCCCTAACTTATACCAATTTCATACAATATTGCTATGATGCTTTAGTCTATTGGTGGAAATCTAAAGATTAATACTTTAATACCAAATTCACGCAAAGGCAGTTACATCTTAATTTGTGATTTCTTCTTAAAAGAAAAAATTATAAATTCCATAAATTCTAAAATTTCCACCTTTTTTCCTCTTTAATATTTATGTTTTTCTTTCTCTGTTCCCAGCTCCGGTGTTCCCAGTTAAGTGTGTCCTCACCCTTTGCAATATTTTATGAAATTGGTATAACTAGCTGTCAACTAAAAGCTTTGAGCTATCAGGTTAGGGTGGGAATTTCTATCCACTTCTTGCTTCTTGCTTCTTCCCTTTTCCTTCTTCAAATTAACTATGAATAATTACGAATACTACATCGGTGGAAGTCTGCCAATTCATGCCAAAACTTATGTAAAAAGACAAGCAGATGAAGACTTATATCAAGGTTTAAAAAACGGAGAATTTTGCTATGTATTAAACTCCCGGCAAATGGGAAAATCTAGCTTGCGAGTCAAAACAATGCAACGCTTAAAACAAGAAAATGTTGCCTGTGTCAGCATTGATATGACAGAAATTGGCATTTATGATATTACCCCTTCAGAATGGTACGCCAGTATTATTGATACTATTTTAACTGCCTTAAATTTAGATGATGATTTTGATATTGAGGAATTTTGGGAAGGCAATAACAAACTTTCCAATATCAAACGGTTTAGTAAATTTATTAGTCAAAACTTATTGCCTTCTATTTGCCAACAAATTGTAATTTTTATCGATGAAATAGACAGTACCATCAGCCTACCTTTTAACATTGATGACTTTTTCGCACTTGTCCGAGATTGTTACAATAAACGGGCAGATAATTCTGATTATCAAAGGTTAACTTTTGCCATGATTGGAGTCGCAACTCCCGCAGATTTAATTAAAGATAAAAAACGTACTCCTTTTAATATTGGTAGAGCCATAAAATTAACAGGTTTTCAGTTAGCTGAAGTCGAACCATTAGCACAAGGTTTAATTAACAAAACTACCAATATTAATAAGTTGATGGAGGTGATTTTAGATTGGACCGGAGGCCAACCATTTTTGACCCAGAAAGTTTGTAAATTAATTCAGGATAGTCCAGAAATTGTACCAGATGACCAAGAGGCAGAATGGGTCGCCAATTTGCTCAGACAGAGAATAATAGACAATTGGCAAGTACATGATGACCCAGAACATTTAAAGACAATACGCGATCGCCTGTTGGTGAATGAAAAACGGGCGAGTCGGTTATTAGGTCTGTATCAGCAGATTTTAATCACCCACACTTTAGAACTGAGAACTGAGAACTCAGAACTCAGAAGTGATACTCCCCACACTTTAGAACTGAGAACTGAGAACTCAGAACTCAGAAGTGATACTCCCCACACTTTAGAACTGAGAACTGAGAACTCAGAACTCAGAAGTGATACTCCCCACACTTTAGAACTGAGAACTGAGAACTCAGAACTCAGAAGTGATACTCCCCACACTTTAGAACTGAGAACTCAGAACTCAGAACTCAGAAGCGATACTCCCCACACTTTAGAACTGAGAACTCAGAACTCAGAACTCAGAAGCGATACTCCCCACACTCCCAATATTCCCCTCCTGGGAGGGGTTAGGGAATCCCACATCCAGGCAAATGACAACCCCAACCAAATGGAACTCCGTCTTACAGGTATAGTAGTAAAACAGGAACAGCGGTTGCAGGTTGCTAACCGTATTTATCAAGAAGTGTTTAATCTCCAGTGGGTAGAAAAAGAGTTGGAAAAGTTGCGTCCCTACTCAGAAGCATTTACTGCTTGGGAAGAGTCAGAATATCAGGACGAGTCTCGACTGTTACGGGGTCAAGCATTGACTGATGCTTTAGCGTGGTCTGTGGATAAAAGTCTGAGCGATCGCGACTATCAATTTTTAGCTGCTGCTCAGGAGGTGGAGAAACAGGCGATCGAGTTGGAGAAGTTGGAAGCGCAGGTAAAGTTGGATGCTCAGTTAAAGGCAAATCAGATATTAGAAGAAGCGAAGCAGATAGCAGACCTGAAGTTGGCAGAAGCAGAAGCAGTGGGAAAAAGTATTACCTCTAAATTATTGTCTAACTCTGGCAAATATTTTGAAGGGTTGTTGCAAGCATTGAGAGCGGCGAAACAACTACCACTCGCTAGGGAGATATTCCAACCCCAGGATGAGAGCAAAATGCAGATAATAGATGCTCTGAGTCAAGCTATATATATAGATGATGGAAAGTACCGAGAACTTAACCGTCTTCAGGGACATGAGGATGAGGTCAATGGTTTAGCATTTAGTCCGGATGGAGAGACTATTGCCACTGCAAGTGCTGACTATACGGTGAAATTGTGGAACCGTCAGGGGAAATTATTGCAGACTCTCACCGGCCATAAGGATGCGGTCTTTGGTGTAGAATTTAGTCCGGATGGAGAGACTATTGCCACTGCAAGTTATGACAAAACGGTAAAACTGTGGAACCGTCAGGGGAAATTATTGCAGACTCTGGTAGAGCATGAGGATGCGGTCTTTGGTGTAGAATTTAGTCCGGATGGAGAGACTATTGCCACTGCAAGTGCTGACTATACGGTGAAATTGTGGAACCGTCAGGGGAAATTATTGCAGACTCTCATCGGCCATAAGAACTGGGTCTGGGGTGTAGCATTTAGTCCGGATGGAGAGACTATTGCCACTGCAAGTTATGACAAAACGGTGAAATTGTGGAACCGTCAGGGGAAATTATTGCAGACTCTCACCGGCCATGAGGATGCGGTCTTTGGTGTAGAATTTAGTCCGGATGGAGAGACTATTGCCACTGCAAGTGCTGACAAAACGGTGAAACTGTGGAACCGTCAGGGGAAATTATTGCAGACTCTCACCGGCCATGAGGATGCGGTCTTTGGTGTAGAATTTAGTCCGGATGGAGAGACTATTGCCACTGCAAGTGCTGACAAAACGGTAAAACTGTGGAACCGTCAGGGGAAATTATTGCAGACTCTCATCGGCCATGAGAGTTTGGTTAATAGTGTAGCATTTAGTCCGGATGGCCAGATGATTGCTTCTGCTAGTGCTGACAAAACGGTAAAACTGTGGAACCGTCAGGGGAAATTATTGCAGACTCTCATCGGCCATAAGAACTGGGTCTGGGGTGTAGAATTTAGTCCGGATGGAGAGACTATTGCCACTGCAAGTGCTGACAAAACGGTAAAACTGTGGAACCGTCAGGGGAAATTATTGCAGACTCTCACCGGCCATGAGGATTGGGTCTTTGGTTTAGCTTTTAGTCCGGATGGAGAGACGATCGCAACTGCAAGTGCTGATTATACGGTGAAATTGTGGGACCGTCAGGGGAAATTATTGCAGACTCTCACCGGCCATGAGGATTGGGTCTTTGGTTTAGCTTTTAGTCCGGATGGAGAGACTATTGCCACTGCAAGTGCTGACAAAACGGTAAAACTGTGGAACCGTCAGGGGAAATTATTGCAGATTCTCACCGGCCATGAGGATTGGGTCTTTGGTTTAGCTTTTAGTCCGGATGGAAAGACTATTGCCACTGCAAGTGCTGATTATACGGTGAAATTGTGGGACCGTCAGGGGAAATTATTGCAGACTCTCACCGGCCATGAGGATTGGGTCTTTGGTTTAGCTTTTAGTCCGGATGGAAAGACTATTGCCACTGCAAGTGCTGATTATACGGTGAAGTTGTGGGACCTTCAGGGGAAATTATTGCAGACTCTCACCGGCCATGAGAGATCCCTCAGAGGTGTAGCATTTAGTCCGGATGGAGAGACGATCGCAACTGCAAGTCGTGACAAAACAGTGAAATTGTGGAACCTAGAAGGGAAATTATTGCAGACTCTCACCGGCCATGAGAATGAGGTTAATGGTGTAGCATTTAGTCCTGATGGAGAGACGATCGCAACTGCTGGTCGTGACAAAACAGTGAAATTGTGGAACCTAGAAGGGAAATTATTACAGACTCTCACCGGCCATGAGAATGAGGTTAATGGTGTAGCATTTAGTCGAGATGGAGAGACGATCGCAACTGCTAGTGGTGACAAAACAGTAAAATTGTGGAACGTTTGGAAATTCGATCGCCTCCATGAATGGGGTTGCAACTGGATGCGCGACTACCTCGAAAATAACCCTAATGTTAGTGAAAGCGATCGCCATTTGTGTGACGGTGTTATATCATGTCCGGTTGAACAGTTATAAATAAATAACGGCGGAGTCCTCAGGAGTCAGGAGTCAACCCACCCCTCGCCCCTCCCAACCCACCCCTAACCCCTCCCAGGAGGGGAGGGGAAGTCAGGAGAAAAGAGGGAAGGAAGAAGAACAACTGGAGTTGAAGGAGAAAGTTTTTTTATAACTAATTATCCGGACATAATATTATAAATATAGCGCTGTGCGCAGGGAACAGGGAACAGGGAACAGGGAACAGGGGGAATAAATTGCCGTTTGCGCAAGCATTCCGTAGGAATCATATAAGACTTCTAGCTCTTTTGCCCCTACTACAATTTGTAAATATACCAGCGCTCACTGCTATATTACCAAAATATCCTCCGAACGTTGACAATTATACAGTAGGTTCAGTTTTGCATAGAAACTGTCTTTTTTTTCCTTTTCAAGACACAGCAAAACCTGTATATTTTCGTTTATAGGGTGCGTGAAAAGCTAGAACAATATCTGACGATGGTACTCCTAAATCTACTAATTCACTAGCAATACCAATTTCTGTACCATCATGTTGTATCCAAATTTTTTCATTTTTAATATCTATTTGTAATACACAACCCCGTACTCGTCTATTGCCGTGCCAACCTACATTTATTAATTGGTAATGGTCGCGTTCTTCATCAAAAATAACTTGTACTTCTATCTCTCCATAAGATGGTTTATATTGACTATAGTCGGTAATAATCTTTTTAATATTTTCTCGATATTTAGCTAATTTTTCCATTGCACAATAACCTCTTTTTTAGCATCATAGACAATTAATTTAATTTCATTTTCTTCAACTACTATAGCAATCCTAAATAAGTTGTGACAAATCAAAGAGTAGATCAAAAAACTGAAACTCCCATCTGTTCCCTTTTCCCAGTTAAGTGTTCCCTATTTAGCTAATTTTTCCATTGAACAATAACCTCTTTTTTAGCATCATAGACAATTAATTTAATTTCATTTTCTTCAACTACTACTTGGGTAAAAATAAGAGTAAAAAAACTTTCATAAGCATCTTCAGACACAGCTAAATAGAGAGTTCTGCCTGGTTGATTTCTCCTTAATACTGTTCGATAGTTAATAAATTGCCCCAAGGCGTTATGAAATTCGGAAATTAGGGACTGTCGAAGAAAACTTTTGATTTCAACTGCGATTTGTTTTCCCTCTTTTTCAGCGCCAATAAGTTTTTCAGCACCCAGATCGACATACATATCAACACCACCAAATTCTAGATAAAGGGGGTCATCAGTAATTGTCCAATTTTCTTTGATTAAAGCGTTTTTAACAGCATCATGGAAGATATCTTTAGCAGGCATAATACCAAATTGATAAATGTTTGCTACAAATAGCTAGGATATTTCTTAGGAGTCAGGAGTCAGGAGTCAGGAGTCAGAATGAATACTATTTAAAGCGTTTTTTAGGTCGTAAATCATCGTTTTTGTCAAAGAGCATATCCTACATTTGTCTTTTTATTCCTTTTACTATTCGTAACATTATTTTTTAAAATTGGCATAATTTTATATCATGTCCGGTTAAACAGTGATAAATAAATAACTACGGAGTCCTCAGGAGTCAGGAGTCAGGAGTCAGGAGGAAAGAGGTAATAAAGAAGAACAACAGGAGAAGAAGGAGAAAGTTTTTTTATAACTAATTATCCGGACATGATATTACATCAATACTTGACTATAGCAATCCTAAATAGGTCGTGACAAATCAAAAAGTAAATAAAAAAACTGAAACTCTTACTTGTTCCCTGTTCCCAGTTAAGTGTTCCCTAAAAAGCAGTAAGATTTTTGACACAAATAAAATAGGATTACTATATTATTTTATACTATAATCGAAAGCTTAAAACTCAGACAACACGAGATTTTTCCTTCTTTCTTAGATAACTAGGGCTTGCTGATTAATTCTAAAAGTATTTACAGATAAAGGTTTTAGCGTTTTAGCGTTGAAAAAAGTACCAACTTTTTGGTGGAAAAAGCTCATGCATGCTGGTATTTTAGGATGATTATGGCAGAAAAATTGAGAGACAATTCTTGCTCCTACCTCCTCTACATTCCCATTTCTCCAGTATAGCTGTCTCCAGTATAGCTGTCTCCTACAAAGAGCAAAAAGACTTTATTCAGCAGACCCTAACTAAACCCTTTCTTCCTTCTTCCTTCTTCCTTCTTCCTTCTTCCTTCTTCCTTCTTCCTTCTGCACTATTTAGTTGCAACTACTGCTAAATTCCAAGCAAATCTTTTCATCAAAGGCAACTTTTTTAATACCCCATCTAATCTTTCTAATTTCCGATACATTGGTTCTAATCTTTGATGTTCGATAATAATTTTTTTCCAATAACGTTCCTTATTTGGATCGACTTTTTCAATTAAATAAAACCTTAAAAAAATCCACAAAGTTGCCAACCAAAAAGTATCGTAAGCTGTTTCTGAATAGAGAGATTTAATAAAATTAACAAGATTAATATCCAGAGGCATTTCATCCTCAGTTCTAACCTTTGTAGCAATACGTCGATAAACATTAATCACAGGATTATGTTTCAACGGGTCCCAAAAACAAGCTTTACCACCAGGTTTAAGAACGCGGTGCATTTCTCTAATTGCTAACTTTGGATTTGGTAAGTGGTGAAGTAAATTAGAAGCATAAACAAAATCAAAAGTATTATCGGCAAATTCTAAAGCCATTGCATCCATAACTTTCCCCTCAATTTGTACCCCATTTGTTTCAGCCAACTTAACAGCAACATCCACCATTCCAGAAGAATAATCAGTCGCCACACACCGCACTCCTTTTTTAGCAAAATAAACACTATTTTCCCCTGCACCACAGCCTAAATCTAACAAATATTTATTAGTTAAATCCCCCATTTGTTGGAGAATAAATCTATTTTCTGGAGCAGTACAACTTTCAAAATAATCAACTACTCGAATACCTTCTATATCAATAGTTGATGCCCAGATATCGTGGAATTGTCTTTCTTTAGCTAATATTTTGTCTTGCATTTTTTTCAGGAATTCAGAATAATATATGGTATAAAAATAGAGAATATTTTAGCATAATAAATGCTTTATAGTTTTGCTGGTTGGGTTAAGGAAAGTTAACGCAGGTTATCAAAATAACATTGGTCTAAAACCCCGCTTTTTAAGAGGTTGTCTGAAAAGTCTCATTTGCTACATCACGCGCCCCCCAAATCCCCCGTTCAACAAAAAGCGCAGCATCCTCTGGCTTCCCCCTTTCCAAGGGGGACGGGAGGGGGATCAATAAAGGGGGACTTTTACCAGTTAATAGATTCTTGTTCCGTTCTACTAAACTTACCCAAACTTACCCATGAATGATTGCATGAGCTTTGGAGCTAGCTTCCTGTTTCCCAGAAGACCACTGACTATTGTCTGCAACTTATCTTCTCCACAGGCTTCAAATCGGT
>NZ_JAAHGB010000070.1:0-34095 GCF_010672695.1 Okeania sp. SIO1H4
ACCTGTCGTCACCATCGGATGACGGTGGTATGATGAATTCCTGTTACCCGTTCTATCCCACGAAAACCCATACCATTGACATACATTTTTAGACAAATGAGACGAGCATCGTCACTGTATCCTAGTTGAGTTTGAGGATTCGATACAAATTGGCGACCGCAATTGACACAAATGTGGTTCTGCTGGCCGCGTCTGCGACCGTTCTTACGGATATGTTTAGATTGGCACTCTGGACATTCCATATTTTTTCCCTTTGACTTGCTCTGTCCCAACCTATCATTCATCCCGCAAATCTGCAACGCCCAATTTTTCTTTCAACGCACTGATTTTAGAAACAAAGTTTCAGATATTCGAGACGCCATAGGAGGTGCATTCCCTAATCTAACAATCGAAAGTAACCTACCTCTTGTCCAACAAAGTGGTATTGAACAGAGAAAGATAGGAACTAGATTTCAAATTAATACACCGATTACTAATTCAGCAAATCTGCTGTGGGGGTTTGATTTTACAAATGAAAAAAATGACACCGAGGAATCTGTTATCGATACAGTAGCGTTTGATGAAGAACGAGAAGTAAATATTGTGGACACTGTAACCCGTGTTCCTAAATTTGAAATAGATAACCTAGGACTTTTTCTGGAAGGAAACTGGGACGTCTCTCAAAAATTAATACTTACCGGAGGTCTACGTTATGAAAATATTGATATTGATGTTGAAGATTGGACGGGAAGTGCGATCGCAAACTTTCTTGATGTTGCAGCAGGAAGACCCTTGCCTGAGTTTCAAGGAGGTCAAGTGAATGAGTCAGATGTAGCCTTTAATTTTGGAATTCTTTATAAACTCTCATCAACAATTAGCCTATATTCTAACTTTTCCCAGAGCTTTACTATCCCTAGCTTGAGACAAGCAGGGACTACAGCATCGGAAGATATCAATATTTTTACTATTGACGAATTCCTAACACCAGAAAAAGTAGATAATTATGAAATAGGAGTGCGTGGCAACTGGAGTTCAGTACAGTTTACTGCAGCAGTTTATTACAATAATACAGATAAAGGACAGAATTTAACCGTATCCCAAACTAGCTTGTTTCTAGACCTTACTAGGACTCCTCAAAGAAACTATGGAGTAGAAGCTAGTCTTGATTTGCAACCAGCTAATACCTGGAGTCTTGGAGGGACTTTTACTTGGATGGAGGGTGAAGGGGATCTTTTTCCTGATGATAATCGTAGTTGGGTACCTTTGAGTAGTATAGATGTACAACCGATGAAGTTAACATTTTATCTAGAAAATCAAACTTTGCCTGGTTGGAATAATCGCTTACAGCTTTTGTATGTAACTAATCGCGATCGCGCTTTTGATGAAGGCACAGATGCATTTAGAATTACTGGTTATACTACAGTAGATTTTGTTAGCTCCCTCAATACAGGTTTTGGAAAATGGCAGGTAGGTATTGAGAATTTGTTAAACCATCAATATATTCCTGTTTCAAATCAACCTGCTATAGGAGCTGGAGACACTGAACGTTTTGCTGCACCTGGAAGAACTCTGAGTATTCGTTATTTTCTGAATTTTTAGTCTAGATGTATTACCATGAAAAAATAACCAGATTTCATACTAATTTAAAAATGCTTTTAAGTATATTTCGCTTGGCTACAACTTTTTTAATACTCACAACTTTAATCAGTTGTAGTTCTCCAGCTCAAAATTCTAGTTCTACATTGTCTGAGGAGCAAAATACTGAAACTGCTACAGAAGAAACTCTAATTGTAACTGACTCTACCAATACTGAGATTGTTTTAGATAAAATTCCAGAGCGTATTTTGGGCCTCGATCATGTGTGCCTAGATATTTTAGCTGAACTAGGAATAGAACCCGCCGGGGTTTTAGAAAATATGGCTGATTTTGCTCAAGAACCCGATATGTTTGGAGAGCAGGGCAAAAAAATTGCTCAAATTGGTAGTGTAAGTTTTCTAGAACCAAACTTAGAGCAAGTTGTGCAACTCAAGCCAGATTTAATTATTGGCCTTGATGTACACAAGAAAACAAGAGAAGCACTTAAAGGAGTTGTTCCTTTATATATGCTGGCAATCCCAAAAACTTATTCAGATGCGATCGCCAACCTGAAAACTGCAGGAGAACTTACAGGAAAGAATATTGAAGCTGAAGCAGCAGCTCAAAAATTTCTGGATAAGTTAGCAACTTATAAAGCTAAATCCCCAAAAAATCAAAATATATTATTGATACGAGGTAAAGCAGACAATATTAGATATAACCATGCCAAAAATTTATCCAGATGTGTTTTCGGAGTAGCAATACTAAAATTGTACTTCATATTCCACTGATAATACTGCATTATCATTAAAGTTACTGCCTCCTCGGATGCGTACTTCATCATTAAGTTCATAAAGCAGAGAAAATTCCGTTGGTTCATTGGCACCAAAAAGTCTAGTCATGGATACTCCTAATTTATTCGTCACGTCAACACCTACCTCCAAACCCCAACCCAAAGAGGAAGCACGTCGCGCTCCACGTTTAGGAATACTTGCAGGAAATATCCGAAATTCACTTAACCCAGTTGCTGCAATAATATCTTGTTGTAAGTTAGCAAGTATGGTGGTACTTGCTACATTAGCTAATGCTAAATTCCTATCTTCACTAAGGGTATCAATGATATTACCACCCAACAAACTGACTATTTGTACTTCTGATCGCTTTGGAGAACTGGTCAACTCTAGGTTATTTTCTAATTCTGATAGAGGTCCTTTTGCTGTTGCCATAATTCTAACTCTCTGACTACTATTCAAGGTGCCTGGTGATGGAGCATCTATGGTCTCAGGTGATAATGGTGATGATGGGGATGATGAACGGTTGCTTTCAAAAGCTGATGCTAATAGCTGTACATCTACAATGGGGTCAAGTCCATTAATTGGGGTAAAGGTAGCTATGTTGTTATAGTTGGGGTCTAAACGCAATTCTGTAGTAAATAGATTAATCGACCCTGCTGCTAGGTCGATCGTGCCGCTTGGACGAATATCGCTGAGGGTTCCGTTAATCAGTAAACCACCTGCAACTTCAAAGTTAGCTAGTCCTGGACTAATCATCTGTAGGCGATCGCTTAGAGTCACTTGAAAATTATTTAGACCAATCTCAAATTCTCCCATGCCAAAACTAGGTGGATTTTCTTGACTACCTGCTGCTGCTGCTAAACCTGCTGCCTGATTTAAAAATATTTTACCTTGGGAGACTTCAACGTTACCGCCTACTTCTGGTTGCAAAGCTGTACCTGTAATCAGGACTTTTCCATCAATACCACCTTGAAAAACTCGTTGAAAGTCTATATTGAGTTGGTCTAATGTAATTGTCAGGGGGTTATTTATATCTGGTTCTTGACTGCCAAAGGGTTGAAAAATTGGTAAAACACCAATGACTTCAACTTTACCATCACTAATAATTCCTTGGAGTTCTTTTACCTCTATACGATCGCCCTGAAATAAAACTGTTCCTTCTAGGTCTGTTAGAGGTTGGGGAAATGCTGCTGCTGTGATACTTATATTTGCAAATTTAGCATATCCTTCTGGTTCTGGTTGTTGTAATGTTCCTTTGACCTGCAATAATATATCTCCTTGACCAGAGTTTAATGTCACCTGGTCGGTCAAGATGTTAACTATCTGTAACGCATCATTTTTAATATTGACGCTGACGTTAATTAGATCGCTACCTGCGGAAACTTGAGCAAAGGGTAGGTCAATGGGTACATCCCCTCTATACAAAATGGGGTCTCCAATTATAGAAATACCTCCACCAAAACGCAGACGCCCAGTGTTATAACTAAATTCTGTTTGTGCTTTTTCAATGGGTGTTTCGTTTAAGGTGCCGTCTACTATATTGATTTTGCCTATAGCTCTGGGGTCTTCAAAATTTCCTCCTATTTCTGTTTCGGCATTCAAAATTCCTGTAATATTAAAATTGATATTTGGTGGTATATAATTTTGGGCAAATTTCTGTATTTCTCCTAAATCTATATTTTCTAATCGTAATTTCCCAGTCTGATTTTCTGCACTCAAATCTCCATTAAATGCTAATAATGTTTCTCCTGCTTGCACTTCTAGTGGTTTGACTGTCAGCACTTCGTTTTCATACTGACCCTGTACGAGAAATTTATCGACTTTGTAAGGTCCCCAACTCCAGTCGCTACCATTGATGTCAAATTTGCCGTCAATACCAGACTGCCAAGTTCCTTCTGCTGTTACTTCTCCTGAAAAAGTTATATCTAGGTCTGCAAGGGGTGGTATTGGTATGGGAGTGTTTGGTTGTTGACTTTCTTGTTGTTGTTTTAGCAAAGCTTGAATTTCGGCAAACCGACGCAGTTGGGAAATGACTGGTGTATTTTCTGGAAAACCTACTGCAACTGGTTGCACATCTTCAGCGTTGGCATAATTTGGAGTCTTTATACCTCGCGCAATATCTTCTAAGTTAAACCATTGGAGGGCGGTCAAAATATCTTGAGCTTCACCTTTTTCAATTTTTAGGTTGCCAGCAAATTTGGGGTCGAAATTGGCGTCGGGAGAATTAATATCGACCATTGCTTGTAAGACATATCGACTGTCACCTAATAATAATGTACCGTCATTGAGAGTTCCTATACCTTCGGCAAAATTGATATCTGCGGTGAAACTTTCTGCATCTATATAACCAATGCTAGGTTTGGCAACTGCAAGATTTCCGTTTGCTGCGATGGAGTTCAAGTCGAATGTTCTCAGACCAGATATTGCTATTTTGGCGGATGCTTCCCCGGAAACTTGAGCGATATCAAATTGTGCTGCTGGCGCTATATCTAATAATTCAACAGGAAATTGCTCTAATGTTACTAGGAGGTTTTCTCCTTCTGTGACTCCTGCGAGTTTTGCTTCGTCGCGTTGAATTAAGAAAGCAGTGGGAAAATAGGTTTGATCAAATCGATCTAATACTAATTCTAGACGGTCTTGTTCCCCTGCAATTTTAAATGTTACTCCATCAGCTATTCCTGCATTTAATTTTCCAGATAAAACGGAATCAAAATCTACTGAATTTACGGCTAGGTTTCGCAATACAATATCACCAACCAAACTTAAATCTTCGATAGATTTACCGATGACTTTACCATCAAAGTTGACTCTACCTGTTAATAACTCTCCTTTTTTTTCTATGGGTAAATTTTGTGCTAATTTTTCTATGGGCAGAGATTCTAAGTCAAAATCTGACAAATTGACATTAATATTAATTCCAGAAATTGTCGGTGGTTTTTGTTGTGTAAAATCTACACCTACTACTCCATTAGCATTAACGTTTGGCGGGATAGAAACTTTTTCTATTTCTACTTGTTTACCTTTCCAGTCAAACAGAGAATTAAGAGGTTGTTGAATAACTGGTAATTCTGAAAGTGTTAATTTTGCTTGAGCGGCTATAGCTTCTGGAGAGAAATTTGCTAGGGTTCCAGACAGGTCGATATTTGTATTTAAAAAGCCACCAATTACTGGTAAATTTTCAGCTTGCCCTAATAATTTTTGTACCTGTCTAATAGCTGCAACGGCTGGTTTTGTCTGTTCTTGTTTTTCCAATGCTGCCGAAAATTGCTCTAAAGGAATTTGGTCTCCTACTATAGCAGTTTGCCATTTTTTACCTACTAATTCTCCAGTAATATTAACAGTTCCACCATTTGCCAAAAGTACTTTTCCTTCCGCTTCAGCAGCTATAGCTTCTGGGTTTAAATTCTCTAAATTTCCAGCGACTTTAGCATTGCCTAGAATATTGCCATTTATTGTGTCTAAATAAGGCAAAACTAATTCTATAATTTCCTTATTCGTGTTATCCGTGCCCAAATTCGTGTCTAGCTCTTTAGCTATTTTTTTTACAAAACTCAATGGAATAGGTTCAGTGATCGCTGAGGCTGTAAAATTACCATTATTTAATTTTCCTGTGGCATTAATTGTATTATTTCCAATGATTAATTTTCCGGTTCCATCAGCGGCTATTGCTTGAGGATTCAGATTATTTAAGTTGCCAAATACGCTCAGATTACCAAATAATTCTCCTTCAATTCCTGGAGGTAAAGTTGCGCTAGCTGGTATAGCAATTAAACCAGTTTTTCTGACTGTTTCTTCCAAAAGGCGTAAAGCAATATTTTCTGTTCCTACATTTGCAAAAAAGTTTCCTCGTTCGAGTTTACCATCAATATAAACAGCATTGCCATCAATAAATAATTTACTATTAGTATTAGCGGTAATTGCTTCTGGAGATAAATTATTTAAATTTCCAGATAAATTAGCATTAACATCAACTTGACTATTTAAAGTTTTAATAGCAGGAATTTGAGCTTGTAAAATTTGAATTTGATTAGGTTCTACTGGAATTAATCCTGATGTTAAAACCGCTTCTCCTAAATCCATAAGTGGATTTACTGCTAATTTACTACTATTAACTGAAGCTTGAAAATTACCATTATTTAATTTACCCGTAGCGTTAACAGTTCCTCCAGCAATAATTACTTTCCCATCCCCATCAATAGCAATTCCTGTAGGAGTTAAATTATTAATATTTCCAGATATAGTCGCTTCCCCTTGAACTTCTCCCTTAATATCTGTTGGTAAAACATTATTTTTCAGAGAAACAATTTGTGCTTCTGTTAATAACTTTTCGACGGCAGTAAGAGATATTTGATTAGTTTTAACTGTCGTTTGAAAATTACCCGAATTTAAACTACCTGTAGCATTAATTGTACCTTCCTCAATTTTGAGATTTCCCACTAAATCTCCTGCTATATTTTCCGGGGAAGGATTTGCCAGATTTCCTGATAAATTAACCTTGCCATTTAGTCTACCATTCAGAGTTTTTAACCTGGGAATATTAACCCTAATATTATTTAACTGTTCCTGGTCAGTAATAATTCCAGAATTTACTGCCGATAACCCCAAATCTAACAAAGGATTAAGTGGTAATTCTTCAGTATCAACCAATGCTTGAAAATTACCATTATTAACTTTCCCATTAGCATTAACCGTACCATTAGCAATATTAACATTCCCCTGAAAACCACTGGTTATGCCAGGCAAACTTAAATCATTTAGATTAGCTGAAAAAGTAGCTTCACCATTAACCTTCCCATCAGTTTGACTAGATAAAATAGGATTAGGAGTCGTCAGAAAATTTGCATTTCTCCCTATTCTTTCTAAAGCACTTAAACTCAATTGAACAGCATTTCCCTTACCCTGCAAACTACCATTATTTGCCCGAGCATTAAAATTAACCTGACCCCCAGCAATATTTATTACCCCACTCCCATTCCCATCAATACTATTAATTGAAAAATCCCTCGTGAGACCAGAAGAACTAGCTTGAGCATTAACAATACCTTCCAACCCAGATGGTAAACCCAATGGTTTTAAAGGTTCTAAATTATCTAAATTAATTTGATTGACAGTAACGTTGAGCTGCCAGTTATCCAGATTAGCAGTACCATCAATATTAACCTTTCCCCCACCAACTTCAACAACAGTATTTTTAATATTCGCCTGACTATCAACAATATCAACAGTACCACTCACCGGATAAACAGCTTTTGGTAACTGCCATTGAACTTGCCCTTTCAGACTTTCCAAAGCACCAGCGATCGCTACTTCAGAAGAAAAGTTACCGAGGGGAAGAGGTGGAGTAATACCATATTGTTGAGCGATCGGTTCTAGGGGTAAATTTTCCACCTTCAGGTTTAAGTCAACTACAGGATTAAAATTCGTTTCCTGCTCTTTACTGACTGACTTCCAACTCCCGACTTCTGAATTTTGACTTTGTAGAACTGACTGACTGCCAACTCCTAACTTTTGACTTTTGAAGTGAGGGCGAATGCCATTCGCCCCTACTGAATTTTGATTTTTGACTTTTGTTTGCGTTTGCGTAGCATCCCGCAGGGAAACATTCCGTAGGAAATTTTGACTTTGTGGAACTGACTCCCAACTCGCGACTTCTAACTTTTGACTTTGTGGAACTGACTGACTGCCAACTCCTAACTTTTGACTTTTGACTTCTAAATTCTTCCTTTTAACTTTTGACTTTTGAATTTTGACTTCTTCTTTACTTTTGACTTTTGACTTTTGACTTCTAACTTCACCCTTGCCTGTAATTTTCCCTCCCACTACTGGAGTAATTTGTAAGTCAGAAAAACCAGCAGTTAAATTGAGCGGTTGAAATTCTTGGTTTAACTGCGGACTAATAGTAAAATTTGTCGCAATATCCTGAAATCTTAATCTATCAACTCTAGTAACTTCAGTCGTTTGAACCTTTCCCGATACCACTGGTTGCAGCAAACTACCAACAATACTGAAATTAGTTTTCACACCCCCATCTAATAAAGGTCTAATATCCTGAATTTGACCCCGAATTTGCTGAAGTTGCTGCTTAGTTTCTGCCGTTTCAATTTTACCCGAAAGCAAATCAATTTCTGTAGTAGCAGTATTAAACAAAGTGTCGAAACTAACAGGTAAAACCTCCCCATTCAAATTCAGATTAAGATTTTGAGGGTCTAAGTCTGCCGTTGTTTGTGCTGTACCCTTGAGTTTTAATCCAATATTCCCGTAGTTGGCGTTGAAATTTTCCACCGTAACTTTTGGCCAAGCAACATTAGCAACCGTATTCAGGTTAACAGTGTCGCTCAGGAAACTGCTGTTAGCTTTCAACTGCTGCAAACTAACTTTTCCCTGGATATTTTGTACAACTTCAGCAATGTTATCGCTTAATTTAATCTGAGTCCGGAGGTCTGCATTTAACTCTCCACTTTGCACACTTACATCAGGAATATTTTCCAACGCTAATACTAAAGGAACAAATATTGGTAATTGCAATTTTTGCGCTACAACATCAGCTTTAACTTCAGAATTTTTGAGATTAGCATCAGCATCAACCCGAAAATTACCACCACCATCAATAACTTTCCCATTCAGGTCTACCAACCAACGTTGCAGTTTGTCTTTAGAAAAAACTTCACTATTACTCAAATCTAACATTATCGGTTGAGAAGACTTTCCTTTTTCTGAAGGCAAAATACTAACACCCAGTTCCGGGAAACGTAGAGCTGTAATATCAACATTAAAAGGAGGAGGTGGTAAATCTGCCAACTCTGGAATTTTAAACAAACCATCAGCTTCCTGTTGTAAATTAGCTTCAGATTTTCCAAATGTAATATCAAGTTTCAGAGTCTTGAATAACAAAGGTCCAAGAGCATACCTAACTTTAACTATCTCCGTAGAAGCAGCGATCGAGTCTGTTGAAGTTGGAGGTAAAGAAGAAGGACCAAATTCTAGATAACCAATTCTAAATTTTTTCAGTTCGCCCACTTGAACTGGCCTTTGTGTAAGTCTAGTGAGATTCTCACTCACCATTGGGGCTAACTTTTCTTGAAACCACCAAGTTCCTACTGCTCCCCCTCCTACAGAGACTGTCCCTAAACCCAAACCACTAATAATTACTATTCTGCGCCAGTTTCTAGACTTGGAGATATCAGTTTGCTGATTAGAATTATCTGGAGTATTCGTCATTTCAGTTATCAGTTATCAGTTATCAGTTATCAGTACCGACCGCTAAAGTCAGAAGCACTGAAATACTGAAGTTTACTTTTCTCATCCCCTTGAAAGGTGAGACTATGGTAACATCAGACAATGTATTCTCCACCCTCCTCAAACTTCTCACCCTCCATACCCTCCCCTTTCCTTGACTATAATTTAGACACATTATTATTTTGTATCTACTAATATATAGCAATGTGCGCTGGCATATTTACAAATTGCAGCAATTGTCCAATAGCTACAAGTCTTGTATTATCAGCTTTTTATTCCCACTATTGCCTGTTGCCTGTTGCCTGTTGCCTGCGCGCAGCGCTATAAACAAAATAATTGTCTATTCACATTAGGAAAAGTTATGCGAGTATTTGTTTTACTGTTTAATGCTAGAACTGAAAATGAAGGAATTCATACTATTCAGAGTGGCGATCGTAATCAGGTCTTGATGTTTGAATCAGAAGATGATGCCACTCGCTTTGGTGTGTTGCTAGAAGCTCAAGATTTTCCTTCTCCTGCGGTGGAAGAATTTGAGCAAGAAGAAATTATGGAATTTTGTAGGGGTGTAGATTATGAGTGGAAAGTTATACCCGCAGGTGCTTTGGAGATACCCCCAGAGAATAATGTAGAAAATACTGATTGGCAACTAGCTCCAGATCCAATTACTGAAAAGGGTGAAAACGTCCCTGACTTAGATAGAATTAGGCGTCAACTGGAAGGTCTTTTATAGCGCTACGCGCAAGTCAGAAGTCAGAAGTCAAAAGTCAGAAGTTATTTTTGTAACGGGGATGCGTGAGCAACTCTCCAAAAATATTTCCCCTTAAAAGGCGGGGTTTGAGACCCATGTTATTTTGATAAGTCAAACACCAACTCTTTCGCGTGCTATATGAATACAAACAGGAACTAATTTTTCGGCTTATGGCTTGAGCGCGATCTATAATTTTTAAATTAGTAATGGGCTAAAGATGGACAATTTACAGGCACGAGGTCATTTATTGACAGAACAGGTTAACCCCAATAGTCAGAATTTAGATAGGTTAAGCTCTTTAGAGTTGGTGGACTTATTTAATCAAGAGGACCAGCGAACTTTAGAGGCGATCGCTGCATCCCGTTTACAATTAGCTCAGGCAGTGGACATCACGACTGAAGCTCTACGCCAAGGTGGCAAACTTTTTTATGTGGGTGCTGGTACAAGTGGTCGTTTGGGGGTATTGGATGCGGCTGAATGTCCTCCAACATTTTGTACGCCTTCGGATTTAGTACAAGGGATTATTGCTGGTGGTGCCGGCGCTTTAGTCCGTAGTTCGGAAGATTTGGAAGACCAGTTTGAAGATGGTAGTCAGGCGATCGCTTCGCGCCATATTACGAATTTGGATGTGGTAGCTGGTATTACTGCTGGTGGTACAACTCCTTATGTGCATGGTGCTTTAGAAGCAGCAAAACAAAGGGGAGCAAAAACAATTTTTATTACCTGTGTTCCTGTGGAGCAGTTTAGTGTGGAAGTAGATGTGGATATTCGGCTGGTAGTTGGCCCAGAATTATTGGCAGGTTCCACACGGTTAAAAGCAGGAACAGTCACCAAAATGGCTTTGAATATTTTATCAACGGGAGTAATGGTAGGACTGGGAAAGGTTTATGGTAATCGTATGGTTGACGTAGCAGTGAAAAATACTAAGTTACGCGATCGCGCTCTACGCATTATTGAGGATTTAACTGAGTTGAGTAGGGATGAGGCCACAAATTTATTAAATAAAAGTAACGATTCAGTTAAGTTGGCACTTTTTATGCATTGGAGTGGTTTAGAAAAAGAAGAAGGCGACAGGATTTTATCTGAATACCAAGGTAATCTCAGAGCGGCATTGCAAAAAGTAGGAGAAATAGGGGATTAGGTATTGAAGAAGGAGTCAGGAATTAGGAGTTAGGTAGGGGAGTCGTCGGATTGGCGACGTAAAGCAGTCAGGAGTCAGCAGTTAGCTAGAACTGAGAATAGGGTGGATGGGAATTTTCACCCGACCAAACCCATTTGTCTGTCTATAAGGTCTATCCCTTATACGGAACTCCTGAAAACTTTGTGGGGAGGGTGGGAAGTAAGAATCTTGTCTACAGTTCTCAAAAAAATGTATTTTTCAATGCACTTTTCTCTGGAAAAAGCCTCTCAAAGACTTATACATAAGTTGTCTATTTTGTAAAGTTTTATATTAAGAAAGATGTGGGTAATGGATAGCTGTAAGGTGTGGTAGGTATTAAACTCATCAGGGATAAAGATAAAATTTCACGAATGATTTAGGATTGCTATATGAACAAAAAATAAATACTTTACAGAATAGTGGGAGGTTTTGCTATTTTTTTATCCTGAAAAATAAAAGAATATAATTTAGTGTAATAAATCATGTATAAACTCCGATAACTAGAAGTTTATAAGAACTGAATATACTGAATATCTGGATAAATAACTACAGAATTGGCTTTGGTGATTTTAAGTATGAAACTTCTAAAATGTAAATTTTGATCCAAAAATAAGAGTGTAAATCATAGCTATTTTTCCTAACTAAGGGATTAGAAGGGAGTTTTTATACCTCGTGAATCCTGACTCCTAAAATGTCATACATTTATTCAGGAACGCCCATAATTTATATAATATGAAATCCAGTTATACAGTTGTCACAGTCTATACTTCCATTCAATGCAGACATAAAATGCCGGAATATCTCAAGATTTTTCCTACTCTCAAGATTTTTCCTACTCTCACCTTTCCTTTATCCTTTCTCCCGACTACTGAATAATTATACGATAACTAATTATCCAGATGCTATATGAGATATCTATTATTAATGACTACTTTATCAGTTGTTTTAATGATGAAGTTATTGAATATTGCTGGAGTTGTGCAAAGACCAGCTTTCGCAATACCTAGCTTCGGAAATATTAGCAATGACTGGAGAATTTCTCAAACATATATACCTCTAGATCTAGATCGAGGCGCACCTCCAACTACAACATCTTCAGGAATCCGTGGAGGTGAGCAATGCCTTTTGTCTGAAAAAAAAATTGTTCCTCTTCTAATACCGGGAAATAATATTGGAGTAACATTATCTAAACATCCGACATTTTTTATCTATATTCCTCCCTATCAAAAAGCTCAAAAAGCAAGGTTTTTTCTGACAGAATGGATTTCACAGGAAGAAATATACGAAGAAGATTTTCAGCAACGCGGAGCGCGGAACAGAGTTCTATCGCTAATTAAACGGAGGTGATACTGACAAGTCAAAATTGAATTCTGTATAACTGGAGAATCAGTAATACCATAGCTCCTGCGTTAATGCTTGATTTGACAACTATAGTGCTACATTATTAGGAGTAGGAAGTAGGAAGTAGAGATGGAAAAAGCTTACGAGATAAAGCTTTTGGCAATTAGCTATTTCTGCAATTTATCAATATACCAGCGCGTACTGCTATACCTTACCTTAGTATTTTTCCCAACACCTACCAGCTAAAACCTAACACCTAACACCTCATTAATCTTAACGAGAATAAGCTTGAACATATCTAAGTATCCCACGAGCGATCGCCTGTGCCATACGACTGCGTTGAACAGGGTCCGCAAGAATCCTAGAATCATAATTACCAGTAACAAAACCCACCTCTACCAATACAGCAGGCATCTTAGTCTTTCTTAGCACATAAAAACGAGCCCGCTTCACACCACGATTATTCATTGTGGGGAAACTTTCCAACATACTATTCTGAATATACTGTGCTAAAGCCTGGCCACTTTGATAATAAAAAGTCTCTAAACCATTAACATCAGGACGGCTCATACTAATAGCATTAGCATGAATACTCACAAACAAATCGGCATTTACCCGATTGGCCAATTCTGCCCTTGGTGGTAAATCTAAATCCCGGTCTGTCTTACGAGTCATCACCACTTGTATATTATTCTGCTCCAGGATTTGAGCTACCTCCAATGACATGGGCAACACAATATCCTTCTCTCGCAGACCAAAACCCACTCCACCTAAATCTGTAGGTCCTCCGTGCCCAGGATCTATAACTATCATTAACCGTCCATCACGCTGGGGTAATCGATTCGGCAAAGGAAAACGACGATTACCATTATTAGTAGTATTAGAACGGCGGTCGTTGCGACGAGGCCAGGGAAAAGGCCACCGTCTCGGACGTAAATTTCCTGGGGAATTCTGAGGTAATCTATTCTGAGGGGGTGAATTTTGGGGTGGTGAATTTTGGGGTAATGAACTGTTCCCCCGTGATAAGATTGAAGGTCTGGAATTAGAAGATTGTTGTCTAGGATCTGGTCGCCAACCAGGAGGAGTAGTGCCAATATTACCCCAACCCATGGGTAAAGATAACTTTTGTGGAGTAAGCTGAGTTACCTCGGCAATTTTAATATTAGTAGCAGGCTTAACCAGAATTGTCACTGTTTCTGGATCTTCTTGACGTATCTTTGCCCAAATTAAAGGACTACCAACCTGTCGGCCAGGTAACTTTAATCGGTCATCAACCTGAGCACCATATATAGTAATTCCATAAGCATCCTCTTCAGAATCCCAACCACTGGTATAGTTCAGAGGTCGATCCCCTGTAATTACTAAGTCAGTACCATTTTTCAATTCTACTGACTTAACAACTGCAAAACCAGTACCTTGATTAATTGTTGGTGGTGTTTCTCCTTGAGGCCATATTGCTACTCCACCTGCATAAGCACGAGCTTGCCATTGAGTTTTGGTATCTGGAAGACTCACTGTCAAACGAACTACTGCAGGTGTTATTGAAAGCTGAGTAAGTTGAGTAATTGTTAATCCAGATTCGTTAAATCTTTGATTTGACTTGACATCTTTTGCTGTGAGAGTAGCATTCAGAATATCAATGGTCATCCAGGTACGGTCAACACTCTTCTTAAGTTCTATTTCTGGTAGTTTACCGCTCGTTTGTAGAACTACTCCATCTTGCTTTACTTGGACATCTTCTACAAGAGTTGGCGTACCAGTGGTAGCAACTTGATTAACAGGAGCAGGGTTTCTTGGTCTTAGTATATTTTGATTACTCGGTCTCTCTATTCTGCGAGGAGCTAAAGGCGAATTTTGAGGTAGTGGGGGTGGAGACTGAGGACTTTGAGGTGGTGGGGATGGAGACTGGGAACTTTGAGGTGGTGGGGATGGAGACTGAGAACTTTGAGGTGGTGGGGATGGAGACTGGGGTTTAAGGTTAATATCTGAAGTAGAGGCAATCTTTTGAGGTGTGGGTATTTGCACAGTCCATTCGCTAGGAGATATGCCCCTAAATTGCACCTGTTTTGGGTCAAGAGTATACCCATTATTTAATTCTACTACAATCCTAGCTGTTTGAGAATTAAATTGTCCTACTCTAACTGCTTTTATTGCCCCACCGACAACTTGAGAAGTTCTTATACCACCTAAAGTTGTGCCAGGCAAATCTATAACTAAGCGAGTTGGGTTAGTTATTAATTGTGCTTTTGGCTGAACACCTCCTTCAGTAGTAAAAGATAGTCGATTCTGATTTGCTTGAAACTGCCAAGATTCTAGGGTAGCAGCTTCAGTAGGACTTCCAAGTACAAAAACACTGAGTATACTTGGAAGTAGATAGCGTACCATTAGATTTTTTCCCATCTGGGTACTTTTGAGAAATATCACACGATTTCCTGGATATATATTTTTCATATCAAGTTTAATACTTTATGAACCCCTCTAAATATAGATGATGTATTGATATACCCCTGATAATTTTTGGTGAATAGAATAATTATTAACCTGTAAAATTTACTCATACACCGAGTTCACACTTCAATAACTACTCTCAGCATAACTAGAGGAACATAGTATCATACAACTTCCTACATACTACATAGTTGTCAGTTATTCCAAATAAATTTATTAATTTGGACAATATTTTTTATTCCTTGTCGATAGTTGCGGGTATTATAGCGATTTTCTTTCATATAGCAGAAGCAAGAGGTTTAATGATTGATATTTCCTTGTTTGAGCTATTTCATAAGTACAATACAGTAATGACGACTGCTATTGGGAAAATTATAGATTTTTACAGATAGTTGTAGGTTTCTAAGAACGGTAAATTAAGTAGACCTATTAATCTTAAGGTCAGGTTAATTCTGTCTAAAATTATAGATATAGTTCCTTAAATGATGTATTCAATCTGAAGAGCAATTTTCTAGAGTGGCGTTGGTGATTGGAGGTATGAAATCAGTAATTTAGGTAAATTCATACCAATTTCATAAAATATTGCTACAGTGACGACACAGGGAACAGGGAACAGGGAACAGGGAACAGGGAACAGAGAAACATAAATATTCAAGAGGAAAAAAGGTGGAAATTTGAGAATTTATGGAATTTATAATTTTTTCTTTTAGGAATAAATCACAAATTAAGATGTAACTGCCTTTGGGTGAATTTGGTATAAGAGTAATTCTTTGAATGGCAAGATTAGATATTGTCTTTACTTAATTGACCGAAAAGTACATTTCTTTCTCCTGAATCCTGACTCGGTCCTCCTGACTCCTAAGTAATTAAGGTTAATATCATACAATAATCCACCAACGCCTCTGGAGTAAATTATTGAGATATATTTGTGCGATCGCATCATAGTTTGAAAATTTGCAGTCATCTTAAAAGTCCTTTGTATCTCGAGAAGCAGAAATCATACTAAAATGTATCCAGCAATCTCGTCCCTGTTGTTTAGCTTCATATAAAGCTTGATCAGCTTGGCCTATAAATGTATGGAGTGTTTGAGCCAATGAAGGGATCTGAGTCGTAACACCAAGACTGATAGTAACTATTTGTTTTTTCCCACTAGGATGAGGAATACCTAAAGCCTTAATCGCTGATTGAATCTGTGCTGCTACTTCACAAGCCCCACTTTGGTCAGTCTTTGATAAAATCACAGCAAACTCTTCCCCCCCATAACGAGCTAACAAGTCTGCCGGACGTTTCAAAACCCCTTGAGCTGCATGAGCTATTTTAATCAAGCATTTGTCTCCTTGTTGATGACCGTAAACATCATTGTATAGTTTGAAATAATCCACATCAAACATAATTAGAGATAAAAATTGTTTTTCTCTTGCCATTCGTCGCCATTCTTGGTCTAAAAATTCATCGAAGTAACGACGGTTAGAAATTTTAGTTAAACCATCCAGTCGAGCCAGACGTTCTAACTTGAGATTTGCTTCTTGAAGTGCATCTAGGGTTTTACCTAACTCATCTGCTTGTGAGCGAGTTTGAGCAAGTAGATGGGAATGTTCTAAAGCGACGCTAAACTGAGTTGCTAATTGTTTGACGAATCTAATTTCAGTGGAAGTCCATTCACGGCTTTTTTCACATTGATGAATACAAAGCAGTCCCCAAAGTTTTGAACCCATGATTAAAGGCATAATAATTTGTGCTTTAATCTGAAATTGCTCTAAGATTTCAATATGACAGTCTTTTAAATCAGCATTGTAAATATCTGTCAGCACTTGCATACGCCCCTGTTGATAATGGATGGCATACTGTTCGCCAAAACAATAATCATTCACTTTGATCGAAAGGGCCGAATCATAAATGGGTAAAACGCTTTCAGAAACAAATTCTCCATAGCAGTAGTTACTTTCTGGGTAGAAGCGGAATATGCCTACGCGATCGCTCTCTAGAGCTTTTCTGACCTCTTTGGCAGTAGTTTTAAATAAGGTATGGAGGTCGAGAGATTCACGAATTTCTGAAATTAAGTTGAATAAAATCATTTGTTGTTGGCTAGCTGCTTGTAAATCTTTGGCTTTTTGTTCGACTTCAGCTAGTTGTTCTGCTTGCTGCACTGCAAAGCCTAGTTGAACAGCAATTTGACTCAAAAAATTTACGGCAGAAGTTTCCCATTCATGGGGTTTAGAATGTTGATAAGCAGCTAGAATACCCCATAGTTTTTTTTTAATAAAAATAGGAGCAGTGGCATATGCTCTGATGTGAAATTGTTCTAATATTTCAATATGGCATTGTGACAACTCTGCTTTATAAATGTCTTTTACTACAAGTGTTTCATTATTGCGATACCGACCACCTTGATGCTCCTGAAGATAACTATCATTCCAAACGGTGTTTTTGTATATAAATTCGAGTTCATCCCAACCAACTTCAGCAAATTCAAAGTCACCAACAAATTCACCTCCCCAGTCTTCATTAAAACGATATACTGAGACTCGTTCGACACCTAAAAGTCTACAAGTTTCTTTTGTGGTTGTGCGAAAGATTGTTTCTAGGTCGAGAGATGCTCTAATCTTGCCGATCGCCCGATATATTGCTTTTTGTTGTGCATATATTTGCTCTAGTTGCTCAGTTTTTTCCTGTAGTTGAGCTTCTAAATTATCAATAGTAGGTAATCTCAATAATCTAGATGTTTGATTAATAATTTTACGGCCGATTATAGATAATATAGATTGAGGTCTTTTTTTATTCACCAGGATTTTTTATAAAAATTTATAAGCCAAATATAGCACTTTTAAAAAAAAATCTGTTTAACCGTATTTTCTTTGCTATTGATATTATTTAGGGTTTGCTGAAAAAGTATTTTAGTAGGAGACAGGATACAGGAGACAGGAGATAGGATAAATGGGAATGAGCGAGGAAGTAGGAGTAAGAATTGTAAGAATAATTTTTCTGCCCAACTATGCGCCTAAAATACGCTCCTTTTTGAGCGTTTTAGACTGAAACAGGCGCACTTTTTTCGTTCCCAAAAAGGCACTTGTCTTTATATGTCAATGCTTTTATATTTAATCAGCAAGCCCTATTTATATTTTTTTGTATTGAAAAGCGGAGTAGTTGAGCATTTAAATATGAAAAAAAATGATACTTAATCTAGATATCAAAGATAGAGGTAAATCCAATCTAAAAATCACTCCAGTTGATTGTTAATATTATTCAATTTTACTGGGTATAATGTAGCAGAAGGAAGAAGGAAGAAGGAAAAATATTGCGTTGTCTGAGTTTTAAGCTTTTGATATATCCTAACAGTAATAGACCTCTGCAGAAATTAAGATTTAACGACCTTTTTACAGGGGGTTCAGTTGAATTATCGGAGATGTCTAATGGTGACTCCTATATAATATCCATACAATCCGATGATCCCACTTCACAAGAGGGGAGATATAGCCAGCATTTTAGTATTGAATATTGATATTAATTACTAAAGCCATAAAATAAAATTTGTTCATTGTTTTTCACCTCAAACAATGAACAATTAATTATGAAAGTTAGAGTAAAAGTACAGGTGAACGCTAACTATTAACTTCTTGTATTTGTGATGTTAAAAATCGATCCATCCACGCTTCTAAATAGGCTTGATTTGCTGCTTGTTCTTCTGGATTTTCTGTATCTAAAGGATGAGGTGCTAATCCTAAAAGTGCTGCTGTTGTTACACAAAACATTGACTTTTGAAAAGTCTGACAAATTTTGACTCGCAAATTATCTGTACCTCGATTAGTTTTTTGGTAAACTTCTAGAAGATAATCTGGTAAAAAATGTCGCATATCTTGCATTAGTAATGTGGGTGGAATTCCTGCCCCTCCAATAGGTAATGGATCTGCATATAAAGCACCGTAAGTAAATCGACTTTGTTCGTGGTCTATTTGTTGAGCTTGAGCATTGTATGAAACTGTTCCTAAAAATGGGGTGCCTCGGAAGAAAATTGCTTCTACATAGGGAACTGCTGTATCTATTAAAAATGTTAAACCTACTGATTCAGGAATTATTTCATAATGTTTACTTTTTACATTTACAGCATAGGTAATTGGTAAATTTGCTGCTGCGACTAATCCTGATAAAATATGATTTACTACTTGAGGAATAGATGTTATTTTCCCCTGGTCATACTTATCAGATAAGGTCATAAATATGTCGCTCATTACCCGCCAAAATTGACCTAAAGCACTGTAATAAGCTTGTTGACGTACCATGTCTGGTAAAAATTCTGGAAATAATTGATTGAGTGGCATTAACATCAAGTTTCCTGTGATTTTGGCATCTATTACTGCTTTTGCTAGTTGTTGAAATTCTGGTGAATCTAAATATTTATCGAGACCTCCACCCCCATGCCATAACATTCCTCTCATACAATATTCTGCATATTCATAATTAATCCGGTCGTGCCACCAAAACTTAAGTAATTTACCTAATGAAATTTTGCCGTTGAAGTATTTAAAAAAGGGAAATAATTCTAAAAATTGATGTTCGGCAATATAAATTAGATTCTTGGAATAGGCATCTAATACAATGCCATAACTTTTCAAAATTCCGACAACTTCTAAGACGTTTTCTGGTGTATCTTTTAGTAGAGCTTGACCAGATTTTAAACGATTAATATAGACTGAAAGTGGATGATTATTACATTTTAAAATGGTGTTTTTCATAATTGTTTTTCCTAAGTTTAATTTTTTTGATTTGCTAGAGTTGCTAATACTAAATCTCTCGCGTTTTTGCTACATTTTCTTAAGAGCTGGGATATAAGAAATAATAGTTCTTTACTTCATACTTACAATTGCTAAAAATATTGCTTAACCTTGCTTATTACTTAATAACTGAAGTGTTCTATAAATATAGTATTATTTTTAAGGATTGGTCTTAAGAGATATTGATATTTCATATTATTTTTATCCCCATTCCATTTTACAAAAATTGAATGATCTAGTTTGAATTATGAACAACCTAATAATATTATGTCCGGTTGAATAGTTATAAAAAATGAGATAAGAGTCAATAGGGGATAAGAAAGAAAAAATTTTTTTTATCGTGCTATTATCCGGACATGATATAACTGAAAAAGACAAATAATTCTCTATTCTGAATTCTTCTCCAAATTCTTCTTATCCAGAATAGTTAACGAGTAGAGGCAAGGGGATTGATCGCTGACTTTTTAACTACCTGTGACAACATAGGTTGACCTGCGCTCATTGTATTTGCTTCAGTTTCAGTCCAACGCAACATCCAATTTGGTTGTATTCCCAGAATAACTATCAAAATTATCAAGATAATGGCTGGTATTCTATCTGACCATTCTACAGGAGACAAATTCACAACTGTTTCAGATAACCTACCAAAAAATACTCGGTTCGCTAACAGCAAAAAATAGGCTGATGTTAACCCTGTTCCGATCATACAAAGAAGAGTGGGAACTGTAAACACGCTGAAACTGCCTCTAAATACTAAAAATTCGGAAATAAATCCAACCATTCCTGGAATACCAGCACTTGCCATTACTCCTAAAATCATCAAACTACCAATCAATGGTAAACCTTGTTCTGGGTTTAATAAACCACGCAATATATCTATATCGCGAGTACCAGCTTTTTTGTAAACTACTCCTACTAATAAAAATAGTAGGGCTGAAATTAGACCATGGCTAATCATTTGAAATACTGTTCCCAAAATGCTGAGGGGAGTTGCTGCTGCACTTGCTAACAAAATATACCCCATGTGACCAACGGAACTATAAGCTACCATTTTTTTCATGTCTTTTTGGACGATCGCGTTAAATGAACCATAAAGTACGCTGACTACTGCCCATATTGCTAACCATGGAGAAATATATACCCAAGCTTCTGAGAACATATTTAATCCAAATCTCAGTAAACCATAAGTTCCTAGTTTCAACAACACTCCTGCTAAAAGTACGGAGATAGGTGTGGAAGCTTCAACGTGAGCATCGGGTAGCCATGTATGGAAGGGAACTAGAGGAATTTTAATGCCAAACCCGATGACTATTGTTCCTAATAATAATAGTTGAGTTCCTAAAGGTAGAGTATGAGCAACTGCTTGGTCGTAAGCAAAATTAGATGAGCCACTTAACCACGCTACTCCCAGGAACCCAGCTAGGATTAAAATTCCTGAAATTGCTGTGTAAATCAGAAATTTTGTGGATGCGTAACCTCGTCTTGGTCCTCCCCAAATTGCTATTAATAGGTATAGAGGAATTAGCTCTAGTTCATAGAAGAGGAAAAATAGTAGTAGGTCTTGAGCGAGAAAAGCTCCAAATACGCTGACTGCTAGCAACAATATTAGGGAGTAATAAAAGCGGGGTCTTTTGATTGACTTGTCTGTGGCGTAAATAGCAATAGCAGTTAACAGGCCATTTAATACTACTAATGGCATAGATAAACCATCTATGCCAAGGGAGTAATTTAATCCCAGGGAGTCTATCCAAGGTACTAAAACTACAAATTGTAGATTTGGATCTTGTGGGTTAAATTCAGTCAGTAGTACTAAAGACCATACGAAACTAATTATGGCCACAACTAGAGCGATTTGCCTGGCTAATTTTGGCGAGAAAGTGCTTGGCCAAAAACCAATGATAGCGGCACCTATTAATGGCACTAAGAGCAGACCGTTAAGCATTTATTAATATTTTCCTTTGATGAGAATTTACAAATTTATTTATGTACAAATTACCGAAAAACAGGGTTTAAAGCCTCGCCGTTCCAGGGCGACTTTGTGTTAAGATTGGACTGGTTGCAATACCCGGCCCCCTACTTCGTAGGCTAGATCGATCATCTAGAGGCAAAGAGTCCGAGAAGGTCAAAACTAAGAACCTGTGGTGGCGAAAGCACAGTCAAAACAGCTAGGGAAACTAAGGAAGTACCAATCATTTAATCAAACTGTATTTCTGGTAAAAGAGTATCGGAGGACATCCGAGAACTGAGGTTAACCACCTGAACGACTGGGGACAGCCCCGCCTCTGGCTAACTACTGCGCGAGTAGAGATAGTTAAGCGGTCTGAATGATCCAGTAATCCCTGATGCGCGAGTATGGGAGAATCCACTCACTTCAGGGAGTGGAGTATGTCAATTAATAGGATATTACAATATGTTCTAAGCTAAAAATCATTTAGATTCTATATTCCCTCTCTTGGTCAGCATTCCCTCTCTTGGTCAGCATTCCCTTGCCTCTATCGCCGACGCGGGGTCTGACCGCTTGCGTCTGGTGGTGCCGAGGCGGGTTCCGACTGCTTGCGTCTGTCGCCGACGCGGGGTCGCACCGCTTTACCCTGTACCCTGTACCCTTTACCCTGTAACGTTTGACAAAAATTGGATATATGGTTTAAATGCAAAACAGCTTATCAGAAAATGTTGAAAGAGGACTCCTGATTAGGTAAAAAAATCTGCAATATCAGCCTGTAAATTAACTTTTTATTTGCTCCTAAATCAAAAAAAACTACAAAAATAATAATTGAAAGTGCTTTCTATTTTAGTTTTGATTCCTCAACCCATACGTCAATTATGGCAAGTTGGACAAACTGTACTTGGCTTAATTTTCCGCCATCCTCTGACAGGTGTTAGTGTAGTCCCCATTTTGCCTGATGGCCGGATAGTTTTGGTTCGTCGCCGTGACAATAATAAATATGCTCTACCAGGAGGTATGGTGGAATGGGGTGAAGATGTTACAACTACTGTGAAAAGGGAATTATTTGAAGAAACAGGATTAGAGTTAGTTAAAATTCGTAGATTAGTGGGAGTATATTCTGCACCAGATCGAGACCCTAGAGTACATTCTATTAATATTTTGGTTGAGGCTGATGTTCGGGGAAATATGAATGTTCAAGATACTTTGGAAATTAGTGATGTTCAAGCTTTTGAAGTTACATCTTTGCCGGATAATCTTAGCTACGACTACGACCTACAATTAAAGGATTATTTTACTGGTTTGACAATTTTAGCTTAATTTCGTGATTCTATAATCTCACATTAAAAAAGGATTATTTGAAGGTATTTTCACTTGAATATATAAATTTGGGTGAGATATCTGTTAAATTTTATAATTCCATAGTTATGCACTTTTTATGGCGTAATTCTCGTATCAAGTTGTCTGGTGGACTATTGTTTTGGCGTGAAATTGGTGGTAATTCAAATAATGTAGTTTTTCTACATGGGTCTTGGTATAACAGTAGTCAGTGGTTACCAGTGATGGAGCGGTTGAGTCTAGATTACCATTGTTTTGCACCAGATTTACCAGGGTTTGGTGAGTCAGAATTTTCTTCTACTCATTACTCTATCAATCAAATAGTAGAATCTTTGGCTGAATATATAGCTACTTTGAAATTGGAGAAAGTATATTTAGTTGCCCACTCTTTAGGAGGTTGGATAGCTGCTAGTTATGCTCTCAAATATTCTGAACAATTATTGGGCGTGATATTAATATCTCCTGAAGGAATTAACCTTGCTGCTGTTAAAGCACGTTGGCGGTTATTTAGATTCTTAATTCAAAAACCTTCTTTTTTGTGTTGGGTTTTACAATTAATATATCCTTTTGTTAGGTTATTAGGCGCTCACACAAAAATTAAGAATATTCTACAATTTCGACAAAAATTATTACTTTCTTCAACCGGAACTAAAATTTTATTTCGACGTAGGTGGACAGAAATTCAAGCTGAGTTATTGACAGCAGAATTGGCTTTTTTGAAAGTAAAAACGTTGATTTTACAAGGTTATAAAGATACGAAGATTGCTTTATCTATGAGTAAATTTTATGCGGATTTATTGCCGATGGCGAAACTTCATTTAATTAATTCTGGCGGTGATAATTTACCGGAACAAATGCCGGATGTAGTTGTAGAAGAAATTCGCGTATTTTTAGGTAATGAAGAAAGATAATTGTTAATGAGAGTCAATCTTTTTTAAGGCTGCTACTAATTGCTGAAGATGAGTTGTTTCATGGCTAGCCATTAGTCTAGTAGGGTGCGTTAGACAGCTACAATTTGAGTTGCTAGAGCCATTTTAGTATCTGTCGTAACCCACCATTGAATATGTGGAACGTTCAGTAGAAATATTCAATCCTGAAAATAAAACTTGATATTAAGACTTAATACTTAGAGGTGAAAAAGGTAGACGGCAAATCTTTACTTCTTATCAATTAATCTCAAAAATTAGGGTAGACAAAATCTAAATTATCAATTTAAAGAATGTATTCTACCATAATAAACATTAAACAAGTTTGACCGATTATTACATAAGGAACAAAAGAATAATGTTCATCATATTGACCATTGTTAAGTGGAAATAATAGAACTTTGTCAGATTGTTTTCCGAAAAGTTTGGGAATAATTATTGCGAGAATTAAATCACGGTGTTTTAAGAAAGCTTTGATATGTTTAGATTTACCAGATTTAGATTTAGTAGATTTAGCTGAGGATTTTTTTGTCAATCTAGGGTCATATCTATCCGTAAAAAAAATAGCTTTAAACCATTCAATAAACTCAAATTGACTAATATCTTTCATCTGGTCTAAAATATATCCTTCTTCATGTTCATAAGGGAAATACCAAGAACTTTCAAAACAGTTTAAATAGCGATCGCTATTAAGACATTGTTTTCCTAATTCAAAGAAAAACTGAACAACTCCCGAATCAATATCTTTTGATGTTGGGGTATATGTTGCTGGTTTAGCAAATAACTGAATATTCACAACAAACTCAGGGCCAAATGCTTTTCTACCAAACCATTTTTCCACTTCTAAAGTTTTTTCGATCGCCTCAAAAATGGATGGAGGAAAACCAAATTTTGGCAATAAACAAATTTCATCATTTAGTAAAATAGCTCGGTCAATATAATCTTGAGCTGCTGAACCATGTTGACTCAGACAAATGTTTAGTTTATCCATTAATCTAATTTATTATTAATAGGTTCAATCTCATTACAGTCATTCTTCAAATTAGTATTGCTTACCTAAATTAATTAATGCTGCTACTAATTTCTGAAGATGAGTTGTTTCGTGGGTAGCCATTAGAGAAATGCGAATGCGACTGGTATTAACAGTAGGTGGACGAATAGCTGGAGCAAAAATACCTTTTTGTTTTAAATATTCTCCCACTTCTAATGCTTCGGCTGCATTTTTTAGAGGAAAACAAATTATTGGGGATTGGTATTTTTTTGTAGTTGCTTTTACCTCGCTCCTCTGCCGATTTTCTATTTCTAGTAAATTAATTAGTGTCTCTACATTTTGCCATAATTTGAGACGACGTTCTGGTTCTTTTTTGATAATTTTTATAGCTGTTAAAGCAGCAGCAGTATCTGCGGGAGTTAAACCTGTTGTATATATCCAACTGGGTGTTCTATTTCTGAGAAATTCAATTAATTTTTTTGACCCAGCAACATAGCCTCCTAAACTTCCTAATGCTTTGCTGAGAGTACCAATTTGAATTAATTCTTTTCCTGTACAGTTAAAATATTCGACACAACCTCCTCCATTCATTCCAAATACTCCTGTAGCATGAGCTTCATCTACTAATAACATACTGTTATATTTTTCTGCTAAATCTAATAATAATGGTAGTTTACATAAATCGCCATCCATACTAAAAACACTATCTGTAATTATTAAACTGCGACGATATTTTTCTCGATATTGTTCTAGTTGATTTGTTAATTCTTCAATATTATTGTGGCTATATTCAATAATTTCTGCACCACTAAGAATGGCTCCATTTTTTAGACTAGAATGATTATATTTGTCTGATAAAATTAGGTCACGTTTACTGACTACTGAAGAGATTACGCCTATATTTGCTAAATATCCTGAACTAAAAACTAATGCTGTTTCTGTTTGTTTTAATTTTGCTATTTCAAGTTCTAATTCTTGATGTATTTCTCTATGACCTGTTAATAAACGAGAACCAGTACTACCTGTACCAAATTCTTTTGTTGCTTGAATAGCTGCTTCAATTAAACGTCGATCTCCTGCTAATCCTAAATAATCATTACTGGCAAAATTGATGAGTTTTTTTCCTTCTAATTTTATGATTGCACCGGGAAGACTGTCGATGGTTTTGACTGAACGATACCAGTTAGCTTTATGTATTATTGATAGGGATTTATCTATCCAATTATAGGGATTATTTGGCATTTTTTTTCTGATTTATTTTATTTATCTTTACTATAGTAATTCCCAAGAAGCGTGAAGTACAAAATTCCTTTTTTTTAGGGAGTAGGAAGTAGGGAGTAGAAAAACAACTGTACCTCATTCATTAATTGATAATTGATAATGGATCATTGATAATTACCTCTGGTTAAAACCGTTACGGAATTGAATATAAGGAGATATTATTTATTCTCTTGGTCGATTGGATATGGTTAGGAAACCCATCCATCCCACCCTACGGGAAGCTACGCTAACGACCGCTTTTTTTCCCTTAAAAGGGAAGGCTTTAAACCCGAATTATTTAATAATTAATAATTAATAATTAATAATTCGGTAACTTGAGAAAAGCTATAGCAATTATCCATAATGTCTAATACAAACTTGATAAGTTTTTGTGACCGAAGAATTAATAATTAATAATTAAATAATTCGGGTGAATCTCATATTTGCAAAAATACTTTTTTCCTATATATTCCCTGTTCCCTGTTCCCTGTTCCCTGTTCCCTATTAGATAAAATTCCTATATACTTTAATATATTAGTAATTCCAGATAAAATATAGCAATCAGGAATTAAGATGTGAGAATTGAGGTGTTCCTTTAAAGCATAGAATATAGCAGTTTTCTTATTCTTATGTATTCGTTTCTTCCCTATTCTCTATTCCCTATTCCCTAGAACAAAAGTCTCCAATATCTCACAACTAAAATCATATTGCTATATTTATTGCTGACTTTTTAGATTTATTTTTAGTAGGCAAATATTCAAGTATTTGCTATAATAAAAGAACTGTCTAAAAATAAGCACCTTTGTTCTTTATCTCAATCTTGGTTGAAGACCCGCGCTCTTAATCCCCTATAGCCCCTATTTGAAAAGGGAAGATAAAAGGAAGCATGGGAAAATCTTAAAATTAATTGGTTTTCCCAACGGTGTGTTATAATTAGTGAGGCTGCTGGGCTAGCAGTTTCAGTCTGTGGAGCGACCGTAAGACCAAAAAAAGGTTTAGCCTTGGAGGCAGGTGCATAGAAGCAGAAACCTAAATTGCGAGGTTTAGGAATCCCGTTTTGTCGTTCAAGGACAAAGCCGGGAGTATGTCAATTAGTGAGGTAATAATGGCTAAACGCCGTAATCCAAAAAAAGAGAAAGCACAACGTAATCTGGCTTACGCACGTAAGTTTCGTAAGAAAAAAGGTACAGGTTTTTTTTCTAAGCGATATTCGTCTAAGTTTTCATCTAACAATAATGAAAATGGTAGTAACGAGCAAAATTCAGAAGAAACTGCTGCTGTAGATCAATAGTACATTTGACTGTTTAAGGTTCCAAGCGATAAATTTTGATATGTAAAATGTCAAATCTAGATTTGAGACTTAGTAACTCAAATCTAGAATCTGACAATTAAATAAAATTAAATTGCCAATTTATGTTTAGCTGTAGCAATTTCTTTTTTTACTTGTTCAAAACCTGTACCACCATAACTATTCCGTGCTGATACTACTTGTTCAGGAGCGATCGCTTGATAAATATCTGCTGCAAATTTTGGATGTAATTTTTGCCATTCTTCTAGGGTTAAATCTTTCAACAATTTATCCGTAGAAATACAAGTTTTCACAACTTTACCTACTAAATTATAAGCTTCTCGAAATGGTACGCCACGAGCTGCCAAATAATCTGCCACATCTGTGGCATTAGAAAAGTCTTCTGAAACTGCTTCTGTTAAGCGATCGCTATTAAACTCTAAACCTTCATTGAGTAAAATTGTCATTGCTTCTAGACAACTTTTAACTGTTTTTATCGTATCAAATAAACCTTCTTTATCTTCTTGTAAATCCTTATTATATGTTAGTGGCAGTCCCTTCATTATGACTAACATACCTTGTAAATGACCAAAAACTCTGCCTGTTTTTCCCCTAACTAACTCTGGCACATCAGGATTTTTCTTTTGAGGCATAATACTAGAACCAGTAGCACAACTATCAGTTAAAGTAACAAATCTAAACTCTTCAGATGACCATAAAATTATCTCCTCTGCCAAACGACTCAAATGCACCATAATTATACTAGCTGCACAGAGAAATTCAATAGCAAAATCTCGGTCACTTACCCCATCCAAACTATTAGCATAAGGCTTTTCAAACTTTAATAATTCAGCAGTATAGTGTCTATCTATAGGAAAAGTTGTACCTGCTAAAGCACCACAACCAAGAGGAGAAACATTCACTCGGCGATAAACATCCCCTAGTCGTTCCCAGTCTCTTTCAGCTTTCTGAAAATAAGCCAAAAGATGATGAGCTAAACTCAAAGGTTGTGCCCTTTGTAGATGAGTATAACCAGGAATTAAAGTTTCTATATTAGACTCAGCTAACCCCAATAAAGATGATTGAAAATTTCTTAATAAAGCCCTAATTTGCTGAATTTCTGATCGTAAATAAAGTCTCGTGTCAGTTCCTACTTGGTCATTTCTAGACCTAGCTGTATGTAATTTTTTACCTATATCTCCAGTAATTTCTGTAAGCCTTTTTTCCACAGCAAAGTGAACATCTTCCGCATCTAAATCCGGGTGAAATTTTCCTTCTCGATATTCTTGACGAATTTGTTCTAAACCCTTAACTAACTTTTCACCTTCGTCTGCGGAAATAATACCTGTTTTAGCCAACATTTTTGTATGAGCTACCGAACCAGTAATATCGTACTCAATCAATTCAATGTCAAAACTAATACTGGCATTAAATTTAGCTATAGTAGGATGCAACGCCTTTTCAAATCTTTTGCTCCAAGTTTGTTTCTCTTGCGTCATTTTACAGATTTTTTTTCTATTTAACTCTATTAGATGTGAGATTTTATCGCAATGGAAGGAAAAGACACAGACATCACAAGCTTCTTCCTTCTTCCTTCTGCTATGTAATTAAGGCAAAATGCTCTTAACCATCCAACCAATAAATAAACCAACTAATAGTGCCCATACTTGACCACATTCTATAAAATTGCTCCAAGCTTTTTGCACATCAGACCATAAGTTTACATCAACTTGTTGAGCCAAAAGTTGCCAACTATACAATATTTTTGGTCCTAACAAATCTAGAATATTAGTCTCATAAAATATCGGATTCAAACCTGATGTAGTTGTGGAAGTTATATTAATAATCATATATTTATTCTGCTGTAGAAGATTTTACTCTCATAACTACTAGAGTCATATCATCTGGATTTTGATTTCCTTCACCAACGAATTGTTTTACTTGAGCAAATAGGTAGTCTAATATTTTTTGTGGTTCCTGATAATTTTGACACGCAAACTTGAAAGCTTCACTCAATTTAATATCATCATAACGATCACCATTTTGATTAGCTGCATCTGTAAACCCATCTGTATAATAAATAATAGTATCTCCTGGATTTAGTTTAACTTGTGCTTCATGGTATTCAGGGTCTACTTCTAAACCAACTAACATTCCCAAAGTATCTAACTGTACAATAGACTTACTAGCAGCTTGCCACAACATTGGAGGATGATGGGCCGCATTGCTATAGGACAAAATGCGGGTTTCTGGATTGTACTCTGAATAAAACAAAGTCACAAATCTATGAGAACTTTCCAGGTCAGCATACATTACTTGGTTCAAATGTTGTAGGACTCGTGCTGGTGAGTGGCGGTTTAATACCTCAGCTCTTAACATTCCTCTAGTCATGGTCATAATTAAACCAGCAGGTACACCTTTGCCCATGACATCTCCAATCACAATACTCCAGCGACAGGGTTGCTGTTTTTTGTTTTTGGAATTCAACTGGTCGTAGTTGGAGGGGATAAAATCATAATAGTCTCCTCCGACTCGGTTTGCTGTTTGACAACGAGCAGCAAGGGTAATACCAGGAATTTCTGGACATTCTGGAGGCAATAGTTGCAGTTGAATTTCTGCTCCTATTTCTAGCTCTCTGTCCAAACGTTCCTTTTCTCGTAAGGATGTAGCTAATTCATCATTAGCAATAGCTACTGCGGTCTGGTCTGTTACTAAACGAATTAATTTTTGTCTAGCTGGTGTCCAGATATATTGTGGGTCGTGACTAAATACATATAGACGACCTCGTTCTGAGTTATTTACTAGAATTGATGCCCCAAATAATTGAACATCATTGCCTAGGTAGTTACTAACTTGATAGTCCAAACTAGCGGTTTGAATTGAGATTTCTTGTAGTTCTGCGGGTAAGGTTGTTTCTGTAATAAATTGACGAGTTGCTACTTCTAATGCCTGGCGAATATCTTGACATTGGCGACCTTCTTGGCAGTGTAGTTGTTGGAACCTCACTTGACCATTGGGTTTAAATAATACCAGTGCTCCTCCATCAGCATCGGTTACTCGACAACCAATTAGAGGAATCAATTCTAAAAACTGATTTAGATTATTGAAGCTACGCAAGGCAAAGCCAAGGGAACTTAATAAATCATTAACATTTTGTTGTTCTTTGTGTAAACGCGCCACCATTTGTTTGAGAGCATATACTGATGTTATTTGTGAAGATGTCTCACTGGTAGTTTGGTCTGTTGGTTCAGGGTAGTTTCGATGTACTGGCACTATAGTCATTTGTTTGATATATAGATTTGATTTACTTAAAGTCTGTTGATGCTTAATGGTTAGTTATACATTTTTAACTCAAGTTTTGACAAATTTTGGTTTCTCTAGTTGCTGTTATCTTGTCTCTGTCTTGTTTTGCTAAGAGTTTTGATTGAGCTATTTGCTTTGGTGCTATGACTTTCTTGAGTTTGATTTTTTTTAGATAAAATTTTATTCCCTCAATTTAGGAGATTTAGTCTATTAATTTATCCACAATATCTTCAGGATAAATTCCTAAGTAAACTAAATTTTATAGTTTCAATATTTGATTTTTTGTAAGCATTTCCTGCGGAATGCTGCGCAAACAGCTATTAGCTGTCACCTCGACCCCAACAAGACTCTCTCCTTAAGAACAGTGTTTAAATTAATATAGACTTTAAGGGCAAGGGAAGCAAATAATGATATTAAGCATCACTACTATAATTTTAATTAATATTCAATATTTGATTTTTTCTAGGCTTCGTATATATATACATAGAAGTTGAAGCAAAGGTTAGGACAGTTCAAAAGTTTAAAACTCAGACAACATAAGATTTTTCCTTCTTCCTTCTGCTATAAATATTATTTTTTAGATGAAGAGCAAACAATAATTAAGGTTCAGTTACCAAACAATAAATTTGTCTATCTCAGTTTTTTTTTCAGCGTCAAAGTATGAATAATATTGCTGCTATATTGATTTTTTTTCACAGCTAGATTTTAAGTTATTTTTCATACTAATTGTTACTAAATACTGAAAAAAATATCAACATTTAGCTTGTTTATTTTTATTTCCTGTAGTTCAAAGTAAATTTCAAGGATAATTCTTAACTTAAAAAATATCCCAAACAACACTATCATCTCATAGGAAAATAAAAATTATATAGTCTGACACTTCCACCTTAATTACTTCTACACTTAATACCGAAAAATACATCCGTTTTTTCACTACTGCTAGTACCATACCTTTACCAATATTCAACAATTAAGAGTGCTGAATATTTAACCACTTAGAAGAGCTTCAACAAACTCATAACTAGAAAATGGACGGAGGTCTTCTAGACTTTCTCCCACACCAATAAAACGAATCGGTAGACCTAGTTGCTTGACAACAGCTAGTGCAACACCACCCTTAGCAGTTCCATCAAGTTTTGTCAAGACTACTCCGCTGAGTTTAGCAGCTTTTGCAAATACTTCTGCTTGCCGTAAACCATTTTGACCAAGAGTAGCATCTAAAACCAGTAGAGATTCCACCACTGCATCTGGTGCTTTTTTCTGCACTATGCGGTGGATTTTACTCAGTTCGTCCATCAAATTTTTCTTGTTTTGTAGTCTTCCAGCAGTGTCCACCAGTAATAATTCTGTATTTCTGACTTGAGCAGCTACTATAGCATCAAACACTACCGCTGCTGGATCGGTATTTTTTCCTGCATTAGCAATTACTTCTACTTCACTCCGTTGTCCCCAAATTTTTAACTGTTCTACTGCCGCTGCTCGAAATGTATCTGCTGCTGCGATTAAACATCTATAGTTTGACTTGGTAGCTAAATGAGCAATTTTACCGATAGTTGTAGTTTTACCTGCCCCATTTACACCATTAACCAGCCAAATATTCAAAGTATCCTTTTCTGGGACAAAAGTTAAGTTGTAGGCAGGACTAATTGTTTCAGCATCTTTGAATGGCTGATCTAGGATATCTCTTAAAATGCTTTTCAGATAGGCGATCGCTTCTTCTGGGGGTAAGACTTCTTCACGCAATTTATTTTGTAGGGTTTCTATAACTAAGTCTGTTGCTTCTACTCCTACATCAGCTTGCAGTAACATTGACTCTATTTCCATCACCGCATCTTGATTTAGCGGTCCTTGGCCAACAATTGCCCGTAATTGATTGAGTAAGTTGCGTCGGGTTCTATCTAAACCTTTTCGTAATTTCGTGAGCCAAGAAATTTCTTCCACAGAAACTTGATCTGGGCGACGTCCTTGAGCTGCTAAAATTTCTGCTGACCAGAGAAATGCTTCATCAAGTATTAGGGGGTCTATTTCTTCTAGTTCAGTTTCTACGGTTGTTTTCTCAAGAGTTTCTGGTTCTGGTTCTTCTATGGCTGTTTCTTTAAGACGTTCTACCCTTGCTTGTCTTTCTGCTTGAGCCTTAGCCCAGAAAGGTAGTTGTTCAGATGTTTGAGTTTCTTCAAGAATTGAATCTGGCTTTACTTGAGTTTCTTCTTCGGTCGGTTTTGTTTGGCTAGAGGGGGTTTCCTCTACTATTGGAACTGGTTTAACCAGGGTATCTGTTTCTGTAGGTTCTGGTTTTTCTGCTGCAATATGCTCTATTATTGGAAGAGTATCTGATATGATTGGCTCGCTTTTTGTCTCTGTTGAGGGTGTTTGACTTTCTGGCTTTTCCTCTACATCAGAGGTCTCTGTAGCGATTTGAGATTCTTGTGAATCATTTTTTTTCTTTTCTTGAAGATTTTTGTAAGCTGCTTTAGCCCAACTCAAATAATCTTCTGTTGTCTGTCCTGACTCTTCTGTTGATTTTGCTTGTGATTCAACTTTATCTTCTGCCTGTTCTTTCTGTTCTTTTTCAGCTTCAGGTTTAGATGTCTCCTTTGAAGTTTTGTCTGAGCTGTCATTATACTGACGACGGAACCAATTAAAAACCATACTTATTTTAGATATTACTATTTTAAATAGTCTATTTTATACTGAGTTGGGTTCAACCATCGCATAATTACAGAACTTTTTGTTTGAGTAAACCACAAAATATTTTGGGGTTATTTTCCAGACTTATAGTTTATCCATTGGAACCCACATTCCGCACGACAAAATGTAGTATGCAAAGATGGTAAAAGTTGAGTAAGTATTTAGACTGATAGTATGGTGTAAGAAGCGATATAGCTGCCGCTAGGCTCCGCCAACGCAAATCATCAGTTGCCGGAACTTACCTTACCAATAGACATCTCCAAAAATTGCCAAAGTTTCTCTATCACGCTTCGCGATATAGCTGCCG
>NZ_JAAHGB010000071.1:0-33615 GCF_010672695.1 Okeania sp. SIO1H4
TTCATACAATGTTCCATACTCAACGTGATGATTCAAAATGGTAAACCCCAGAGCTACAAAGTAGAAATCTAGTTAACTTCCAACTAAGGGAGTTTTTGGCGATCGCTACTTTCATGCAACAAAGCCAATCGTTTTTGTAATAATTGTGGTACTAAAATTGGGTAGTCATATCATGTCCGTTTATATCGTTTGTATAAACCCAAGGGTGAATATCTACAGGAAATGATGGTTTTTTCTTGCGAGGGTAGCCTTCTTCCCTCTTCCCTCTTTCTTCTTCCTTCTTCCTTCTTCCTTCTTCCTTACCTTTGCTATACAAGACCGATGCTACCGGACATGATATCAATAGTTATGTATTTGTGTAGAACACATCTCTATTTGATGAACCACATTTTCACAAGCAAAACCCAGTAGACACCTCCCATGGAACGTCCCTACTGTGGTCTACCGTGCAGGAAAACCGCTGTAAGGAATCATTCGCAATGCTTTAGCCAAAGCATCGTTATTTTCTCGCAGACCTTCATAGAAAAATAATACTTCTCCGTTAATCCCTACAGAACGATTATAAGCGATCGCCTCCAACAAATAATCTACGCTAATTCGATAAGAGCCAACTTTAATTAAAATCCCTGGAAACACCTTACTTAAATGATTACAAATAAACTGCTGTTTCACTAACTGTTGCACAAGAGATTTGTAACTTGCAAAATCACGACGGTAAAGTTGAGGGTGAATAAGATCGACAATTCCTTGATTTATCCAAGTGGGGTAGTCTTGTAAGTATTCATTCAAACTCCACTTGTAAAAACTGGGAGCCATTGAAACTAAAAGTTCAGGCTTAATTGCTTTCACTTCCCGATGTAAACGAGTTAAAAAATTTGTCAAAATATCTGCACGCCATTGTAACCATTTGTGATGTTTATGATTTTGGGGTGGATGACAAGAAAATTGCTGACGATAACGTTCTACTGTTTTTGCATCGTAGCCACCTTCTGAAGGAAATGCTGGCATTCGGTCGTCTCCCTGAATGCCATCAATGTCATAGTTTCTCACAACTTCCAATACTAGATCGAGCAGAAAATTCTGCACTTGTTCATCCAAAGCATTCATCCACTCAAAACCATTTTTTACCAATAAATTTCCCCTACAGTCACGAGCCGCCCATTCCGGTTTTTTTGCTAGAAGTAACCCTCCATTTTGTTTGTAAGAACTGACAAACCCATATTCAAACCAAGGAATAATTTTCATCCCAACTCGCCGTGCTTCTATAATTACTTCTGCTAAGGGGTCGCGGTCTTTGTATTGCGGGTCTATCTTTGTACCAAAAATTCTCTGCATCAGTTGACTGGGGTAGAGAGTAAATGCTTTATTCCAGACCACCGGAAATACAACATTAAATCCTGTTTCAGCAAGAAAGTCCATTGCTTCAGCGATATTATCTCTGGAATGGAGGACTTTACTATCAACATTTGTGAGCCAGATACCGCGTAATATCATGTCCGGTAGTTATTGTATAGTTGGATGTGGGGAGTAGGGGAGTAGGGGAGTAGGGGAGTAGGGGAGTGGGGTAGATTAATGTAATTATAGGCGTTGCATATTTACGGGATGAGTTAGTTGGGAAGAGTGGGGACCCAACCCTAACCCCGACCGTGGAGGACAGGGCTGTTTCAAAGTATCGCAAGTTAACGATTTAGGGAGAACGGGAAATGAGGGCATCGTGGAAGCTGTAAAATTTACCACGCATTTGCCGATTTTTCAGCCAATAAGCGTCCCTTTTGCTCTGACTAAAATGATGAAAAGTCAACTTTTAATCATAAATTAAAAGCCTCTATCCCCGTGTCTCCGTGTCTCCGTGTCCCCGTGTCCTATCGAGAATGAAACAACCCTGCCTCCCAGGAGAGGAATGTTGGAGGTGTGGAGGACTTTACATAGAGTGCACATTGGAATTATAGTTTTAGCAACACAGGAAGTAATATCATGTCCAGATAAGAGCGTGATAAAAAACTTTTTCTCGTAAGCGCCTTTTCTTCCCTTCTGCCTCCTGCCTCCTGCCTTCCTTTACTTCTTAATCATTCTTAATGTAAATTCTCATCCATTCATTTTAATCTATAGAAATAGGCAATAGATTTCTAAATTTCTGTAGGAATTGATACGCCAAATCGTATAGTTTAGTATTGGTAAGGAAAATTTAACATGAGTGTAAACCTAGCAACTCAATTGCGTGAAGGAACCAAAAAAGCTCATACAAATGCAGAAAACGTAGGTTTTGTCAAGTGTTTTTTAAAAGGTGTTGTAGAAAAGAACTCCTACCGGAATTTAGTTAAGAATCTTTACTTTGTTTATTCTGCAATGGAAGAAGAGATGCAACGCCACAAGAAACATCCAATTCTTTCTCAGGTTTATTTTGCCGAGCTAAACCGTAAACAGAGTTTAGAGAAAGACCTAAAGTATTATTATGGTGCTGGTTGGCGCGATCAAGTTGCTCCTTCTGCTGCGGGTGAAGCTTATGTACAGAGAATTAGAGAAATTTCAGAAAAAGAACCAGAATTGTTAGTAGCTCACTCCTATACTCGCTACTTGGGAGATTTGTCTGGCGGTCAAATTCTCAAGAAAATTGCTCAGAGAGGTATGAATTTAATTGATGGGGAAGGTACTGCTTTCTATGAGTTCCCAGAAATTTCTGATGAGAAGGCATTTAAGAATATGTATCGTCAGAGGATGAATGATTTACCCATCGATCAGGCAACAGCAGATAGAATGGTTAATGAGGCGAATGCTGCTTTTGACATGAACATGAAAATGTTCAATGAACTAGAAGGTAATTTAATTAAGGCGATCGGTATCTTGTTGTTCAATACTTTAACTAGAAAACGTAGTTCAGGAAGTACAGAGTTAGCTACTGCTGCTGAATAATAACGGTTAATTGGTTAATATTTCTATCTAAGTAGAAAGAATACTTTTAAGTTGTATTTAAAATGTTGGGGGTTTGATGGCTGTAAAGCAGTCACCAAGTCTCCAACATTTTGCTTTTGAAGAGGAGCATGGAAAGGAATCTCAGACTAAATCTGGTTTAGTTAGTATCTTTAGATTAGTAATATTGTTTTCCTTTTTTTTTCTTCCCTCTTTCTTCTTTTCCACTTTTAATTGTTGTAGTAGTTAAACTGGTAATGTAATACCAAGCGTGAAAAAAGAATGTGTTCAATTGAAGAAGGAGACAGGAGACAGGAGACAGGAGACAGGAGGAAAATTACATGGGGATAGTCAACGACCTGCCGCTCCGCGTCTACCCTCCCCCAAGTAATTTTGAACACTCCAGTTGACGGTGGGGTATTAAACCCACAAAGAAAATGATAATAAGTGCGATTGGTATAATTTCATTTTTTGCGTAAGTCCTGATTATAGTTAATCTCAAGAATGTGTAGCAGTTTTTCACGCTATTGAAGCTGGAAATTCTCAATCACAATACTCTTTTAGCAAGCTTTGAATATCTGCAAACTTTTCCATCAGCTATTCACTCTCAATTTATCTAAGTCTTAAGATAACTTTACTGCCACAGATAAATGTCAAATCCTTCTTATTCCTCATTAGACATCTCCAGAAAAGAGGGAACAGGGAACAGGCAATAGGGAACAGGGAACCCACCCATAACCCCTCCCAGGAGGGGAGTAATTGATGATTTCTGGATAATAATTGATTTTACTTTTGATTATTGGGGATGTGTATTAGAGATAAAATAGGCTTCCATACAATATGTCTTTCACAAGGAATCACTTTCAAGCTCTATAACGCTAAAGCTCAGTGATGTGGATTCTTTGAGTCCACTACAGCAACTTGTTATGTTTCAAGTTTCTTGTACATGACATAAGCATCAACAAATCCTTCCTTAGGATGTTTGAATGCTTCGGGAAGTGTACCGATGATATCAAAGCCATGCTTTTGCCAAAGACGAACAGCACCAGTATTAATGGATACAACAAGGTTGTACTGCATAGCGTGGAAACCAAGCTCCACCGCTTCCTTCTGAGAATGCTCACACATAGCAGAGGCGACCCCTTTGCCACGAGTCGCTTCCCTGACCACATATCCGCAGTTGCATACATGAGACCCCTGGCCAGGCTGATTAGGCTTGAGGTAGTAGGTGCCCAATATCAACCCTGAATCATCTTCAGCAACGTAGGTTGCCTCTGGCACCTCAATCCAGACATGAAAGGCATCCTGCTCAGGAATATCGGTGGGGAAGGTATAGGTCTCGCCAGCTCGAAATACTGGCTTGACAATCGCCCAAATTCTTGGCCAATCTTGCTCCTGAAAACGGCGGATTTTAATCATGCGTAAGTAACCTTTCTTGAAGTATAAACTTGTAAGTACATCGCAGTTGGGGTACAACATTTTGTATAAAATGACTGTACTGCAAAACAATATAATTACGTCAATGTTCTAAAAATGTCTAGAACCCGTGGTTGTTCAGGATTTATATCTTGTTGACGTAAAAGACTCTGCTAGTCTATATTTGAGACTGTTTTTCGGTTCTATTTTATTTAAGTCCCAATAGCTCGCTTAACTGATAACTGATGACTGAACCTCATGCTGGATATACTCTACCTGTATTTGCTTGTGCTGCTGCTGTAGCTGCACTCCGTTGGGTACGTCAAAATATCTCGTCTTTGCCTACCGTATCAATTAATTTACTAGAACCAGCAAAAATTGTCGATATTCTTATCGAACAGGTAGCTTTACTGAAAAATAATACTGCCTTAGCTATTACCCGTTCTGACCCCGGTAATAATCTCGACCTAACTCGCAATACTCCTGTGTGGGCTATGATAGAATTGGCCAAAGTTTCCCCTACAGAGGCTTCAGAACAAATTGTAATTATAGGTGGAGCAGGAATTGGACATAATATTCATTCTGGGGAAGCAGCTATATATAGTTATGCGCGACGACTGCTGCAAGAAAATCTTCCACCCTTGCTCAACCAAAATGAACAAATTAAAGTCTCCATCATTTTACCAGAAGGTCGTCAATTAGCAACTCGGACTTCTAATTCTGCTTTTGGTATAGTTGAAGGTCTTTCTTTGTTAGGCACTACCGGGGTTTCTCAACCTTTAAGTGTGCCTGGGCAACTTGATGCTTATCGGGATGAGTTACAACAAAAGGCAGCACAGTTTAATTGTTTGGTGTTTTGTGTGGGAGAAAATGGTTTAGACCTAGCGAGGAAAATGGGAATACCACCACAGCAGACTATTAAAACGGCTAACTGGTTAGGCCCAATGTTAGTAGCTGCTGCTATTGCTGGATTAGAGTCTATTTTATTATTAGGCTATCATGGCAAATTAATTAAGTTGGCTGGTGGAATTTTTCATACTCATCACCATCTAGCTGACGGACGATTAGAAATTTTAACAGCTCACTGCGCAAATATAGGTTTGCCCACTCCTGTGCTACAAAAAATTTTTGCTTGTACTACTGCCGAGGCGGCCTTGAAAATCCTACGGAGTTTAGATAAAGATAATGAAAAGAATTGGGTGGGTCTAGTCTATGGGGCGATCGCCTCCCGTATAGAGGAACGTAGTCAAGCTTATATTTTTAATCATAGTCAAAAACAGGTCCAAGTAGGTTCGATGTTATTTGACCGCGATCGCCAAATTTTCTTAAAAACTGAAGTTGCCGATACACTTTTTGCAAAAATTTGTTATTCTATTAAAAATGTTGAAAAAAGACTCCCGTTATAATCGCGAGATTTAACAGTGAGACGGGGCGTATAAATTGCGCGGGAAACCCATGCACACAGCCCCTGAATTTCAACCAGAAAAATAATTGAGCAATACGCACGCATATTTTTGGCGTTATAATTTTATCAATAGCCGTGGGGCACACGGCACGATAAAAGGGCACCTCCTGGGCGGAAGTTTCCTTAGCGTACAGACGGAGCAAGAAAAAGCTTGTGGAGATGGTCTGACGGGGGTGCAACTCGACTAGTTTGATTTGTTATCTAGTTAAGAATCTATGTTCGTATAGCGTTGCGTCAGCAAAACAAGAATCTCCCGTTATAATAGCTCTTATTTAACGGCGAGAGTGTCAATAGGAATACCCTCAGCTAGAGTTACAGCGGTTTTCATTTCGGTAGACTACAGAGGGAATGGCCATTTCCCCCTACAGGGTTTTGGTTATGACGATGTAGTTGAGCAATCAGCAAAAGCGCTGTAGCGTATTGTAGGAAAAATAAACAATAGTGGATAGTGGATCAGGCGCGGGGGAAAATTAAAATAAATTGGTAAATTTCATAACTAGCTAGAGTGAGCAACTGGTTTAGAAGTAGACGCTCATTCTTTAGTCAGAATACCAAAACATTTTTAATAGAACTAGCCTTGATTAATAATTCGCTAGGAAGAGCGATCCCTATTGATAATTAATCAATTTAGCCTGTTAGTTTTTAGTTAGCCTGTTAGTTTTTAGGTTACCATTCAATCCAAGTATAAACCTTTTGTGGCAGTAGGAAAAATTTAGTTTGATACAAAAAGTGTGGAGAAAGAAATTTTCCTCACAAAAAACATATATTTATAGCTTATAAGCTCGGGCTGACAACTTAAAACTCAGGAAAATCAACCTCACAAGTAAAATATCATAGCACATTAACCGTGACTCTAACAAGACAGACAGAAAAAATTTCTGATTCCTCCACTCAGTTTAACCGTCAGATGATCGTGATTCTGGACTTCGGTTCTCAATATTCAGAACTAATTGCCCGCCGGATTCGCGAAACTCAAGTATACTCAGAAGTTATTTCTTATCGGACAACTGCTGAAAAACTGGTAACTCTCAATCCCAAGGGAATTATTCTTTCTGGAGGCCCTAACTCAGTTTACGATCAAGTGGCACCTCATTGCGATCCCGAAATTTGGCAGTTGGGAATACCAATTTTGGGCGTGTGTTACGGTATGCAGTTAATGGTACAGCAATTAGGGGGTGAAGTTCAACGCGCTCAATTAGCTGAATATGGCAAAGCATCTTTATCTATAGATAACCCCACAGATTTACTGACTAATGTGGAAGAGGGTACAATTATGTGGATGAGTCATGGAGATGCTGTGACAAAAATGCCCTCAGGTTTTGAAGTATTAGCTCATACGGATAATACTCCCTGTGCAGCGATCGCTCACCATGAGAAAAAGCTATACGGGACACAGTTTCACCCAGAGGTAGTTCACTCCCTTGGTGGTCAAGCGTTGATTCGGAATTTTGTCTACCATATTTGTAAGTGTGAACCAACTTGGACGACAGAAGCTTTTGTAGAAGAAGCGATTCGAGAAATTAGAGCTAAGGTAGGGGATAAACGAGTATTATTAGCATTGTCTGGAGGAGTTGACTCTTCAACTTTAGCATTTTTGCTGCATCGAGCGATCGGGGATAAATTAACTTGTATGTTTATTGACCAAGGGTTTATGCGGAAGTATGAACCAGAAAACTTGGTGAAAATATTTCAAGAATCTTTTCATATATCAGTTGAGTATGTAAATGCTCGCGAGCGCTTCTTGGCTAAACTCAAAGGAGTCACAGACCCAGAACAAAAACGCAAATTAATTGGCCATGAGTTTATTCAAGTATTTGAAGAAGAGTCAAAACGTTTAGGGCCTTTTGATTATCTGGCTCAAGGTACTCTTTATCCAGACGTGATTGAATCTGCTGACACCAACGTTGACCCTAAAACGGGTGAGCGAGTAGCAGTTAAAATCAAGAGTCATCACAATGTCGGTGGTCTGCCAAAAGATTTAAGATTTAAGTTAGTAGAACCTTTGCGCAAGCTATTTAAAGATGAAGTGAGAAAATTAGCTCGCTCCATAGGTTTACCAGAAGAAATCGTGCGACGACATCCTTTTCCCGGTCCAGGGTTAGCAATTCGGATTTTAGGAGAAGTTACAGATAAACGGTTGAAAATTTTGCGAGATGCTGACTTTGTTGTGCGTGACGAAATCAAACAACAAGGGATGTATCACGATTTTTGGCAAGCGTTTGCGGTGTTGTTACCTATTCGCAGTGTAGGGGTAATGGGAGACCAACGTACTTATGCTTACCCTATTGTTTTGCGGTTTGTTTCTAGTGAGGATGGAATGACTGCTGACTGGTCTCGTGTTCCTTACGATCTGTTGGAAAGTATTTCTAACCGCATTGTGAATGAGGTTAAGGGAGTTAACCGAGTGGTGTATGATATCACTTCTAAGCCTCCTGGTACTATTGAGTGGGAGTAATATAGTCTGCACTGTAGGTTGGGTTAAGCGGGAGTGCAACCCAACATAACTAGGGTTTTTGAACCCATCCCACTATTCTTGAAACCCTTATATTGAGGTAATATAAAATTCGTTAAATCCGCAAAAATCATGTTAGTGGGATAGACTTATGGTTTTTGGTTTTCAAGCTACCTCAATTAAATCAACCTCGACAATTCGAGGGTGTTGGGTTTCGTACCTTAACCCAACCAACCTACAACTTTACTATTACACACCTAAAATGTTACAACAGTAGGGGGGGTTCCGCATTAAATTAATAGTGTGTCAAACGATCGGATGAACCCGTCCACGACCCAATAATAATTATGCACCCCGTATCGTTGAGAGAAAAAAAGAGAAGGGGTATTTCTCCTCTCTTTATCATTTCAATCACTTTTTAGCCTTTAGTCTTTCTTTTGCTGCCTAGCATTAAGCCACCTAGTGCGTTCAAACTCACTATAGATGCTGCTGGTTCAGGGGTTTAGGATGCCTGGGTTTCTCCACCACTCTGCTTAAAAGAGGAAGAAGACACTACAGTTTCGCTCGACACAAGTACTGTTGTGATATCCACTGGATATCGATCAAAAGGCACATACATACTAACTCTACTACTAATTGCCATATTATTCTAAATGAGAGGCCTTCATCCGTGTATGGGTTGGTAAACAACTTCACATCATCTGCGTCAATGTCATACAAAAAATCAAGATTTGCCTGCCACTCAGAGGCGAAGGCAGAATCTGAAGAATCCCACAACAGGACTCCAAGACCCAAGACGGAAGATAGCTCAACATACCAGGAGTCTAACTCCGAACTAAGAATCACGCTGTCAGAGTTGTCATCTTGAGCTGTCCAATCAAAGATCAACCGGTAATCATTAGAGAAGGTTAAGTTTGTCCTACCTGTGAAACTGGTTGCGGTTGCAGGCAGCAACCATGAGCAATCTTCTGCTCCGGCGACTAATATCCCTTTAGTCAATGTTGTGGATGATACAGAATTTGCTGCAGTAGTCAGAATGGTGAATAAACCTGAAAACATGGTATGGTGTGTGTAATTTTTTGTTTTTTTCTCATAAAAGCTTGCTTTTTTAAACAATATGAATACAACTAAATTAACTTCATCAAATCTTTACCAAAACACCAATGTTATTCATCAAATATTCACACTTTAGTAGAGTGTTTGGGGTTTAATTAGACAAATAAAATGTTATACATCTGTATTTATTAGGAACAGGAGATTGCTATTACCATATAATCTAATTTTAGTAGATAAACCCTGCTTCTTTGCACTTTCGGCACAGAAACAGAATTAGTTGGTTCAATGTAAAAACTGGAGTATTAATCAAAGCTTTGAAGCGCCAACCCTAGTAGAGGTATTACATAGAACGTTTCTACTGTGTTTTACTTAAATGAAAACTTCTGTAGGAGTAGCGATCGCTACTATTAAATACCACCCAAATAATTAACAATAGACTTGTCGCTTTATCACTTAAAAAATCCCCAAAAACCTTGTTCTGTAAATATTTTAGCTATTGACAGCAAAAAAAAATTGGAATTATTGCTCTGTCTAGGTTGGAGCGATTTTTTCCCTCTATTTAGCGATAACTCTAATTTATAATTTCGTTGTATCACAAATAGTAGTACTATTTAAGTAATGGCAAACCTATCTAAAGAATCATCATAAAAATTCGGTAAGTGGAAAACCACATTCCGAGTTGAATTTATGTGTAACTGGCGGATAAATAATTAAGTTTAAGACTCCACCAAATTTTTAATAATGGGAATTATCGCCACAATTAATTCTTTCTTAAACGAGCTGCTATAGGTCATCAATCCAAGTCTCCCCTAGCTAACTTTTTCTTCAATAGACCTCTCCGAATAATTAATTTAAAACCCTTGTAATGGCAGGATAAAAAGTTAGTTTCCGGAGATGTCTAATGCTTCTAGAATTATCTAAACTGAGGACCGCCTACCCAACAAACTAGCGCCCATCTCTTACCTTGAGTAATAGGTGTTACTTCATGGAGTATTATAGAAGGAAACAAAACCATTGTTCCTCTTTCTTTTGGTAATTTTTCTGGTTTTCTGTTAGTATACAACTTCAATTCTGAACCTTCATAATCTTGAGGATTGGAAAGTTGGATCGAGATAGAAATTTTGCGATAATAATAAAGATCCCCATTATCTAGATGTTTATTGTAATGATCCTGAATATTTTTCTGATTGTTACTAGCTTCATAACATAAAAGTTGTAAAGAATCAATAATACCGTAAATATCATAATTCCACCACTTGTTATTGGCATATTTAACACTATTAGTTAACCTTTCCCACAGCCATCTCGTTGATGCCGAATAATTCACACCCCAGGCTTTTACTTGACGAAACTCTGGTTTCAATTTTCCATCTACAGTAGGGTTTGATGGCTTTATTTGTTTTGATAAAGAAATAACCGAGTCACACTCTTTTGCTGTTAAAGCACCCCAGTTTTCACCTGGTTTACAGAAATGTTCTTTTTGAGAAGCATCATAGCAAGCGTATGTAATTTGACGATACTTTTGTTCAGGAGAAATCCAAACCATATTTTCTCAATCCTAACTTTATGAAAACCATTTATTTTTGCAAATTATCGGAATTGAGGACCACTAATCCAACCAATAAGTTCCCATCTTTTACCTTCAATAATAGGCGTTACTTCATGCAAAATAAATGAAGGAAACATAATCATTGTTCCTTTATTTATAGGTAATATTTGGGGATTTTCTTGTAGATACAAATTTAGTTTTGCGCCCTCATAAGTCTTGGGATCAGATAATTCTACAGAAAAAGAAATCTTCCTACAAGAAAAAGGATATTCATTATCTATATGTAAATCACAATTATCTTTAATCTGATTAGAATTATTTGTGCTGTCATAACAGAGGAGCTGTAAAGGCTCTATAATTCCCACAATATCATAGTTCCACCAACGATTATTTGCAGTTATAAGATTATTAATTAATCGTTGCCAAAGCCAATTTGTTGTTTCAGTTTGAGATATTTCCCAAGCATTAGCTTGACGATAGTTCTGGTGAAGACCTTCAAACCTATGGCTTTTATCCTTGAATAAATTTTGTGAAAATGAGATAATCAAGTCACACTCTTGTGTTGTAAAAGCTCCCCAATTTTCACCTTTTTGACAAAAATGACTTGGCTGACTACCATCATAACAAGTGAATGGAGTTTGATTATATTTTTTCTCAGGATACATCCAAAACATCTTTAATGCGTTGTCTATGTAATCTAGTTAGCTTTTATAAATATCTAAGAAAATATTATACCAATTATTGCGTATGAATATTATAAAAAATAAATTTTAAACTTAGATTAAGGAGATATCTCCAATCCTAGAAGCTACCTATTATCATTGTTTCGGTTTTTTTATTCTTTCTTGATTTCTTCTTCTTTCTGCCTTGAAATTCTAAAATAACTTGTTCCCAATATAGTAATATCATGTCCGGTTGAATACTTATAAATAAGTAAACAGGGAGCAGAGGAGAAAAAGAATCTAAAGAAAGATCGGGCAGGAGAAATTTTTTTGATTGTGCTACTAAGCGGACATGATATAATACCAAGGGTGAAAAAAGAATGTTTTTGTTAGGTGAAACTTCAATTATTAAGTAATTAACATAGGCGCATCGGAGATTTTTGATAATTATTAGCTAGTAGCGTATTAATTAGGGTTTGCTGAAAAAGTCTTATGGGTGAGGGGAGGAGACAGGAGACAGGAGACAGGAGACAGGAGGGACGGGGAATGTAGAAGAGGTAGGAGCTAAGTTTTGTCCCTTAATTTTTCGGCGTTGCATCATCATGGGATGATTTTGATATGTGTCAAAAAATTTGTTTTAATCTATCAACATTTTCAGATGGGTGCAAATGTGATTATCATCCCGCAATTATGCAACGCCATTTTTCTGCCCAACTCTTGCACAAAATGCTAGTTTTTTGAGCTTTCTTGAGCAAAAACAGGCGCACTTTTTTCAACCTAAAACAGCTAAAACCTTGATATATCAATGCTTTTATCTTTGATCGGTAAGCCCTAATTATTCTTATGTTTACTTCTCACCCACTCCCCCTAATGGGATGGGTTAGGGGTGGGTCTCCCACTCCCCTACTCCCTTACTCAAGAAAATGTAGCAAACATTGATCAAATTGGTATAAAAGTGAATCTTCACGTCAGAGTAATGAAACTTTTTTATTCATCACATATACAATTTATTGGTGCTGCCATAAATATTCAGAAAATCTAGAAAAGCTATAAATATATAGCGATCGCCTAAAATGAAAACTGTGATAAATATACATTTTCTAAAATCCTGAGTAAAGTCATTTCATGGAACATCTGTCTATACATTCTTTAAAAACATCAAAAACTCTGATGGAAAAATCACGATCAATATTCGCAGTTGTAATACCAGGTTAACTTTACTATCTAAAAACTAGACAACTCTTCGCCAAAAAATATACTTAAAAACCAGAGCTACTATAACGCTCTTCTGCCCAAGGTTCACCTCTTGTGTGATAACCATTCTTCTCCCAGAAACCTAACTCTTCATCTTTGAGGAATTCTAATCCATTAATCCATTTGGCACTTTTCCAAGCATAGAGGTGAGGAACTACCAATCGCACAGGGCCACCATGATCTGCTGGTAATGGCTCACCAAATAAAGTGTGGGCAAAGAAATTTTCTTCTCTGAGAAAATCAGTCACAGAAATATTAGTAGTATAGCCTCCATAACAATGTTCCATAATATGGACAGCTTTAGGATCGACTTCTACATGACCCATCAAATCTGTAACTTTTACTCCTGTCCACTGAACATCTAGTTTTGACCAGCGAGTCACACAATGAAAATCTGCTGTGAAGTGATTTTGTGGCATGGCCATTAAGTCTGACCAAGTAAAGGTTAATGGTTTAGCCAAACCCCATACTTTCAATTCCCATGTATCTGTACTGATATTAGGAGTTTCGCCATAAGTCAGTACGGGGAAGCCTTTAGCCAAGTATTGACCGGGAGGAACGCGATCGCTATTTTCTGCTTCTGGTTTGTGGAAAAATTTACCTAACATGGTTAAAAACTTTTAGTAACTTACCTTGAATAATTGAAATTAACTACTTTAGTTTCTGCAAATGCCGATCTTCCTGAATTATTTCAGGAATTTATTCGTTTAATGATGAATAAAATTAATAAGTTTATGCTTTTACTTTTTTAGTTGAGGAACTCAAATTTCACCTAAAAACTTTGACAGTTTGGAGGTTTCCGTGCTTCCACTGAGGGCAGAAAACTTATCAGTAATTTTTCAGTGATTTCACTGTTATTCTCAAGTCGCCAATTGCAAATAAAATATGGTTATTGCAACTATTATATATTTTGATTTTTGCACTAATTCTGTTTTGTGTGCAATCCCAAGGTCAAATTATACCTCAGATTGAAAGTCAATGAAGCCTTATTTATCCTTTTAATATTTACTTTATAAATCAGCTCTAAGATGGGAACTTATTCGATCTTTAGCTATACTGTTTATCTAGATCGCTCATTAATTTATAAATCACTCATAAATACCATGAATCTGAACTATATAATTCCCTTATGTATTTCTTGTCTGGCTATTTTTGTCAGTGTCAATTCTGATGTCAAAACTCTGGATGGGATTCCTCGCTTGCTCGCACCCTGTATAGGATTCATTGGATTAATATGGTTTTTTAACGTTATTCCTTGGTTATTGAAGGTTGCTTGTATAGTAATTTTACTTTCTATTCGTAAAAATTTTTTAATCCAATAACTAGATTTTTTTTATGTTAAAAAACTTTTTTTTGAGAAAAACTACCAATCTTTTCAGAATAGAATTTTACTGAATTAAGGTATAGTATTAGAACTTATAGGGTAGTTTTTCGCAGCTTATACTGTGAAAAATAGATCCCATTTTCTATGATCGCGGAGACTTGTTTATAGAAGCCATTTGGTATCTATTTAAGAAGTTACAAGTTCAATACCCATCTGAGTTTTATGATTCTGGCAGTCATTTTTCATAATTTTTCGGTTTCCTGAACCCTTATAGTTGTTAGGAGCCTTAAAATGGCTTTCCTGAAGCTTTTGTATTTCAATAAAAGATACGGTTAGGGGTTCTATAACTTTCATTCATATTTTTTTGAAGTAGCACTCAGCACTCGGCGTTGGTGACAAGAGGTATGATATCTTGTCCGGATAAGAGCGCAAACAAAAAACTTTCTCCTTCTACTACTCTTTCTTCTTCTTTCTTTCTTTCCTCCTGACTCCTGACTCCTGACTCCTGACTCCTAAATAATTAAGATTAATATCATACATTAATTCACCAACGCCCAGCACTCAGCTATCAGCGATCAGCTTCTCAAGGTGTATAATGGGAGATTCAAACCCCAGTAAAAGTCCCACCACGCGCTTTTTCAAATATAGAGGGGGCTTTAAACCCTTGAATTTTTGGCGATACAGCTAAATGCTGTTGGCGAAGCATGACCTAAGGAAAAGCTGATAGGTAGTTAAATTCTCATCAAAATTAACAAAACCTAGAAAATTTTTTAGGATAAAAACATTCCCCTGGAATGTCTCTCTAGATTTAGGCATAATATTACAGCACTTTTTAAGATGGTAAGGTACAGCTACTCCCTACTTCTAGTTCCTGTGTTCTCTACTGCCAAGATGTACCTCATCAAATAGAAAATTTCTGCAAGTATAGCGCCCTAACTGCAAAATTTGACTTTTGTACTACCAATCTCGTTAATTTTGAGACTCATCCTGAATTGATAACCAATCTTTTCCTAACTGAATAGTCACATCTGACCTTAGATATCCCGTACTTTCTACAAAAACTTCTCCAAAACCTAGAGACTTTTGAACTTCCTGCGCAGCTTGCATATCTCCTTTCTGGGCAATAATTCGAGTCACTTCCAAAGGTGAATTCCAAGGTTTAGCCACTTTGACATTCCAATAACCAGAATCATTTAGGGAATTTACTAATTCATCAACAGACTCCCAATCATCTGTACTATCTTGAATTGCTACTCTAACATAAGAAGACTCAGAATTTTCTAATTGTTCGCGATCGTAACCAAAATCAAAGTGTTTGGCAATCATCGTATCTAGAGTTGTCAGATCGGGCAACCAGTAACTAGCATTATACTTTTCAGGGTTGCTAAACTCACCAGGTACCATCAACATCTGCACATTCGAGCGCTCAGTTTTAGCAGCAAAATTCATCAAAGCGACTAACTCCTCAACACTCAAATTTGTATCAATATGAGACTGAATTACCGAAAGAATTTTTGGTAGTCGTGATAAAGTTTTCACATTAACCGACTGTTCCATAAATGCTCGCATCAGAAGTTGCTGGCGTTGCACTCGCCCAATGTCCCCTAAATTATCGTAGCGGAATCTCAAAAATTGTAGAACCCGATCGCCATTGAGATGTTGTTCCCCAGCTTTGAGATTAATATACAAATGTTGACTATCATCTTGATATTTCATGTCTTTGGGCACATTAACTTTGACACCCCCAAGAGCATCTATTAATTTTTCTACTCCTTGTACATTGACTCGAATATAACGGTCAATTCCTACTCCACCAAGCAGTTCACTCACAGCTTTGGCACTTTTAGCAGGTCCTCCATAATAGTTCGCAGCATTAATCTTGGTTAAGCCTCGATCTTCTACATAGGTACGAGTATCTCTAGGAATAGAAAGCAAAGTTAACTTCTGATTTTTCGGGTCGAACCTTACTAGAAGCATCGTATCAGATAATCCTTTAAAAGAATTAACCAAAGCGTGATACCCTAAATCATTACTATAATGGGGATATTCTTCTAAATCTGACGTTAATACTTTTATTCCTAATAACAATATATTTACAGGTCGGGTTAACTCTGGCAATCTCATATTACTTTTGGCCAGGTCTTGTTGAGAAAATACTGCTGCTTCTTCTGGAGAGAGCTTTTGTTGCATTAGTGGAGTGCTGGAAAGAGATACGGCTAAGAGAGCGCCTGCTGTTGCAGATATCATTGCCACTCCGGCTAAACCTAGACCTAAACCAAACCAATGTCCTGGACCAAATTGGGTAGGTTGTCTCTGTAGATTTTCTGTTATTGAATATTTTCTAGAGGTTGAATGTAAAAATTTATTAGCGGGCACTGGCTTCCTCACACACTAAATATTAAAATAAGGTTTTATTGTCAGAAAAATTTTACTGAAAATTAGAATTTTCAATAGTTTAATAGAATCTTCGACTATCATAAATGTTTATCTACCACTTTTTCTGCTATCCGGCTAATTCCTGGTAGCCATAATGGTTGTCTTTTCCAAATACGAACCATTAGCCCTAAACTTATTATGAAGTAGCTAGTAGTTAGCAGGCTATTTATTAATAACAGTGTGATAGTCCCAGATTCCCCAACTTCAGTCCCTGGTTGTAATAAAATATTGCCCAAGATCCACATGATGGTTAAAGTAATAACTAATTTGCTGACTGCTCTATGTTGTGGACTACGGTGTTGACGATACAGAATCCACATTGCCATGAAGAAACCTAATACTGGAGTGACTAATAAATATAGTTGTAGGCGGTTAATGTTAGAGTTTTCTAGTTGCTGAGTATTTTTCATTTTGGTTATTAGCAAAAGTTCAGTTTTTGTTGGTATTTATATAACTTAAATCTGTCAGATTCTGGTAATCTCTTTTTTTTGAGGGTACAGAAAATCAAAGTCACTATAATAACAATAAGAATATTTGAATTAGAATAAGTATATCCCATTTTGGTTTCTTCGTTTAATTACCTTAAATTAACAACTGAAAAAATATATAGAGGTGATGATACATTTAATTCAAGCTGAAAATATAAAATATATACCACATTTAATCAATGAAAAACTTAACTTAAACAAGTTGATTTTTTATCTACAAACTAATGCTTCTATAGAATAAGTTGAGAGATTCATCCTAGATGATAAAAAAAATAGAGGGGTTCAATGGAAGTTTTATATAAATTTTGAGTATGTACTTGAGGATGAAAAATATACATTTACAATCATGGTAGCTAGCAAATTACCGATATTTATTGCGTATATATATCAAAATAATTTAAAAATTCATGTTGGTCAAAAAGTTAAAATAACTGATTTTTGTAATTTCACAAATAAAAGTTATATGTTATTATTCAAAAGTTGATTTTTCTTATAATAAACTAATAAAAAAATCAGTATCAATGCAAGGATTTTTACCTGGTATTGGTGAATTTTTTGGAGATTTTGATGATTATTCTGACCGGAATGATATATCTTTATTAGATTTTCCTAAAACAGATTTCTCTACTCACCATGTTACTGACTTTCTTGGTAAGTATTTTGTAAGTTATTAATTTTTTCTCCTCTTAAAAACCCTGTCAAATATTTGACTTTCCCCTGTTTCCTCAAACATTTAATTTTTTGTTTAGATCTCAAATTTCAATGCTACATATATATTCTGACAATAAATTATTAAATTAGTGTTAAAATTTACGCAACAGAGAATAGTAGGAGAACATTCACTCTTATGACCACTATGCAGAAAAAACCTATTGTTATTGCCCCATCTATACTATCAGCAGATTTTAGCCGTCTTGGAGATGAAGTACGAGCTGTAGACCAAGCTGGTGCTGACTGGATTCATGTTGATGTAATGGATGGCCGTTTTGTACCTAACATTACTATCGGTCCATTAATCGTCCAAGCACTTCGCCCTGTCACTGAAAAAACTCTTGATGTCCACTTAATGATTGTGGAGCCAGAGAAATATGTTGAAGATTTTGCTAAGGCAGGTGCTGATATTATATCTGTTCATGCTGAACATAATGCTTCACCCCATTTGCACCGAACTCTAGGCCAAATCAAAGAGTTGGGTAAGCAAGCTGGTGTAGTTCTTAATCCTTCTACACCATTAGAATTAATTGAATATACTTTAGATTTGTGTGACTTGGTGTTGATTATGAGTGTCAACCCTGGTTTTGGAGGCCAGAGTTTTATTCCTGGAGTAGTATCTAAGATTCGTAAGCTTCGTGAAATGTGTGATGAACGAGGACTCGATCCTTGGATTGAAGTTGATGGTGGCCTTAAGAATAATAATACTTGGCAGGTGTTAGAAGCTGGTGCTAATGCTATTGTTGCAGGTTCTGCCGTGTTTAAAGCTGATGATTATGCAGAAGCAATTAATGGTATTCGTAATAGTAAGCGTCCTGTTCCTGAACCTGAGTTAGCTACTGTTTAATAACAAAAAATACAGTTTAATAAAAAATTATTAAAATTAAAAATGGATTGTACAATCCATTTTTAATTTTCTTTTGGTTGAGATTGATTTAAACCTCTAGCAAAAGTCAAAATTCAATCTTTTTTAATGCTTTTGTCTCTTGCAAGACCAGGCAAAGTATCTACTAAATAACTTTAGCTAAAGCCATCTCCATATCTGATATCAAATCCGTTTAATTGGACATAAAAAAAATCTTCAATCGTCATAACTACGCTCATCTTTGTAATTCTTTCTTCTCCTGACTCCTGACTCCTGACTCCTGAGTACTCCTAACTTAACCATTCTATGGTTGTTTAACCGGATTTGATATGATACTTTTTCTGGTGCAGTAAAAGTTTCTCCATCCATCACAAAAAAAGGCGTACCAGAAGCACCAATTTCTTGAGCTAGTTAAACATCTTGTTGAATTTAATTAATTGCTACTTGAGAATTACGTTGGTGCGCGTTCCCTCTCTTGGTCAGCATTCCCTTGCCTCTTGCGCTGACGCAGGATCTGACCGCTCTGTTGGTCGATTGGATATGGTGAGGATACCCGCTCTTGACAGAGTCGCTGCCTCTTTTCCTGCGGAATGCTGCGCAAACAGAGGAGCTTTCCTTGCGGAATGCTATCGCAAACGCTAACGCCATCCCTCGACCTCTTGTGCCATGCGACGGCGCGGAGTCCCATCCATTTTTTCCCCTATTCTATTTCTGAATTTCCTGACTCCTGACCCCTGACTCCTATGCCAAAAGCACATACCTTTGCAAAGATACCAAATGAGTTCTATATGGTATTTGCAATTAGTTGGAGTTTGTAGATGCGGAGCAAATACCCGTTAGCTATTCCATCTAACTTTCTCTTCTTCCCTTTTCAAGCCATCTATTTTTAATTTTTTCAAAAGGTAAATTTATTGACTAACTTTAGCCAAAAGTTTCTCCATATCTGATACTTTTACTGCACCAGAAAAAGTTTCTCCATTCATCACAAAGAAAGGTGTACCAGAAGCACCAATTTCTTGAGCTAGTTGAAAATCTTGTTGAATTGAGTCAGTTGCTTCCTGAGACTTTCGATCGCTATTAAACTTCTCTATATCTAAGTTCAAATTATTAGCAATTTCTATATAGAACTCTTCACCTAATTTATCCTGTTGTTCAAATAAAGCATCGTGATATTCCCAAAATTTACCTTGTTGTTGAGCTGCCCAAGATGCTTTAGCTGCTGGAATTGCTTGAGGGTGAATTCTTACTAGAGGTAAATGCTTAAATACTAAAGTTACTCTATCTTGATGTTTATCCATAAATTCTTTAAGATTTACTTGCACTTTAGAGCAGAAAGGACATTGAAAATCTGAGAATTCAAACAACACGATTTTTTGCTCGGTAGAACCAAAAGTTGGAGAATTACCAATTTTTGCTTGAGGATTGGTTTTAAACTGTTTTAATACTTCCTGCTTACTAGCTTGTTGTTGTTCCTGTTGTTGTTGTTGGTAAGCTTGTACTGATTCTATAATTGCTTCTGGATTATTACGAATAATCTGTAATACTTGCTGTTCTAATTCTTCTGAATTTACTTGAGTACCAGTTGATTGAGCTGATGGAGTACAACCACTAATGGCAATAACTATACTGAATATTGCTATGAAGTATAAAACTTTCAAGTTATATAGATTAAATCTAGTAGAAAAATTACTCATAGTCCTCCATTTAAAGTCAAAAAAATCATGAATATAATATAGTATAAATTTCATTTGAGTTGTTTCAAAAATCTGGCAAATTTTAGGAAAAAGGCGAAAGGCAAGAGGCAAAAGGTAAGATGGTTTACCGGACTTTTTAATGTTAGTAAATAACTAACTATTGTTTGACATTGCAAATAAAAATGCTATATAGCGCTGTGCGCAGGCAACAGCTCATCTGGCAACAGCTCCGGAAGGGGGAATAAAAAACCGATAATATCAGGCTTTTAGCTATTGGACAGTTACTGTAATTTGTAAATATGCCAGCGCACATTGCTATACATGGTAGTCCTATTTTAGTTGTGAATAAAATCTAGGAATTACGAAAATTTTTAATTAGGGGTTAGAGATCAAGTTTTTTGATTTTCTATCTATAAGTTCTGGATTTTTCACAAATCATTATCAGACTGCTTAAATTAAATAATAAACAAAACCTTTCTCCGTTCGAGTAGCTATAAGGTTGAAAATTATATGTAACTAGAGAGAGAATAGTAAAAAATAAAATTAGGGAAATCAATAAAATTTTTGAGAAAAATTATTTAACAGAATTATTCCGCAAAAAAAAATTTAGTATATCTTTCAGTATTTACCGAATAATTCATAGTTAAAGCATCTTTATCATCTGAATAAACAAACAACAAACAAAAAAATATTTTACTTTTTGTCAATCCTATCTACTTCAAGGAGAGGTATTGAAGAAGGAGACAGGAGACAGGAGACAGGAGACAGGAGGAAAATTACATGGGGATTCTCACCCCAAGTAATTTTGAACACCGTGTAGACGGTGGGGTATTAAACCCACAAAGAAAATGATAATGAATAGTGAATTATTTATTGGATATCTCCAAGAATCAAAAATAAAATCAATTATCGCACAGAAATTATCAATTATTTCTCCCTTTCCCCTACTCCCTACTCCCTACTCCCTCTTTTATAGTTACAGTTTGCCAAAATAATCTAAATTTTGACAAACAAACGTAATTAATAATCTATAGACACACTTTCTAAATTAGAAGAAAATGGTTAAATTCTAATCTAAAAAACCCATCAAACCTTCATTATCAACCTGATTAGAAGCAACTGGACGATTCATCAAAGTTTGACTAACTTCTAAATGATTAGTACCTATAGGGCGAACTCCAGAAGCAGTAATAGTACTATTAAACTCTAATCCACTAGAAACAACTGGACGAATTCCAGAAGCGGACATTGTATGATGTACTTCAAGACCTGTTGAAACTACAGGACGATTAGAAATTGTTTGAGTATACTTAAGATTAGTTGTGCCAATAGGACGATTTCCAGGTAAGGCTAATTTTCCAGATACTTGAGATTCTTGTGCTTGCTTTTCTTGTACTGGTTTGGTCTCAACTTGTAAAGTGGTACGCTGTTGAGACCCTTGATCCAATTTTGTTGGCTGATTACTTTGAGTAGTAGTTTTACTACTACTATCAGTAGTTTTATTAGTTTCTGTCATAGTTCCATTAGTGCTCATAATTTTACCTCTCCATTATTAAAATTGGTTGACCACTTGATAATTAGAACCACCAATTTTTGTGATTGGTCTTTGTTTGTTTATTGAATTCTTAAATTTTAATAAACCTGTAGTTATTGTAACCATACTTAAAGTCAAAAACATAGTTTTGTTAAAAAATACAACATCTCAGGGAGTGTGGGGAGATGGGGAGATGGGGAGATGGAAACCCACCCCTAACCCCTCCCAGGAGGGGAATTTGGTGAGATGGGGAGGTGGGGAGATTTGTATAGTATATTTGTACAACTAAATGTATTTTATATTAGTATTTTCTGGCGACAAAAAATTAGCCCTGGGGGGATGGGGCAGTAGGAGAAATTAAAAAATATATAATAAATATCCTTACCATTACCATGCAGGACTACTGAAGAAGGTTGTTGGTTCAGGGTTTTAGGTTTAATCAGCCTGAAGTTGACGATAAAATTTATTTAGAGTAGGCAACAGCGACCGAGCAGTCTTACTTTTAATTTTTGATTTTGAACTTTTAAATTATGCAAACAACAATTCCTACTCTTCTAGCTCTTGACTTTGATGGCGTTTTATGCAATGGACTGGTTGAATATTTTCAAACGGCCTGGCGCACCTACTGTCAAATTTGGCAACCATTAGAGCAAAAACCAAATAATGATTTGGCAGAACAGTTTTATCGATTACGTCCCGTAATTGAAATTGGCTGGGAAATGCCTGTTTTGATTCGGGCATTAATATTAGGTATTGAAGAAGAAAGTATTTTACGAGAATGGCAAGCGATCGCTACAAAAATTGTGACTGAAGAGAATCAAAATCCAGGAGAAATTGGTAGTTGTCTAGATACTACTAGAGATGAATGGATAGCAAAAGATTTAGAAGGATGGTTGTCTTTACATGAGTTTTATCCAGGAGTAGTGGAAAAATTAAAGCAGTTAATAGTATCAGAAGTTAAACCAGTTATTGTGACAACTAAAGAGGGGCGGTTTGTACGATCGCTCCTCCAAAAACAAGGTGTGAATTTACCAGAAACGGATATTATTGGTAAAGAATGTAAACGTCCTAAATATGAAACTCTGAGAATGTTATTAGCAGCATCAGGAGCAGGAACAATTATTTGGTTTGTTGAAGATAGATTGAAAACTTTACTATCTGTACAAAAACAATCGGATTTAAAAGAAGTAGAATTATTTTTAGCAGATTGGGGTTACAATACTCAGAAAGAACGAGAATCTGTAACTCAATATCCACCTATTCATTTATTATCTTCTACTCAGTTTTGCCAGAATTTTTCCCTATGGAAATAAGGAAGAGGGAAGAAGGAAGAAGGAAGAAGTTAAAAAGGAAGAAGGAAGAGGGAAGAAGGAAGAGGGAAGAGGGAAGAGGGAAGGAAGAGGAAGACCCCTTGAAGGTTAGGAAAAAATCGACCAATAGAAAATAGAATATTCCAGATTTAAAGCCTCCTGATTACAGATGTAATGTTAACGCAGTTCCAATCTTAGGAGGCTAACTGATAACTGAAATGACCAAGTTACTCAAAGTTTAATACCAGCTTGAAAAAAAAATGCGACAAAAAGCTGTATTTTGTTAGATTATCTTAGATAGATATAGCAATATAGCTATTATTTTTACCTTTTTTTCTTCAATGTCACTATTGATTCTTTCCTTCTTTCTTCCCTCTTCCTTCTTCCCTCTTACTTCTTCCTTCTTCCTGATTAATTAACTACTTAAATCTCTAAAAATTAGGAAATAAAAACGATGCTAGACCTAACAAAACTAGCGAAACAAATGCAAGGGATGAGCCAACATCTCACAGCAGAAGCAATGGCAGCACAAAATAGATTAGAAATAGCTCAACAATTATTGGCAGAGGCAAAAAATGAACAAGAAGAATTATTAGAATTAGAAGAAAGTTGGAGCGATCGCATACTTTTTAATCCAGCTATTCCTATAGAATCTTTAGATACTTATCCCTTAATTAATCCTCCTCCTAAAAATCATACAGTATTTGCTACAGACGGTTCTCAAATAGCACCAAGTCACCATGAAATAGCCTATTGTTATTTGCTAAATATTGGGCGAGTAATGTTGAATTATGGTGAAAGTATTTATCCACTTTTAGATAGTATTCCAGAAATTTTTTATCAAGCAGATGACCTTTATATTTCTCGACAATGGGGAATTAAAACTGAAGAATGGATGGGTTATCGACGGACTATTTCTGAGGCTTTGGTTTTGGCAGAATTGGGTTGTGAATGGAGGAAAAATAATTCGGATAATTTAGATTCCCCAATATTGGCAATGGTTGATGGTTCCCTGATTTATTGGTTCTTAGAATCTTTGCCTTCTGAAGCACGGGATAGAATTTTAAATCCGATTTTAGATGCTTGGAATAAATTAAAGTTAGCGGGTATTCCTTTGATTGGTTATTTGAGTGCTTCTCGGAGTAGTGAAAGTTTATCTTTTTTACGCTTAAAGGCTTGTATTTATGATGAACCTGACTGTGTTAGTAATTGCCCGAATGTTGGGTTAGGGGGATTTGGTTTTACCGAAAAAGCACCTTGTCAGTCATTTGAACCCTTGCGAGATGTGGTATTTTGGGGTTCGATATTGGAACCTGGGCAAAGAAGTCCTTTATGGCAATCTTCCGCTAGAATTTTAGATTTATATGGGGATAATATTATCTATTTTTGTTATGTGAATGTTGGTACGGAAGTTGCCAGAATTGATATGCCAGAATGGGTGGCTGAGGATGAAGAAATGTTGGAGTTAGTGTTAGGAATGATGTTGGCTCAAGTGCAAAAGGGTTATGGTTATCCGGTGGTATTAGCGGAAGCTCATAATCAGGCGGTGGTTAGGGGAGGCGACCGGGCGAGTTTCTTTGCTTTATTGGAACAGGAAATGATTAAAGCTGGTTTGAAAAATGTGGGAACTTCTTATAAAGAGACTCGGAAGCGGGGGAGTATTGCTTGATGAAGTTAAAAGTCAAAAGCGAGTGTGTAATTCTGAGGTCTCCTCAGAATGTAAGACACACTCAAGACAGTCAAAAGTCAAAAGTAATATCATGTTAGGTTGAATACTTACACTTTGGAGGAAGGAAGGCAGTAGGCAACCCACCCCTCGCCCCTCCCCCTCCCAGGAGGGGAAGGCAGAAGGGAAAGAAAGCTTCAAGGCCAGAAGTTTTTTTATAACTGATTATCCGCAATTCGTAGCTCCCCCGGAGGGGGAACATGATATAAGACTTTATAGTATAGCGCTGTGCGCAGGCAACAGGCAACAGGCAACAGGTCATCTGGGGGAATAAAAAAACCATAATATAAGGCTTTTAGCTATTGGACAGTTCTTGTAATTTGTAAATATGCCAGCGCACATTGCTATAGGTTGGGTTGAGTGCGACTCGTTGGGTCAAAGAAGCCATGACTACAATATGACTCTTTAACCAAAATCTTAAAAACTCATAGGTCAGGTATTGAGGATTATTGGGTATTAGACATCAAAAATCGTCAATTGTATGTTGATCGAGAATCTACTCAGAAAGGTTATCAAAGAGAGATGATTTTGACAGAAAATGATTCTATCATCCCTCTGAGATTTTCTGATTGTGTGGTTCAGGTTGCTCAAATGTTGCGCCCTGTCAGTTGAAAATTTACCTGAAGGGCAAGGTTTATTGTTTGACACGCGCCTTGTCTTATGTTAGAAGATAGCAATCCTAAACGATTTGTAAAAAAGTTTGTAATTGTTCAGTAAGTAGGTAATAAAAATTATGGATAATATAGTATCTAAGAACGGAAGAATATGGATTAGCGGTGGAAGGGAACTCTTATTAAAAATATTACCAAAATATAGTATAGGTTTGGAAATTGGGGTTCATCAGGGAAGTTTTTCACAAAAAATACTGGAACTTGTGGAACCGAAAAAAACTTCATTTGGTCGATCCCTGGCACTATCATCAAGAAAAAATTTATCAAAAATCCTGCTATGGAGGAAAAGTTGGTAAAAGCCAACAGGAAATGAATAATCGCTACCAATTAGTAACACAAATGTTCGCTGATGAAATTAAGTCAGGTCAGGTAGAAATTCACCGAGATTTTTCCAATAATATATGTCAAGACTTTGCTGATAATTATTTTGATTGGATATATATCGATGGTAACCATTTGTATGAGTATGTTAAACAGGATTTGGAATTATATTATGGCAAGGTAAAAACTGGTGGTTTGATTACTGGCGATGATTATTTTCAAGGTGGTTGGTGGAATGGAGGTGTGGTAAAAGCAGTTAATGAGTTTGTTATTAATTATAATGTTCATGTGGTCTTGATCCAAAGCGGTCAGTATATGTTACAAAAACTATGATCTTTAAAATATCGATGCTCAAATACAAATTAATGAATTATTCAATAAGCACTCAATAAAAATATGCGAATTACTATTTTAGCATTGGGAACAAGGGGCGATGTACAACCTTATATTGCTTTAGGTTTAGGATTACAAGCAGCAGGTCATCAGGTAAAAATAGCTAGTCTTGATATCTTTGAAGATTTTATTAGCAATAAAGGACTTCATTTTGCTTCTCTAGGAGGTATTTCTAAGAAATTGAAAAAGCGTTCTCAGAATAAGGATAAAATTAATAGTATAAGTTTTCATGGTTTATGGGGTAGAATTAATTGGTGGTTCATCTTTGGCTCATCACTTGAAAACTTAATGTTTAAGACTTGGGAAGTCTGTCAAGAAACCGATGTTATTATTTATTCTCGTCTGTCTTTACCAGCCTATCATATTGCGGAAAAACTTGGTATACCTTGTTATGCAGCCTATACAAATCCTTTAACTCCCACTCGTACTTTTCCTAATCCACTTTTTACATCAAATTTTAATTTAGAGGGGAAATTAAACTGGTTAACTCATATAGCAGAAGAACAATTTTGCTGGCAACTTATCCGAAAAGAAATTAACCAATGGCGAACCGAAACCCTAAATTTATCACCAATTCCCATTACAGGTGTTTATAGTCGTCAAAGACAACAAAAAATTCCAACCCTCCATTGCTATAGTCCTAATGTTCTACCAAAACCTTCAGATTGGCAAGATTGGGCTTATGTTACAGGATATTGGTTTCTAGATAGTCCTGCAAATTGGCAGCCACCAAAAGAATTAATAGATTTCCTCGTGGCGGGTTCCCCTCCTGTATATATTGGTTTTGGAAGTATGAGTGATACTAATCCAGAAGCATTAACCAAATTGGTACTTGATGCTTTAGCTCAAAGTGGACAAAGGGGGATCTTGATGAAAGGTTGGGGTGCATTGAGTAATGCAGATTTACCAGACAATGTATTTAAGATTGACTCAGTACCCCATGATTGGTTATTTCCCCAGGTGGCAGCAGTCGTTCATCATGGTGGTGCGGGTACAACTTCTGCGGGGTTGCGAGCTGGTGTTCCTTCTATTATTATTCCTTTTGTTGCCGATCAACCTTTCTGGGGGCAAAGATTGGCTAATTTAGGTGTGGGAACTCAACCCATACCGCGACAGGAATTAACAGCTGAAAGATTAGCTTCTGCAATTACAATTGCTACTAGCGATGAAACTATGAAGGATCGAGCGCGTATTTTAGGACAAAAAATTAGGGCTGAAAATGGAGTTAAAAATGCCGTAGAAATAATTAATTCTCATTTATCTTCTCATCACTAATCAATAAACTATTATCAATCACAATGAATACTAAAATTCTTCACATTCAAAAGAAAAATCGAACTCATGTTGAGACATTCTCTAAACTAGAAGATTTTGATTACCTTGAAGGAGAAGCAATTGACCCCACCACAGTTATTAAAAATCCTAATATTAGTTTATATTGCCTTGATATCCAAAATCAAAGAGCAATTTTTGTAGAAACTCCCTTAGATATAGATCTTTCTCAGGCTCCTTTTTTCTATCAAAGTCAGTACAATCATGCTCAGAAACTAATTGCTGTTCCTTTTTCTGAATTATCTCAGCTACTTGAGTCTATAGAAACCATTAAAAATATGGTAATAATTTACTCTGTCGGTCGTTGTGGTTCTACGTTATTAAGTAAGGTATTTAACCAAGTAGATACTGTAGTCAGTCTATCAGAACCTGATGTTTTTTCCCAGATAGTTGGGATGCGAAACCCTGATGGAAGTAATGACAATGAAATAGCAGCACTCCTCAAGATTTGTCTTTATCTTGTCAGTAAACCTACATCCCTAGAAACACAATCACACTGTGTCATAAAACTGCGTAGTTTTTGCATTGAACTAGGGGATTTAATCTATAGCATACGACCTGATGCTAAGGTTATTTTTTTATATCGTAATTTAGAAGATGTCATAAATTCCTTTCTTAGAGCTTTTGTTTTTATCGGTTCTCTGCTTCCTACTATTGAGGAAAATATAGAGCTTTATAGTCGATTTTTTCCTTTGCTTAAACATTATGCCAACGATATAGATTTTACTGACTCTAATGCCATTGATTTCTATACAATAATGTGGTTATCTGCAATGGAATGTTATCTAAAACTGTATCAAAAAAATATGGTTAGTTTTGCTATTCGTTATGAAGACTTAGTGAAACATCAAGAATCAATTATCACCTCAATTTTTAAATATTGTGGTTTGCCAACTGCTGAAGTTTCCAATGCTTGTTCTGTTTTCAATAAAGATGCTCAGAAAGGTTCTAATTTATCCCAGGAGACAACTCGAAATAATAAGATTGACCAACCCGATATTCTAGATATTCGTCAGAAGGTGTCTAAATTATTAGAGAAACACCCAGAAATTAAAACATCTGACTTTATTGTCCCAGGAATTTTACAATTTAGATAATGGCAATAGACATTAGTTTGATAAAAATTCTTTATGCCACTGTTGAGCTATTTTATCCCAGCCAAATGAATCTTTCAATGCGAAAGTTTCTTGTCTTAAAGATTCTTGTTTCTCAGGATTTTTGAGCAAGTCTATCACTGCTTCAAGAAAAGCATTATTAGTTTCTTCATCGCCAGCAGGTCCTTTAATTCTGATACCTGATTGTACAGTTTCATCTAAGCCAGCAAATGTTGTTACTACTGGCACACAACCACAAGCTTGTGCTTTAATTGCACTGATACAGAAAACTTCTGGAGTATGACATGGATAAACCCATATTCCAGATTTTAATAGTTCTTCAATTAATTGCTTGTGCCCAATTCTCCCCTGTTCATAAACATTTTTTTGCTGCATTAGGGGTAACAGTCTATCCTTAACATTTTTTAAGTCTGGAATCTTTTCAACCAAAGGAGTTTTAGCTAAAGCATCTATAAGTTGCCATCCATAAAAAATATGCAATTCAGCATCAGGGACTTCTTTAAGAATCTCTTGCCATCTTTGTAGTAGGTTTTCTATTCCCCGATTATAGGTAGTAATATAAATTAATCTTTTAGGGTTTCTGGCAATTGAAGAGGTGTTAAAATCTTGAAGATTAATTCCATTCTTAGTTAAAAATATTTTTTCTTCAGGAATCCAATCTGGCAACATTGATTGGTGATATTTTGAAAGTACAAATAGTTTATCAAAGCTAGCTAAAAAGTTTTGCCTTTTAGATTCTTCAATGGGAGGAAAACCTTTTGGATTATCGTGTAACCATACCCCAATTTTTTGGGCTTTGATGTTCATCATCATTGGTTGTAGCCAGTCACGATGACATATGAAAATATCAAAATTATCATCAGAATTAAATTCTTCAATAGGCTGATAAACAACACCATTATATTCTCCTTGCATATCACCACATTGATTAATAATTGTCACTAAGTATCCCAATTTCACCAACTCTTGGCTCAAGTAAATTACTGCTTCTGCACTTCCCCCAATGCCTTTATGAATAGAAGGATAAGCCCAATTTTCTACAAATAATCGTGGGTTAGAATAAATGGTGATTTTTCGCTCTTTACATTTCATATAATTAGAATCCTTACTAAGTAAATTTAAACCTTTATTGTTTGACTTTGCCTCATTTTATATTAGACTTGTCGCTAAATAGAGGGAAAAAATCGCTCCAAGCTAGACAGAGCAATAATTCCAAGGCTTTTTACGTTCAAATAGCTACAATCCTTATATAACAAAGTTTTTGGGGATTTTTGAAGTTATAAAGCGACAAGTCTATTATAATAAATTTTTGTTTTTATCTAAAATAATTATTATCCTTGATCAAAATGAATACCAAAGTCCTTAACATTCAGAGCAAAAATCGAACTCCTGCTAATACAGTTGCTAAACTAGAGGATTTTGATTATCAAGAAGGGGAAACAATTGACCCCAAAACGATTATTAAAAATCCTAACATTAGTTTATATTGTCTCGACCTCCAAAATCAACGAGCAATTTTTGTAGAAACTCCCTTAGATATCGATCTGTCTCAGGCAGCCTTTTTTTATCATGCTCAATATGACCATGCTCAGAAATTAATTGCTGTTCCTTTGGCTGAAATTCCACAATTAATAGAAGAAATAGAACCAATTAAAAATCTAGTAATAATTTATTCTGTAGGGCGTTGTGGTTCGACTTTACTAAGCAAAGTATTTAACCAAGTAGATAATGTGCTTAGTTTATCTGAACCTGATGTTTTTTCCCAAATTGTAGGAATGCGAAATCCTGATGGTAGTAATGATGATGAAATAGCGGAATTACTCAAGCTTTGTATTTATCTTGTGGGCAAACCTAATATCAAAGGAAAATCTTCATGCTGTGTCATAAAATTGCGGGGTTTTTGTATTGAATTATGGGAATTAATACACCATGTATTTCCTAACTCTATGGCGATTTTCTTATATCGAAATGCTGAAGATTATGTGAAATCTGCTATGCGTGCTTTTGCCTTTATGAGTTCGATACTTCCAACTATCAAAGAAAACATAGAACGTTACAGTAAAGCTATCCCATTGCTTAAGGATTATTCTAATTATATTGATTTTACAGACCCTAATGCAATTGATTTATATACAACTATGTGGTTATCTGTGATGCAACGTTATCTATACCTCTACAAAAAAGGTGTTCCTAGCTGTGCCATTCGTTACGAAGATTTAGTCGCAAGTCCACAATCAATAGTAACATCTATTTTTCAGTATTGTGGATTACCTATTTCTGAAGTTGATAATGCTTGTAAAGCCTTTACTAAAGATTCTCAGAGTGGCTCTAATTTGTCACAAGAAAATACTCGTAATAATCAAATAGATAAACCAGATATTGTAGATATTCGTCAAAAAATTTATCGGTTATTAGAGAAACATCCAGAGATTAAAACACCAGATTTTATTGTTCCTGGTACTTTAGGTTATGACCAATAAAATCACAAATCGCGATCGCCTCAGTATTACCCAAAAAATCCCCCAATCTTAAGTATAGTCATTCTGATTTAGAGTGAGACAAGGTTTTCTTACAGTGAAAGGGTTTTAGCTGAAAAAGTATCCCATTCTTATTCAGAATGACTATAAATATAGAACTAATGTAATTTTTGATTCATCTAACTAAAATTAAATGAAATATAATTTCATACTTGCTCCAAGGCCATAAATAATACAAAAAGATGAATCTGACCAAAAAAACCATCGCAGCTTTTGTCTCTCCCGCAATACCCCTTTCCGCTCTTGGTCTTCCTCTTTTGGTCTACCTCCCCCCTTTTTATGCAGAAGAAATGGGACTTGGCCTTTCTCTGGTGGGCACAATTTTTATGATTACCCGTTTCTGGGACGTTTTTACCGATCCAGTTCTTGGTATTCTCAGCGATAAAGTGACAACTCCTCTTGGACGTCGCCGTCATTGGATTATATTATCTGTCCCTATTTTAATGATTTGTGTTTACAAAGTATTTATGCCTGAAGCTCCTATCACAGGAAATTATCTTCTGTTTTGGATGCTGCTGCTCTATGTGGGTTGGACTCTGTTGAGTATCTCTCATATGTCTTGGGGTGCAGAATTATCATCTGATTATTATGAGCGATCGCGAATTCAAGGTTGGCGAGAATTTGCTCTAGTCTTTGGAATGTTAGCTGTATTGATACTTCCAACTATTCTTGAGCAGACTGGGGGTGTTGATACTGGGAATAAAGTTGCTGCTATGGGTTGGTTTACTATTGTACTACTGCCTATTACTGTAGCGATCGCTGTTTGTAATGTTCAAGAAAGACCTGTGACACCACCACCTCAACTTGGTTTGCTCAAGTCAACTTCTCTGTTGTTGAAAAACAAGTTGCTAATGCGAGTCCTAGTGGCAAATCTCATGGTTGGTCTTGCTCCTGGAATTACTGGTTCAATCTACATTTTTTTTGTTACTTATGCCATGGAACTAGGTCAATGGTCTAGTCTCATGCTTTTACTCTATTTCATCGCTAGTTTTTGTGGTATTCCTTTTTGGATGCGTCTTAGTTATAGTTTGGAGAAGCATCGGACTTTTGGTGTTGCTAAAATTTATGGTTGTATAATTATCGCTACTATACTGCTAGTTGAACCAGGGAATTTATGGCTGTATGCTTTAGTTAATATTCTTTTTGGTATCGAATCTGGTGCGGGAGCATTTTTGTTACGCTCGATCATGGCAGATGTGACAGACCATGACAACCTGGAATCTGGTACACAACGTACAGGTCTTTACTATTCTTTGTTGACCATGACTAACAAAGTTGGTTCTGCTTTAGGAGTTGGTATGGTTTACCCCATTCTAGATTTGATTGGTTTTGTTCCTGGAGGTACAAATACTCCCGCAGCAATTGAGGCGCTTAAATATATATTTATTTGTGTTCCTATCCCAATTAGTCTCATAGCAGCGATCGCTATCTGGAATTTTCCACTTGATAGCGCTCGACAACAAGAATTACGTCGTCTACTAGCGGAACGTGATTCTGTGCTTAGTTCAGAATAATTTGAGCAGAATTCTATAGAACCCATTTGAGATCTATATAATTATGGTAGTCAAGTCTTTTCGCGCATTAATTTTGAGGAAAATTCAGTTGAAGGAGTGTTGAATTTTTTGTATTATCTCTCCCCAAATCTTCCCTCTTAACCTTTTCTCTCTTACCTTCTGTCTCCTGTCTCCAGTATAGCTGTCTCCTAGTCAAAAAAACTTGATATTTATATGAAGATACGGTTAGGGGTTCTATAGAACACTGAAGCTCATGCAATTCCGGCATGGGTAAGTTTGGGTAAGTTTAGTAGAACGGAGATGGCGGATAGCACAATTGTTTGGCGTTGCTTAAATGTAATGATAATTAGACATCTACTCCACCCATAGGGAGTAGGGAGTAGGCAGCTTTGCTGTAGGCAGTAGGCGTAAAGAATTGATAATTTCTTTGGAATAATTGATTTGATTTTTTATATCATGTTCCCCCGGAGGGGGAGCTACGCTAACGGTTGAATACTTACACTTTGGAGGAAGGAAGGCAGTAGGCAGCTTTGCTGTAGGCAGTAGGGAAAGAAAACTTCAATGCCAGAAGTTTTTTTATATAGCAATGTGCGCTGGCATATTTACAAATTACAAGAACTGTCCAATAGCTAAAAGTCTTATATTATCATTTTCTTTGTGGGTTTAATACCCCACCGTCAACGGGGGTGTTCACGCATTACTTGGGGGAGCGTAGACGCGGAGCGGCCCTTCGTTGACTATCCCCATGTAATTTTCCTCCTGTCTCCTGTCTCCTGTCTCCTGTCTCCTGTCTCCTGTCTCCTGTCTCCTGTCTCCTGTCTCCTGTCTCCTGTCTCCTGTCTCCTGTCTCCTGTCTCCTGTCTCCTGTCTCCTGTCTCCTGTC
>NZ_JAAHGB010000072.1:0-30300 GCF_010672695.1 Okeania sp. SIO1H4
GTCGGGAGGTAGACAAACATCTTGATCGAAGCGGATCAACATTTATTTATGTAAGGGGGTGCTTTCCGCCCCACCCTGTGGAGGAGTGGGGAAACCAGCACCCCCTTACCAACCCCCTTATGGTTGTTTATGGGGATTCATCAATTGACATCCTCCCGACGTTGCCCTTGGGCGACAATGTATGATTCCTAACCATCACTGATTAGGGGTTTCTGTTTCCTCTTGCCTCCTCCGGAGGAGCTGCGCTAACATAGCACCTGCCTCCGAGGTCGATCTTCTTTTTGGTCTTAAGGTAGTTCCACAGTAGGTCGCCAACCCGACGGCTTCCCTAGACACTAATAGCCCAGAAGGCTTAACTTAACTATCATAGCACACAATCTTTGAAAACCTCAATATTGATTGGTTTTTCCATCCCTCCGCTCCCCTTCGGAATAACGCAGATTTTCAAGTAACGTTGAGATAAATAAACAAAAGAACACTATAAGTTTGTATCTCTAAGATAGGTTCTATTTTGAATTTTCCTGATTTGAGTCAAGGCTTAAATAGCATTTTTTTTGTTGCTATAGCAGAAGGAAGAAGCAAGAAAGAAAAATCTTGCGTTCTTTGAATTTTAAGCTTTTGATATGTAAAATACAGTAATGGAGAATGCTATAAATAAAAAGAAATTAAAAACCAAGTAGTACAACAATAAATTCTAAATTATTCTTGTTTTCTAGTATAGTGCGAAGTTCTTGGAATAACTATTACTAGCTAAGGCTTTCAGTGGCCTAAAGGTTAAAAACTATTTATTCAGAGTTGTAGGTACTGTAAGCCTTTCCCAGTAATACTTTCAGTCTGGAAAGTAAATCGTTTTTTTGCATAACTTTGTACTCTCCAGTTGTTTTGATATTTTTGATAATTTGAAAAAAATGTATCTACATAAATAGCTAAAAATAACAAAATGCAAGATAATTGTTTTTATTAATTTCTAGAATCAACAGTTTGGGTTAAAGAAAATAACTTTGTTAATGGGTAAGATTGGTAAGTATAATTATAGATTGAAAGTGAGTTAATGATGGGTTCAAATCATACCGTCATTTGGAAAAGCAAAAAAAACTGTTTATTTCTATAATTTCTATAACTTCAAAAAATTTCCCAAAAAACTGTTTGAAATAATGTGGTTAATATATTAAATCGTTATTTATCTTGATTCAATTAGGACTGTTTTTCTAATTCAGACTTCATTCTTTCTAAAGTTGTGTGCATTTGATCGAACATTTGTTGAGGACTAATGCCAAATTGATTTAACTGAGTTTTAAGTTGTTCCATAGTCATTTGAGCCATGAAATCTTCTGATAATTCAAAACGCTTCATAAAAATGCGGTAGCGCTCCATAATAGATTCCATCTTTTCAATATAAATTTTTTTACCTTCTCGATCAAATTTACCATAATCACTTCCTACTTTAATTAAGGATTGATAATCCTCAAATAATTGTTTAGCTTCCTGTTGAACTACTTCTGAATCAAAAAATCCCATAACTTTCCTTATTTAAAATCTGAAATTATATTAACTAAATTTTTAAGTTTAGAACTACCCTAATTTAACAATTGTGATATTAACATGACACCTGTCTGTTAGGTAAATCCATTACTTATACTACTATAACATTAATTTTGTCTCGACCATTGAAAAAAAATGGTGTGGAAATACCCCTATCTTGGTTCGTCAACCCGAAATTTTATTTATCGCATTTATATAGAGTTTACATTTAAGTTGTCAAAATCCTTTTGAGAAAAAGTAAATAGGCAACAGAGAATTAGGTATAAAGATATTTTTTGTGGTGGAAAAAATAGCTTAATTCATAGATGTTTTATTAAATATTGTGATAATTAGGGTTTGCTTATGGAAGTTTTTTGGTATGAAGTAGGAGTCAACCCACCCCCAGACCATCCCAGGAGGGGAAGTCAGGAGGAATGGGAAATTTAGAGGAGTTAGTCGGATATTTTATCCCTTGATTTTTCTGCAATTATTCTACCTTTTATCCTAACTTTTTGGTCGCTCAAGCTTAAAAAGTTGCACTTTTTTTCGTTCTAAAAAGGCACTTACCTTTATCTGTAAATACTTTTAGATTTAATCAGCAAACCCTAATTAATTATTAATTATTGAAGTAGCTTCTCTTTCTAACAATAGAGTTACCGGACCATCATTATCAATTTCAACTTCCATCATTGCTCCAAATATACCAGTTTCTACCTTTAAGCAACTCAATTTTAATCGATCTACAAATAGCTGGTAAAGTTGTTTAGCAACTTCAGGAGATGCTGCATTATCAAAAGATGGACGACGACCTTTGCGACAGTCTCCATAAAGAGTAAATTGACTAATGATTAACAATTCACCATTTATATCTTTTACTGATTTTTCCCAACGGTTATTATTACTACCTAGGTCAGGAAATAAACGAATCTCTAAACATTTACGCACCATCCAATCTATTTCTACTTCCGTATCAGTAGTTGCAATACCTACAAGTAAATTTAATCCTTTACCAATTTTACCAACAATTTTTCCATTTACTTTGACTTGAGAAAAATTCACTCTTTGGATAATAACTCGCATAACAAAAAAAGTTAAAGGTTAAAAATAATTTTTTCTTTTGACAAAGAAGAAACTAGAGAACAATAATAAATCGAAATTAGTATCATTCTCTAACTAGAGGACAATTACTTATGGTGACTTCTTCTTTCTAGAAGCTTTCTACTTTCTGGATTTAAATCTAAACATGAATCTCATAACGTTATAAATCTATATTTGCTTTTTATCGCATATATTCCTTTGTCAAATATGTGCAATTAATTTGGCACTACCACTTATAAGATTTATCCATAAATTTGCACTTAATATAAAGATGAGAATAGTTAGTGTAATCAGGTCTGAGCAACAATTATTAAGCGCATTTTTACAGATAAATTGTATTAATTAGGGTTTGCTGAAAAAGTCTTATGGGTGAGGGTAGGAGGACCGAGTCAGGAGTCAGGAGTCAGGAGTTAGGAGTTAGGGGAATTATAGAGGAGATAGTAGGAAGAATAGTCCCTGAATTTTTTTGCCCCTATCTTGACCAAAATCCGCTCCTAATTGAACCATTACTACCTAAAACCTCGCACTTTTTGATACTTAAAAAGGCACTTACCTTTATCTGCAAAGACTTTTAGATTTATTCAGCAAGCCCTAATTAATCTTCAATGGAAAGGAGTCAGGAGTAGATAATACTTACTTTTGTCTACCACTTCCCTTGTTTAATAGACTAAACCTTACTTGCATTGCCTCAATTGTGATGGGGGTGAATATTGAGTCATAATTTTTCCGATTCCTAATTCTTTTCTTTAAGCATAATCAATGTCTAGAACCCATTTGGAATCTTTTAGGTATCTCCAAATAAAGAGGGAGTAGGCGATCGGGACGTTGCATGCAACGTCCGTAGGTCATAGAGGCAAAGAATTGATGAATAAGAGTGCAATAATTGATTTAATTTTTTATTATTATGAGATTTATATTAGACATCTCCAGAAAAGAGGGAATAGGGAAGAGGTATGGAGGGGGAAATAATTGATAATTTTTGTACGATAATTGATTTAATTTTTTATTATTGGAGATGTCTATTTATGTACTTTATGTACTTAAATATAGGGAGATAGGTAGATGGTGAATATAGTGGCACATTTCCACCTTTTTCCCCTATTCTATTTCTCTAGCTCCTAATTCCTAATGTTGAAACATTGCTTTTAACCTCCATCTAATCATTTTTATACGTAGAAAAAATCCAATGTACAGCACTTCCTAGAAACAGAAGAAAAAAGATATTTTGGTTTGTAGGAAATTTAAATAATTCCAACCTATTACCTTATTCCTTATTCCTAACTTTTCAAGAAATAACACAGTCCTCTAATTGCGATCGCAACTCATCATGGTCTAAATTTTGACCAATCAAAACTAACTGATTTTTAGGAGTACCTTTCCACTCATCATCATTAATAGTAAACCGCTTACCACTCAAATGAAATATATGTCGTAGAGGACTTTCTTCAAACCACAAAATTCCCTTTGCTCGGAAAATATTTGCAGGCAATTTATTATCCAAAAAATCTTGGAATTTCTTAAGAGAAAGAGGTTTATCACTTTGAAAAGAAATAGAAGTAAAACCATCATTTTCTAAATGGTTGGAATGATGATGATGTTCATGGTCATGGTCGTGGTCGTGATGATGATGTTCATGGTCATGGTCATGGTCGTGATGATGATGTTCATGGTCGTGGTCATGGTCGTGATGATGATGTTCATGGTCGTGGTCATGGCTATGAGCTTCTTCTTTTATTTCAAAATACTTCTCCGACTCAAACAAACCCACACTGAGAATCAACGGCAAAGCTACTTGTGATTGGCTAGTCCTCATAATTCTCGCATCTTTTTTAACATCTCTAATTTTCACTTCTAATAAGTCTAAATTTTTCTCCTCAACTAGGTCAGTTTTATTTAACAAAATAATATCGCTATAAAAAATTTGACTATGTGCTGCCTGACTATTAAACAAATCAAGACTGTAGTTAGCAGCATCGACCAAAGTAATAATTGAATCTAGGCGAGTCATATCTCGTAATTCAGTACCTAAAAAAGTTAAAGCTACTGGTAATGGGTCAGCTACACCAGTCGTTTCTACAACTATATAATCAATTTTGTCTGGTCTGTCTAAAACTTGATGAACAGCATTAACTAAATCTTCATTAATAGTGCAGCAAACACAACCATTACTAAGTTCGACCATTGTGTCATCTCCATCGGTAGAAACAATTAATTCATGATCAATACCAATTTCTCCAAATTCATTTACTAAAACCGCAGTTTTTACACCCTGTTGATTTTGCAATATATGGTTCAGTAAAGTAGTTTTACCACTACCAAGAAAACCTGTAATTATTGTTACTGGTAAACCACTTTTTGGCAGATCCATATTTGAGGTATTTGATTGAGTTGTTGTTGATTGCATAATTGTCCTGTTAAGTTAGTTTAATGTTTATTGTTGACCAGAAGTACAATTATTATAGTATCAATTTTCATGTTCTAAAATTGAGGGTATCTTTAACGAAGTCAGAAGTCAGAAGTTAACCCACCCCTCGCCCCTCCCCCTCCCAGGAGGGGAAGTAGGGGATTTGAGCAACTCTCCAAAAATATTTCGCCTTAAAAGGCGGGGTTTTAGACCCAATCCTGTTTGATAATAAAAAATTAAATATAAAGTTATCAGCTTAACAAGTGCAACTTGATTAGACATCTCCAGTAATAAAAAATCAAATTAATTCTCGTACATAAATCATTAATTCTTTCCGCCTACTCTCTACTCCCTACTCCCTATTTTCTAGAGATGTCTATTAATTATGAGTTTCTATGATTGAAGATTTATCTACTGGTTAAAATCATCATTCTGTGAAGCACCAAAAAACCCCTGGATGGAAGGCAATAGGATTCCCACAATCAAAAAAAAATGTGGTAGTATTATGTTATTGGGCTGAACTCGCCCATAAGCATGACTTTTTATTCAACGCAAAAAAGTTGTCTAGGGAAGAAGTATTGAGAAATAGGAGTTTGGTTTTAGACTGAGTTGGGGCAAAAGCTAGTGGTTCAATAATTGATAATTGATAATTGATAATTACCTGTCCCTAAAAGGAAGAGGATTGAATAAAAGGAAAATTAATTCATTGTTTCTCCTTTAAAGGAGAGGGTTTAAACCTTAATTATTCGGTAAACTGAAGATTTATCTACTGGTTAAAATCATCATCCTGTGAAGCACCCAGAACCCCAGGATGGAATCCTATTGCCTTCCCACAATCAAAAAAAATGTGGTAGTATTATGTTATTGGGGTGAACTCGCCCATTCGCATGACTTTTTATTCAACGCTAAAAAGTTATGGACAGAGCAAATACTGAGAAATAGGAGCTTAGTTTTAGACTTAGTTAGGCCGAAAGCTAGTGGGTAATTAGTAGGTTTCCCAGAAATAAGGACACACTCAAGAAAGGGGTGAGAGAAAACTGCCTGATTTCCCTATCTCCTATCTCTCAAAAACTAACCCGCAACAGAAATGAAGTCACCAAAAATCTCTAACATTTCAAAACTAAATTAATATTGCCCACTAGAAATCTCCAATAATAAAAAATAAAATCAATTATTGGACTAGATATATCAATTATTTCCCCCTACTCCCTACTCCCTACTCCCTACTCCCTACTCCCTACTTCCTACTCCCTACTCCCTCTTTTCTAAAGAATAATTGGCTCAAAAGTCGGTCTACCAAATTTTACAGACGGAATAAGCACATCTAATAATCGATCCACAACTTGCTTCCAAGTAAAATGCTGAAGAACCCATTTCGGTCCAGTTTGACGAGCATGGTCTAATAATAAAGATTTTTCAATAACTGTTTGCATTAATTCAATCAAATGCTCTTGTTCTGGTACTACACACCAGAGAGTATCTCCATCCCTTGTATAATTAGTCTGGAGTTTACTATCAATTTTTAAAGCAAAATCAGAGTTAGTAAAATCATCTGTCGGGCCACCTTTTGTACATATTACAGGCAAACCACAAGCTGTTGCTTCCAATACTGGCAAATTAAAACCTTCAGCTAAATAGGGAGAAACATAAGCATCAGCAACTTGATAAAGTTGAGCGAGTTCAAAAAATGAAAGAGTTTCGCCAACATAGATAATTCTAGACTTCACTTTTTCTATCTGTGTATTAGTGAGTGCAAGTTTGCTAGCTTTGAGAATAGAATCTTTAGAAGGAAAAATAGCATCCCTACCTTTAAGGATAAGTTTAGTATCTGGATAGCGCTCAACAATGATGGCAAATGCTTTGAGTAAACGTCCCACTCCTTGACTACTATTGCACATCACCCCAATATTGAGAAACACAAAATAGTTATTAATGCCCAACTTTTGGCGGAGAATAGTTCTCTGAGAAGTTGGTAAAGGATGATAAATATCAGGGTTGACACCAAGAGGGACAACAGCAACACGACTTTCTTGAGCACCACTACGAATAAACCCATCTTTTGACCAGTGGGAGGGGGTAATAATAATTGCATCTCCTTGAGCATGAGCTTCTGCAAAAGATTTTACACCCATTCCGTTAACAATAGATTTACTAACAATACCCCATTCGGTGCAGGCAAAAACTGCTGTTCGTTTGCTTGTGGAGAAACTGAGATTAAAGGGAGCATATATTCGTAATGTGGCATCAGCAGTTTTTTGAGGAGATGGTTTGGGGATGTTGCGTAATGCTATTTCTGCATCAGGAGGAAATAAACCTGTGACGGGTTGCCAATTTTTGCTAATGTAAGGCATATCCTGATGATAAATTTGTAGATGCTTTCGGTTCAGCATTTCTAGTAGTTGGAATTGATTTACGATCGCATAAGAATGGGGTAAAAAACGCCAACCTTGGATGATAATACGCAATGGGTTAATACTCCTAAATATTCTGATTTTTAGTAGTCATAGTTGAGATTTTTACAGCATGGTATCTATCTCAATACAAAAAGTGATAAATCGTAATTATACTATTGTGAAAAGTTTTGATAAAGAATTACTCTGATTTTAATAAAAATTTTAACATGATTAATAATACAATAAAAAATTAATTTTTTTTATGAGTATAATTCGTAGTATTTAGGAAAATAATAAGTAGCTGGAAAAAAGTAATTATAAATGATCTGATATTTACTTTGATTTTGTTATCAATAAATCTAGTTATATTTGTCAAAAAATATTTAATCCAGAAAATCAAGGATTTTTTTATAATAATTGGGTGCATTTTTATCTTGATTTATCTGCAAGATTTCCTATTGGTAATGCTCATAAAGTTTCGTACTGAATAAAGTCGAAAACTTATGTAGTTTTAGCTAAGAAAAAACATCAAAGGAGTTTCCATGAATCAAAAAAAGGAACACACAATTATGGTGGTAGATAATCAATATCGAAACGCCCATTTAATATTAAATGTATTAAAAAAGTCTGGTTTTAATGTCATTGCAGTAGAGGATAGAGAAACTGCAATTGAGAAGGTAAAAAATGTATTACCAGATTTGATTTTGCTAGATATAATCATGCTAGGAATAGATGGTTTTGAAGTTTGTAGTTACTTGCAAGCTTAAGAAAGCACTAAAAATATTCCTGTTATTTTTATGACTTCACTTTCTGAATCTACTGAAAAAATAAAAGGTTGAAATTTAGGAGCTGTAGACTATATTGTTAAACCGTTTAAAGCCGAATAACTTTTATCTAGAATCAATATACATATACGCTTACAAAAAGAGATAACAGAACGGAAGGCAGCAGAAATAGAATTGCAAAAATCTGCATCCGAACTGGAAGATAAAGTACAGGCAAGAACTGCGGAACTTTATCAATCTTTAGAATAACTTAAAACAGCTCAATCGCAATTAATTCAAAGTGAAAAAATGTCTAACATTGGGGCATTAGTTGCTGGTATTGCTCATGAGTTAAATAATCCAGTTAGTATAGTTGTCGGTAATATAAAGTTGGCGGAAACATATCTCACAGCAATTATTAATCACATTAAATTATATCAAAAACAATTTCCTAATCCTGGTCTAATAATTGAAAAAGGCGCGGAAGAGATGGATATAGATTTTCTGATTGAAGAGCTACCAAAAATATTATTTTCCGTAAAAAAAACCAGCGAACGCATCAGCAAAATTAGCGTATCATTGCGAAGTTTTGCTAGAGCAGATAGTACTTCAAAAGTAGCTTTTGATATTAACGAAGGTATAGATAATGCTCTGACAATTTTACAACATAGACTCAAAGCTAATCATCAGCGTCCAGCCATTTAAATTGTCAAAAATTGTGGAAATTTACCTCAGATTAATTGTTATCCAAATACCTTAAATCAAGTTTTTATGAGTTTGTTAGTAAATACAATTAATTATTTAGAAGAATATAACCATAAAAAATTTAAAACTTATCAAGAAATTCTGCAAAATCCAAATCGAATTACTATTACGACTTCAATTATTGAATCCTATGGAGTAGAAATTAGAATAGCTAACAATGGACTGGGAATACTGGAAACCTAAAAGATAAACTATATGAAGCTTTTGAAAAGACTAAGGCTAACAGTAAAATAAGCAACTTGGGATTATCTATGAGTCACTTAAATTGACCTTAATTTTATTAAGAAATACCTGAATAAAATTATCATGTCTATGGAGATATATACAGAAATAATTTATGAAATAATAATGATTTGTCAAAAATATCAGGATACATAAAAACTCTGAAACTTTTATTCCTATTCCATTTTTCCTAAATTCAAAGAGATTTTTACCTGCAACTGAAATAGGATGGCTGTATATATAGACTTTGAACTCAGAGTATCAAAAAAATTAACTTGAAAATTTAGTTTTCAAGTATTACCAAACATGAAAAATAAAATCCAAATAAAAAAATTCAAAATCAAATAAATTTTATACCATAAAAAAAATAATTTTACGAATAATAAGGGCGATTAAAAGACAGGTGCAGGAGATGTCCCTTTGACTAAAAAAATAATTTCCGACCTAAAAAATGATATTGAAGCCATTTATTCTGACTCCTCAGAAATAGCCTAGATATTTATAGCAAATATTTATCAAATAAATTTTATAGGATAAAATTAAAATTTTTATATTTCCCCAATAATCATAAGTGACAAAAATATTATTGTTGCTTAAAAATTTTATTCTCTAAATCTACAATGCAAATATTTGAAAATAAAAATAAACCAAACAATAATAGAGAAATTAAAAATTTATTAAGTAATACAACTAATAATATATGATCGACGAAAATAAGAAAGAGCATATAATAATCATCTATGCTCTTTGTAATTTTATAGATAAATTCACCAGATAATATTATGCAGAATTCCTCCCTTGAAACTCTGGGTATACCACCCAATGCGTGGGCAGTTGATGAGACAACTGCAGATATTACTCGTCCTCCTCTTCCCACTAAAACCATTGTCGTCAAAACTGATACCAAAACCATTAAACTAGATTTAGCCAAAACAGCAATTTTAGTCATAGATATGCAAAATGACTTCTGTCATCCTGATGGTTGGTTAGCTCATATAGGCGTAGATGTGACACCTGCACGGTCTCCCATTCAACCACTAATAAATTTCTTACCACAATTGCGATCACAAAACATCCCGATAATTTGGGTAAACTGGGGAAACCGTTCCGACCTACTGAATATCAGCGCTGGGTTACGCCATGTTTATAACCCCACTGGTAAAGGTGTAGGTTTAGGCGACCCACTGCCAAAAAATAATGCCCCCGTACTGATAGAAGGAAGTTGGGCAGCAGCAGTTGTGGATGAATTAGAGCAACAACCAGAAGATATTCGCGTGAGTAAATATAGGATGAGTGGGTTTTGGGATACTCCTCTTGATAGCATCCTGCGAAATATGGGCAAAACAACTCTGTTGTTTGCGGGAGTGAATGCAGACCAATGTGTAATGGCAACATTACAAGATGCAAATTTCCTTGGTTATGACTGCATTTTAGTTTCAGACTGTACTGCCACCACTTCCCCTGAATATTGTTGGCAAGCTACTATTTATAATGTGAAACAATGTTTCGGGTTTGTCACAAATTCTAATGCTATTTTGGATGCTATTAAATAATAAATATTTTTTGGAAAAGTCTCATATTTGTCAAATACTAATTACAAAAAATTGGCACTTTGTAGCTATGCTTAAAAAGAGACGAAACTCAAAAAAAGATATCAGTTAAGAAGGCAAAAAAATCAAGGTCTAACAAAAAGCAAGATTCCCAAAAACCTTTTATTTCCTGCCTTATGAAAACCTTGAAGAAGGAAGAAGGAAGGATTGAAGAAGGAGACAGGAGACAGGAGACAGGAGACAGGAGGAAAATTACATGGGGATTCTAACCCCAAGTAATTTTGAACACCGTGTAGACGGTGGGGTATTAAACCCACAAAGAAAATGATAAAAAGGAAAAAGTGGATGCAGACTCAAATCCCAATCAATTGTAAATACCCTGTATAAGGCGGGGTATTAACCCCAAAATAAAAATATAAAATTTCATGCCAATATAAGTAGCTCTGATGCCACTGGTGTCTAAACAAATCTACAGCTAAATAATCAATAATTTCCTGAATAAGTTAACACTATTACCCAGAATAAAATGATTACTCAATGCATGATTCCAGTCCTTAAATCTCCCCAAGATTATCAAGCATATCGTATTAGTCCCCTAGATAGTAATCGATTAGCAATTATTTTCGATCCTGTAATTGCCAATGCTTCTTTAACTGTATGTTTAGAAATTTTTGATGTGGGGGGAAAAACTCCTCCCAATCGACATAATTTAGCGGTAGAAATGTTCTTTATTATTAAAGGAGAAGGAAAGGCAATATGTGACGGAAAATCTGTTAATATTCGTGCTGGTGATAGTATTCTAGTACCACCAACAGGGATTCATGTCATAGAAAATACTGGTTTAACTCGTCTTTATGCTTTATGTATTATGGTGCCAAATGAAGATTTTGCCGAACTAATTCGTAGTGGAATACCAGTAGATTTAGATGAAGAAGATATGCAAGTTCTTTCTCGTTCAAGTTGTATTTAAGAAGGAAGAAGGAAGAAGGAAGAAGGAAGAAGGAAGAAGCAAACAGCGGATGGGGACTCAAACCCCAACAAGCTTTTCAACAATTAATTATTAATTAGTAAACACCCTGTAGACAGCGGGGTATTAAACCCAATATCAAAAATCATCTTTTGATATAGTAACTACCATGACTACTCTTGACTTATGGAATATCTAATATCATGTCCGGTTGAATACTTATAAATAAACGACGGAGGAAGACCGAGTCAGGAGGACCGAGTCAGGAGGGAAGAAAGAAGAAGAAACAGGAGGAAAAGGAGAAAGTTTTTGATCACGCTCTTATCCGGAAATGATATAAAACAACGGTATATCAATAATCAACCTTTTCTCCTAGATAACTAAACGCCTTTTTCCTTCTGCTATAAAAAAGGAAGACGAAAGAAGAAAAATATTACCCAAAATTCCCGTTCCTCAATTCTCTTTTTTCTGTTTCCTTTTGCCAAAAATTAAAATTGAAGAAGGAGACAGGAGACAGGAGACAGGAGACAGGAGGAAAATTACATGGGGATAGTCAACGAAGGGCCGCTCCGCGTCTACGCTCCCCCAAGTAATTTTGAACACCGTGTAGACGGTGGGGTATTAAACCCACAAAGAAAATGATAAAAATTGATATTATATCTGCTTAATTAGCACTCAAAAATATTTTGATTTCTATCCTCCGTTATATCAATTGTGTGTGAAGCTACACAGAATTATGAAATTTATTACTTGTCTGTCTTGATCTACAGTCAACTTTACAGAATAAAAGATAAAAAATAATAAAAATATTTTTTTCAATTCTCTTATTTTTCAATAGAAGCAGTTATTATACCAAATTCGATTACTATAGACCACAATTTATGATTGAGAAAAGCTTGATATATATGAATTATAGTTAATTTATTTTTGGTAAGTGCTAAACCGGATTTGGTATTAATTGTTAATTACTAAGAAAATTAAAATCTAGATGGTGCGTTACATTTCATTAACGCACCCTACTGGACCGACACACCTAAAGTAGTGCATTAGCTTTTTTCATCATCACCCCATCACCCCATCTCCCCATCACCCCATCCCCCCATTTTCTAATGCACCATTTAAGCTGTGTCAGTGCACTACTAGACAATAAATTAAGCATCAATACTTGATGGAGCTACCTCCTAATTCCTGTAAAATCATACATTTATTCAGCCTCAATATTAAAATGAAAGTTTTACCCAAAGAAACAGCTTCAATATTTACCAGAGATGAAGTACGTTTAGACGCTGATATTTATCGCCCTGATGCAGAAGGTGAATTTCCAGTACTATTAATGCGACAACCTTATGGCAGAGCGATCGCTTCTACAGTAGTCTACGCTCATCCAAAATGGTATGCTTCCCATGGTTATATTGTGATTATTCAAGATGTACGAGGTAGAGGTACATCTGAAGGAGAATTTCAACTATTTGCCCATGAAATTGAAGATGGAATTGATACTATTAATTGGGCAGCAAATTTACCAGGTAGCACTGGCAAAATAGGGATGTATGGATTCTCTTATCAAGGCATGACTCAACTATATGCTGCTAGTGCTAAACCTCCTGCTTTAAAAACAATTTGTCCTGCTATGATTGCTGATAATTTATATTCAGAATTGGCTTATGAAGGAGGAGCATTTCGTTTACAAACTAACTTGGGTTGGGCAATTCAACTAGCAACAGAAACTGCTCGTTTACGAGGAGATGAAGAAGCTTATCAAGAACTTTATCAAGGTGCTAAAAATTTGTCTTTTTCGACTCCAATTCCTGCTTTGTCGGAAGTAATGAATAAGTATGCATCAGACTCTTTTTATCATCAATGGTTAGAAAATTATAAACCTAGTGAATACTGGAAAAATCTATCACCAAATCTAGAAAACGTAGACCTACCAATGTTACATATTGGTGGTTGGTTTGATACCTATTTACGAGGCACAATTAATTTTTATCAAAAAATATCTTGTCGTAGTAAATTCCTACAAAAATTAATAGTAGGTCCTTGGTCTCATATTCCTTGGGGAAGAAAACTAGGAACTGTAAATTATGGTTTGGCAGCTTCTAACCCTATAGATGATTTACAAATATTATGGTTCGACCAATTTCTCAAAGGAATAAATACAGGAATATTAGAGCGATCGCCTATTTCTTTATTTGAGATGGGAAGTAACGAATGGCGTAATTTTAATTCTTGGCCGAGTAATAATAATCGCTTCTATTATTTAGCTAGTACAGGACTTGCAAATATGAGAGAAGATTCAGGAACACTCAACAATAATTGTCCTGAAATTTCTACTGATGATATATTCGTGCATGACCCTTGGCGACCCGTTCCAGTATTAGGTGGTCATGCCACATTTCCAGCAGGTTCTTTTGAACGTTCAGAATTAGATTGTCGTACCGATATTTTGACTTATACTTCTGAATTTTTAACAGAAGATTTACACATAGTTGGAAATATTTATGTAGAAGTATATTGTACAGCAGATACCAGTAGTTTTGACCTTTCGGCGGTGTTATCTGAAGTTAAACCAAACGGCAATGTTTATAATTTTACCCAAGGTTATATCAAGGTTGTTTCTAACAATCTACCAGTGAAAATATCTTTACAGCCAACTTGTATAAAAATTGAGAAAGGTAATGCTATTCGACTGAGTTTAAGTGCAGCTTGTTTTCCTGCATATTTAATTAATCCTGGCATAGATAAACCGCCAAAAGAAGTACAATTAATTGACGCAAAAATTATTACTATAACTATTAGCTCAGGAAAAAATAATCCTTCACGAATTTCTTTATCTACAGCAGGGAACAGGGAACAGGGAACAGGGAACAGGAGGGAAAACATTCCCCTGTCTGAGGTTCATCATCAGAGTCCTAGTTGAAAACCCTCAATAACTTATATCATGTCCGGTTAAATACTTACACTTTGGAAGAAGGAAGGCAGAGGGCAGAAGGCAGAAGGCAGAAGGGAAAGAAAAGTTCCAAGGGTAATGGTTTTTTTATCACTAATTATCCGGACATGATATTAGCATAAAAGGCAGGGGGGATAGCAGAAAAATCACTATCGACAAATATATCCAACTATCTCCTAATTACACCATATGTAGGGGTAAATAGCATTCTTTTTCACTTTATTTAGTGTCCGTGCGTAATTCCTGTTAAGTATAGCGTTACTTTTGGGCATTGGTATTATAGCAATCGAAGCAAAGGTTAGGACAGTTCAAAAATTTAAAACTCAGACAAAGTAATACTTTTCCTTCTTCCTTCTTACTTCTTCCTTCTTACTTCTTCCTTCTTCCTTCTTCCTCCTTCCTTCTTCCTTCTTCCCTCTTCCTTCTGCTATATAATAATTTTTAGAAGTAAACTAAAAAATATATAAATATGTTCCATCGTCGTAGTCTTTTAGAAATTGCTGAATATATTTTTATTACTGCTTCTATTGTAGGAATTTTTGCAAATTATATATTCGATAAACCAATTATTTATGCAGTAGGGTGTGTTTTGATTTCTCTGTTAATTAATTTAGTTAACCGACATAAATTAGCAGCACAAATTAAAGTAATTAAACTTGAGACTACTGGAAAACTAGAGCAATATCAAGAGTCAATTTCCCAAATGATTTCCCAGTTACAAAATAGTATAGCTGTGTTTGAATCTACTGCTGAAAACTTAGAAGATAATCCAGAAAATATCAAGATTAAACCTTTGCTGGAAACGATGAAAAGTTTGTCTAATCGATTTAATATTCAGGAGCAAACTATTAAACTGTTACAAACAGAACTAGAAATGATTTCTCAGCAGTTTAAACAGCGACCAGAATTACAGCAAATTAACGATTTAACAAGTGTGATTATTGATTTACAGCAGTTTATTAATAAATTACCAGAGTGGAGCGACCTACGACAACATCAGTTTCAAAAGTTAGAAGAAAAAGTTAATCATGCTTTGCGTAAACTTGATGAAAGTATGGCAGAAGGAAAAAGGAAGAAGGAAGAAGGCATCCCCCCTTACCCCCCTTTGAAAGCTATCCCTTATAAGGAACTCCTCAGACAGGAGGACACGGAGACGCGGAGACACGGGGACACGGAGAGAAGGGGAGAAGGGGAGCAGGGGAGAGAGGACACGGAGACGCGGAGACACGGAGAGAAGGGGAGAAGGGGAGAAGGGGAGCAGGGGAGAAGGGAGAAATAGTCATAGTATCTAAGTAAAACTACTTGAGTTATCTTGCATAAATGTACTTTTAAATACATTTTCTCTCTAGAAAAAGGCTTTTAAAGTCTCGAACATAATTTGTCTATAATGTCTACGTTTTATGTTAAGAAAGATGTTTATAAAGCATAGCGATGATGCGGGGGGAGGAATAAGGAATAAGTTGATGGGGACTAACACTACAACCAATTGTAATATGAAAGACTAGATTGAATCTAAATTAGACATCTGTTCAACAATTAATAATTAATAATTAATAATTAATAATTAACAATTACCTCTCTTTGAAAAGAAGAGAATTGACTCAAAGGAAAATTTTTTCTTCTTTCTTCTTTAGAAGGAGAGGCTTTACATCTTAATTATTCGGTAAAAATCAAAAATGAAATCAATTATTACCGAAAAATCGTGGTCAGAAGCCTCCCCTTTTAATATCAATATTTCAATCCCAAGGCTTTCCTAAATCATGCTGCGCAAACAGCCAGAGGTACTGATAACTGATAACTGATAACTGATAACTGAAATGACCCCTGTTCCCTCTTTCAATTATTTTTTTGACGACTTAACATGCTTAACTAATAATCTAGCGATCGCTTCTAATTGCTTATGATTAAAACTTTTAATAATTAATTTAACTACCTCTTTAGGGTCTTTTGGCAAAGTTACTTTTTTCTGCTCAGAAGCTGTTGCTATTTCCTTAAGGTCTTGACTCGCCACTATTTCCTGTACTTTTCCTGCTTCAATCAACTCACCTGCTTGATTAAGCTCTTTAATAATTACAGGAGCTAAAATTTGATAAGACAATTTAGAACCAGCGATCGCCTCTTGAGAATATGAAACTAAAGTATTCCAAATTTCTGTATTTTCATCCAACTTCAACAAACCATTACAAACCTCTGTAAGCTGTTTTCTCGAGTCAGGAGAATCTGCTTGTTTAAACACCTCCAACATTTCTTTTAACTTACTTTTAACTTCTTGAGCAAAGTTAGATTTAGATATTGTCTTCCCATTTCCAGAAGCAGTAGATTGAGAAACAGTACCACCACTCACTAAAGTATTCAAATTAGTTTCTAATTCTGAAAAAATAGGCAAAGCATTATCAACAATTTCTTGCCCTTCTTCTTCCCTCAAACCATAGGGACCTTGCAGACGTTCTACTAACTCTTTGAGAGTATCATATCCTTTTAAAAATTGAGACTCTACTATTTGGTTAATATCAACAGGATTTTCGCGGATTATTTTGAAACAATCTTCTAAACGGTGAGCTACCTTTTGTACACTATGCATTCCTAACATAGCAGCGCCACCTTTTACAGAATGAGCTGCTCTAAACATATCATTAATAGTTTCAGAATCTGACATTGTAGACTTCAAATCTACCAACCCATTTTCTAGAGTAACTAAATGTTCTTCTGCTTCTAATATAAATAATTGTTTAATCCGATCGTCTTGTTCTGATGGCACAATATTTCTCCTAAAAATTATAATTATTAACTAATTACAGCAGTTTTGGAGTTGATGAAGTACAAAATTTTATTGCTCTAGGGAACAGGGAATAGGGAATATAGGAATAATATTAAATCCGGTTATCATGCATCACTTTTTTCAAATTCCTATGTCTCCCTTCAGCATAGATTTCTTCTGCCTTACCTTCATAAATATTAGTCCTATCGATCGCCCGATTTTAGTATAAATAGTCGTCTTATAAATGTACATCACCCTTCCTCAAAAGTGCTGTAAGTAAGAAAAAAAGGAGTTCAATAGAAAACTCCGTTGATTTGAAATTACTACTTTTATTCTAGCGTTAATAACTGGATATCTAAAAGCATCTTAATTTGACATCTTCTACGGTGTTTATATTTCTATAATTACTTCAATATTTAATCTCGCCCACTCCCCTACTCCCCCACTACCTCATCCCCCCACTACCCTACTCCCCTACTCCCCCACTACCCCACTCCCCCACTCCCCTACTCCCCAACCAGAGACTTAATGGCCTAAATGGCGATTGTGCCAATATTTATAGGCAGCATAAGCCAAAGTAACCACACAAGTGACAATAGCGGATTCATCTACCTCAAACTGAGGATGATGCAGAGGATAATTAGGTTTATCTTTGTGTCCCACTCCCAAACGAAACATCATACCTGGAACCTTCTTCAGATACATAGAAAAGTCTTCCGCACCGAGGGAAGGCTCAGGTAAAATACAAACCCGATCGCTCCCCCAAGCTTCCAAAGAAACAGACTCCACCAACTGAGTCAATGCTGGGTCATTTTGCACAGACGGTACTCCCTGACGATAATTTAGTTCATACTTAGCGCCATAAGAACCACAAATATTAGCCACAATATTTTCAATCCATGCAGGTAAAACCTTATGGGTATCTGGATGAAGCGATCGCACAGTTCCCCACATTTTTACTTGGTCAGATATCACATTTGGCGCTCTTCCGCCACTAATCTTACCAATTGTTAACACTACAGGTCTTAAAGGATTATGAGTTCTACTAATGGCCTGCTGTAAATTAGTAATTACTTGAGAAGCAATCCAAATTGCATCTATAGCTTCATGGGGACGGGCGCCATGACCAGACTCCCCAATAATTGTCAGTTCCAAATCATCAGCAGCAGCAGTAAGTACTCCGTGACGAATACCCACCGAACCCGCTGGAATAGTTGGGTAAACATGGACTCCTAAAATTCCCTGTACATCCTCAAGTGCCCCATCTTCAATCATCCAATTTGCACCTTGGGCAATTTCCTCTGCTGGTTGAAACAGAAACCGAACATTACCTGGTAAGGGTTCTCCCAATTCAGATAATACCATTGCCGCTCCTAGTCCTACAGTTGTATGGACATCGTGACCGCAAGCGTGCATAATGCCAGGATTACGGGAGGCAAAATCTAAATTAGTACATTCTTTAATCGGCAAAGCATCCATATCGGTACGAATAGCCAACCATTGATTATTATTATTAACTTTGAGTTCTCCCAGAACACCAGTTTTACCTATAGACTCCCGTACATGAAGACCACAGGAAGACAATACACCTGCAACATAAGCAGCCGTTTGGTATTCTTGGCCACTTAACTCTGGGTGAGAGTGAATATGACGACGAATTTCAATCATACGGGGGGCGAGGGTAGCTGCTAAATCTTTAATTTTGGTTAGCATAGATAATTTATATTTGTGTAGTATTTAGTCTATCTAAAGCACATTAAATGATGATAACAAAGGAAAATTATCCTTGGAAATTATTAAGCAATTAAGTTTTGCTGGAAATGGCGATCGCCCACCGTTGTATTATATGGGGAGCGATCTCTGAGTGTCTTTTGAATCCTACTTAACTTTGAGATAAATTTTTTTTATTTAGATAGGAGCGATCGCCAACCGTTTGTCTAAAACTAAAAAATAGCTGAATGCTAAATACTTATCTATTAACTTAAAAACTACTAAATTATTCAAGGAATCTGACTTTATTAATCATGGAAAAAATTTGGCAAAGTCTCATAAATATTACAATTCTAGATATACCAGCAATAAAAATATTTTTTATTGCTCTGGCTTTAATAGGAATATTAGGATTAAAAGAACTATTCAGCATAATATTAATTAAGCAAGTTGAGGCTTTAACTCGTAATACAAAAACTACCCTTGACGATCAATTAATTGCATCTGTTAAACAGCCGATAGGGTGGTTTATCTATATACTTGGATTGTGGATTCTACAATTAATATTAACAGATTCTATTTCTCCCCAATTAAATCAAATAGTCACAGGAATTATTAACTTAGCAATAGTAGGTAATGTTTCACTAATTATCTACCGTATCTCTCCGATATTAGGAGAATTTTTTAGTAATTTATCAGCTAAAACTGAGACTGAATTAGATGATATTATTAGCCCTTATCTTCCGATATTATTTAGGTTTACTGCTATCCTAATTTTTGGCTTAAAAGCAGGAGAATTATTACTAGGAACTTCTGTTACTGCAATCTTTGGTTTAGTCGGTGGCGCTGGTTTAACGCTAGGTTTATTATTTAAGGATGTTATTAGTGATTGGTTAGCTACAGTTGTAATTTACAGTGACAGCTTGTATCGTGAAAATGATTTGATTTTACTACCAAGTGGTGTTTTGGGGCAGGTTACGAAAATTGGTATTAGAAGTACAACAATTTATTTAAAGTTTAAGGGAGCTATCCAGAAAGTTCCTAACTCTAAAATGATTGATGGCAACATCAAAAATTTCTGCCAACAGCCAATTGAAAATCGGAAAGCAGCTATTGATTTATTCATTAAAATTGACGGAATTTCAGCTCAGAAAATAGCCGATATTAATGAGAAAATTCGACAAATTCCTAAATCAATTGACATTTTAGATAATTCTTGTCTGGTGAGATTTGATGGATTGGACAGAAATGCTCGCGTGATTAGAGTAATTGGATATACTAACAATTTAGATAAGTATTATAGCTCTTATGACCAATTGAATTTGGCAATTTTGGCTTTATTGGAGCAAGAGGGAATAGATTTATTTAATATTAATATTATTAGTGATACAGAAACTTATAAAAGTTGGCAGTCTAGTCAAAATTTAGGGATTGAACAAGGGAATAGAGAATATATAAATCCTATTTAAGTTGTAATATTTTCCTGGCAGCTAGGAGTCATATCAAGTTCGGTAGCATCGTTATTGTAAAGGTAAGGAAGAAGGAAGAAGGAAGAGGGAAGAAGTGAAGAGGGAAGAAGGCTTTAGTTATCTAGAATAGAAGACTTAAAAGTCCAAAAAACCTGAAATTTTTTGTAGATATTCACCCTTGGGTTTACACAAACGATACCAGCGGACATGATATCAGGAATCAGGAGTCAGGAGTCATAGTTTTCAATGTTTTCAACTCAGATTAACTATTAGAAAAAATATTACCGAATAATTAATCCAAACTTCAGTATGCTCAGGACTTACGCAGAGACTCTGCATATAGCGAGGGCGCCATTCGGAGCTTTGCGGAGCGCAAATGCCATTTGCCCCTATAGATGGTGGTTTAAAGGTCAATTTGCGTAAGTCCTGATGCTGATTTTAGAGAGGCTAATTTGAATGATTCTAGCCTCCAAAATGCTGATTTAATGTTGGCAAATTTACAAGGTGCAAAACTGACACGAGCTAATCTAAAACACGCTAATCTTCAAGATGCAAAATTTCAGGCAGCTCAGATGGTTAATGGAAATTTCCAAGGTGCAAACTTAACTTATGCAAATTTGGAAGGTGCTAATTTAGCAAATGCTGAGTTAAGCAACAGTCGTTTGACAGGAGCAATACTCAGAGGAGCTAATTTACAGGGAGCAATTTTAGAAAAAGCTGACTTTGAGAACGCAAATTTAGCAGGTGTTAATTTTAAGGGAGCACATTTAGAGGGTGCAAATTTTCAAGGAGCAGTAACTCCAAAGGAGGCAATATTGATACTAGGGCGAATCAAATACAAGCTAGTTCCTCCATCTCCTTTGGAGGAAATTTCACCTTGACAGCAGAGGGTAATATTTTTACTGAAAAAATACTGGCCTCATCTAACGAAAGTGGAAATGGAGGAAATATTAATATTCAAGCAGGAGGAAACATTGATACTACTATTGATCGCCTTGACTCTAGTTCTAGAGACCGAGATGCAGGGGAAATTACTCTCACAAGTGGAGGTAATATTTTCACAAGTAGTATAAATTCGGGGTTGCCCATTATGGAATGATATTGCCAAAAATTGGTTTAGATTTTGACTAAAAAAAACCTAATATTAATTATTCTAGCAATTGATTAATCCACAATCCAATTCAATCAAAAATATCAAATCATTCGTCACTGTTCAACGCCATAAATTCAAATTCTGGTTCTTTTCTGGGTAGTGGGGGAGACATAACTCTAGATGCAGTTGATACTATTGATACTACTGGTGGGAGATTAAGTTCAGGTTCTGTTGGCACCAACTCTGGCAACTCAGATGATATTAATGTCGAAGCGGGAAGAAGATATCAATACTGAGGAAATTAATTCTAGTGGTGGAGAAAATACTGGGGACATAGAGGTTAGTAGCGATAATGGGGAGGTAAATACGGGAAATATTGAATCACTTGGTGACTCAGAAGACTCAGGTAATATTGATGTTAATGCGGAAGGGGATATAAGTACAGGTAATATTAGTTCTATTAGCAATAATAATAGTGGATATATTTCTGTTAATAGTCAAGAAGGTTCTGTTAATACAAATAATATTGAGACAATTGCCAAAGCTGGAAATTCTGGGGATATAAATATTGTAGCAATAGACTATATAAGTACAGGTAATATTAGTTCTATTGGCAATAATAATACTGGAGATATTTCTGTTAATAGTTAGGCAGGTTCTGTTAATACAAATAATATTACGACTCAAGCAGAAACAGGTACTGCTGGTGACATTGATATTAGTGCTAGAAATAATATAAATACAGGTAATATTACTTCCACTAATCCTCAAGGAAGTGGTAATATTAATCTGACCACTGAAGTAGGTAAAATTAATACAGGTGAAGTCTTTACAGATACAGGAAAAATTAATCTTAATCAACCAAACAATAATATTAGTTCAGTAGTAGAAAATAATCCGATTTCTATAACTCCCAGTTCCACACCTTCAACTACTGCTACCGGATTTGATATCAATATTTAATCTCCCCATCCCCCTATATCCCTAGCTCCCCATCTCCCCATCCCCCGCTCTCCAAGACAAAACTCCACAACCTATGAGCCATTTCTAATTTACTACAAGACGGAATATCTCGCCGACGACCTTCAGCATCCAGAAAAATTCCTTGATTTGTATCACTACCAAAACCAGCTTCCTCTCGGTCAATAGGGTTAGCAACAATAGCATCTAAATTTTTAACCTGCAACTTCTCCAACGCAGGTGTAACAATATCTCCACTCTGTGCTGCAAACCCAATCAAATATTGCTGGCGCTGCTTTAACTGCCCTAACTCCGCCACAATATCCGGTACAAGTGTCAAAGGTAATAAATTTGGTAGCGATCGCTTTGGCAATTTCTCACTACTATACTCAACAGGTTTAACATCTGCTACTGCCGCACTCATCACAATTATATCTGCTTCAGTAAAATGAGATAACATTGCTTGTCGCATCTGAGCAGCACTCACTACCTCCACAGTTTTTATCCCTGATAACAGCAACTCTCCCGAAATACTATGAACCAAAGTAACACTTGCACCGCGATGCAATGCCGCCTTAGCTAAAGCTATACCCATCTTACCCGTAGAAGGGTTGCCAATATACCTCACAGGGTCTAAATGTTCTCGCGTTCCACCCGCGCTAATTAATATTCTCTTACCTACTAAATCTCTTTTGCCTGCTGTATATAACAAAGATTCTATATTTGTGATTATCTCTGTTGGTTCCGCCATTCGGCCTTGACCAACGCGATCGCAAGCTAATATTCCCATACTTGGATTCATACCATAATATCTTTTTTCTGTCAATATTTGTTGCCAATTTCGCTGTACTGTCTGTTGTTCCCACATATCAGTATTCATTGCCGGAGATAATAAAATTGGGCAACGAGAAGCCAGCACTGTATTAGTCAACAAATTATCTGCTAAACCGTATACTAATTTTGCCAAAGTATTTGCTGTGAGAGGAGCAATGACTATTATTTCTGCCCATTCACCCAACTGAATATGCAATGGACGTCCGTGAGTAGACTGCCAAAAATCTCGATCTGTATAAGCTGGATAACGACAGAGAGTGGATAAAGTTAGAGGTGTAATGAACTGTTGAGCAGAATCTGTCAAAATTGCTCGCACCTCGATACCAGATTTTACGAGAGTAGAAACTACTTCACAAATTTTATAAGCTGCTATACCACCACAAATACTGATTAAAACTCTTCTACCCATAATATTTTCTTGTCTTGAAAAGGAGAGGTAATTGTTAATTAATAATTGTTAATTGTTGAAATTCTAGATCGTTAAGTTGTGAAGAAGCAAATAATTAATTAATATAGTATTTTTGGCATTGGTGATTTGAGGTATGAAATAAGTAATTTAGGTAAATTAAGAGTCATTCTTTGAATAGCAAAATTAGATGTTGTCTTTACTTAATTGACCGAAAAACACTTTTCTTTCTCCTGACTCAGTTCTCCTGACTTCCCCTCCTGGGAGGGGTGGGGGTGGGTTGACTCCTAAGTAATTAAAATTAATATCATACATACTCTTGAGCAACGCCATATTTTTCATTAAGCAGTTGGGGTCGCACATTATGGAATGATATTGCCAAAAATTAGTTTAGACTTTGATAAAAAAACCTAATATCAATCATTCTAGCAATTGATTAATCCAAAATCCTGTTCATCAAAAATCTAAAATCATTCGTCACTGTGCAACGCCAAGCAGTTGTCATATCAAATGAATGTTTCCTATTTGACTAAAATCATCAGTAAGTATTCAAACATAATTAAGATTAAGATAAATAGGAGTGTTGGGTAAAAAGTATCCAAGCTTAAAAATACCTTGTTTACTAAACCAACACTCTCAAATGTGACAAAATGATTAAATTACTGACTTGTGCGTTCCCATATTTTCCTCAAGCCTCATCACAAGGCTCTAAATCCAATAAATGGATATAAGGATCGATTAACTCTGGACGTTGAAAGGCGATCGCTCGTAGCAGGTGCCAATCACTCAACCCGTCAAAAGGATTTTGATAATCATCTTCCTCCAAACGTAAAGCCAACTTAGCTACATCCTGTGCAGTTAAATTAGCAACCTCGTGTAAAGAACGGGCTATAGTTTGCATCAAAACCGACCTCCCTGAAATGGCATCTGCTGAAAGCATTAATTAAAACGGAGTGTTATTCACACCTCCATTTAATATAATAGTCTTTCTAAGCTTTTGCCATAGTATCTATAACAAAACTTCGCATTAACTTCACAATTTCTGGAATAATCTCATGTCCCATATTAAATTCTTGGTATTGTATATTTGCCCCCAGATTTGTGAAAGTATCGCGCGTTCGTCTTCCTTGTTCAATAGGTAAAACTGGGTCTTGTGTACCATGTGTAACTAGAACAGGTGGTAATTTTTCTCCTGATGGTTGAAGTTGAGAATGTAGGTATCCACTTAAAATAATTAAGCCTTTTATTGGCAAAGTTACTCCTACATCCATAGCCATTGCCCCACCTTGAGAAAAGCCACATAGAATAGTTTTAGATAAAGGTATCCCTGTTTTACTTTCTAGAGAAATTAGCCAATCAATTAATATTTGGCGACTTTCAACCAGACCTTGGAATTCTAAATTTGATAAGTCATACCACATTTTTCCCTCAGGAACTTCAGGATGAGGCAATGGAGCATCTGGAAATTCAAACCAATAATCAGGCAAATTCAACTGTGTTGCTAAAGGTGTTAAATCATTACAATTAGCTCCCCAGCCATGTAAGAGAACAAATAAACCAGTAGGTTCTAAATTAGGTGAGATAGTAATTGAACTTAATTGGGTCATTATAAAGACATCAAAAGTAATTCCATTATTGTAACTATTCTGCACCAAATATTAAATTAGTTTTGCACAGTTACTTATAGAACCAAGTTTACAGCGCTTTTTATATTGATGAACCACATAGTCACAATCACGCGCCCAGTAGGGACGTTCCATAGAACGTCCCTACTGTGGTCTACCGAAATGAAAACCGCTGTAAAGATGGGGAGATGGGAAGATGGGGATATCAAGAAAAATTTGGTAATGGCGCTGTGATGGAACATTTTTTTAGACCGAACCCGAGCGGATTTGATCTGACTGCGCGGGGTGCAGCAGATGCAAGCGGTCATTGTGTGCTAGCTTTTAGCGGAAGTTAGGCACAAGCGCAAAACGCCCACATGAAAAGCGCAGCATGAAAAACGGAAAAAGCCTCTTACAGAGGAACTGCGGAATTCAGTACCTTCGGTAATAGGGAGGCGATCGAACATACTAAATTTTCTTTCTCTTGGTCGATTGGATATGGCATTTTGCAAGCGTAAAGCTCCACTTTTTATCCCCTTAAAAGAGGAGACTTGAAACCTGATTTTGTGGTTATAGCGCTGTGCGCAGGCAACAGCTCCGGAAGGCAACAGCTCCGGAAGGGGGATTGAAGAAGGAGACAGGAGACAGGAGACAGGAGACAGGAGGAAAATTACATGGGGATTCGCTCCCCCAAGTAATGCGTGAACACCCCCGTTGACGGTGGGGTATTAAACCCACAAAGAAAATGATAAATTGCCGATAATATAAGACTTTTAGCTATTTTGCCCCTCCTGCAATTTGTAAATATACCAGCGCTCATTGCTATAAAAAATTTATAAATTTCAATCAGTAAATATACTCTATGCTAAAAAAAACTGTATTATATGGCGTTGCTGAGGGGCGGGATGAATCTTTGCACAAAAGGTAACATCTTTTACTTCCTCTTTTTTTCAAACTATAATTCCAATGGGCACTCTATGTAACGCCCTCCACACTCTTCACACTAATTCCAATGGGCACTCTATGTAACGCCTATTATATCATGTCCGGATAATAGCGCCATAAAAAACTTTTTTCTACTCTTCCTTCCCTCCCGACTCCTGACTAACTATACCGAAGAAAAGCTGGTTTAATATTACAACAGTAGATACTGACAAATTTTTGCATAACCTTTTCTATGTGAGAAATATAAACTCGCAGAACAGAAAAACAACAGTAAAAAGGAGACAGTAAAATGTCCTTAACTGGGGAACTAATCCCTGCTGAAACCAGGATTAACAAGCATTTGGTAGCTTCAGAATCTCATAGATATTTCTTCTTGGCAAGTCAGATAAAACTGCTTAATTTTCTGAGAACGATATCAGCTGACTTCCAGATTATTTTTCAACGTGATCCAGCAGCTAAAAACTGGTTTGAAGTTTTGTTGTGTTACCCAGGGTTTCATGCCTTGCTGTGTTATCGGATAGCTCACTATCTCCATGGTTTAAAAACTCCCTTAATTCCTCGCTTCATTTCGTACTTTGCTCGCTTCTTGACTGGGATTGAAATTCACCCTGCTGCTCAAATTGGTAAGGGTGCATTCATTGACCACGGCATGGGTGTAGTAATTGGCGAAACAGCGAAAGTGGGAGAATATGTTCTGCTATACCAAGGCGTGACTCTTGGTGGAACTGGTAAAGAGACTGGAAAGCGCCACCCTACTCTGGGAAACAATGTGATTGTCGGAGCTGGAGCTAAGGTTTTAGGCAATATCAAAATCGACAACAATGTTTCTATTGGTGCTAATGCAGTTATTCTACGGAATGTTTCTGTTAATTGCACAGTTGTCGGAGTTCCTGGTCGAATTGTTAAGCGTTCAGTATTAAGTTGAGATTTATACTGAAACCGAGAAAAATGCAATCTCAAGGGGATTTCAACCAAAATTGATAGCTTTTATTCCAGAGCTAGTTAGTAGCTCTAGGAGAACGCAAGTTTAGGCAAAATTAGCGATCGCTCATCTAGTTACTCACAGCTATTTTTGCTCAAAAGACTCATTTTGTCTTTTTTTCAAACTCATCAGACAAATTAAATCAACAAATCATAGGAAAAAGTAAAACAATGACTAACAACATCTTCACAAAATTCACCGTCGCAATTGCTAGTGCAGCTTTGTTTACCGTAGTTTCAGAAATTCCCGCTCATGCTGCCTCTTTCAACTTCAATTTCCCTCTGATAGATGATGCTGAAGATATTCTCGGTTCTGGTTCTGTCAGTTTCGAGGCAGAACCAGATAAATTGAACGCTTTGGAGAAGTTTGCCCTAACTGAGTTTGACGTAGAACTTACTTTAAACACATTAGACACATTTTCTTTCTCCCACACAAATGCAGATAAGGCAAACGCTGTTTTTGCCAATGGAGAATTTTTAGGAATAGAGTACAATGGCCAATCTCAAGAAAGTGGTGATTATGTACTTCTGATTGATGGTGGAGATGAAGCGATCAAGCCTGGCGAACCTGGAGCTTGGTCTATATGGGGTCCCAACCTGGAAACAGGAGCTGTTGATACCAGGGTTACAGGAGGAGACAACGTTAGCTATGAATCAGTACCAGAACCTGCATCATTGGCAGGATTAGGAATTTTAGGTCTAAGTTTACTTGTGAGCAAGAAAAAAATTAATTCCCATTAAAAAAGCGTTCAGCATTCAGCAGTCAGCAGTAAACATTTAGAAGGGGATTTAAACCCCTCCGCGCACCTTCCGGTTTATACCGGGGATTTAAACCCAGAGCTATAAAAGCTGATAGCTGTTTGCGGAGCATTCCGGTACGGAAATGCTAAAAGCTAATAGCTAGTGAAACATCAAGTTCTAGATTGACTTTAGGAATGATTGAGAGTAGCAAAACTCAGGTAAAAAATTCTCTCTCAATCATCTTTTGATTCAGCCAACACTAATTTAATTTATCTATTCAGCAATAAGGAGAACAACAATGGTATCGGTTTTACAATCTAACCCCAGTTTGAAATTAAAATGGCACTACCTAGAATTTTGTCAAAAAATACTTGGTCATCAATATGTAATTACCAATGAGAATGTAATTGCCGCAGTAGAGACAGCAACTTTTGAAACTTCACAACAAGTGCGTTTCGTGATTCAACCAGGTTCACCACAAGAGGTTCAAGCGTGCCTTAAAGCTGCTCAACTATTTGGAGTTCATATTCACCCAGTCAGTCAGGGATATAACTGGGGATATGGTTCTCAAGTTCCTGATGAAAACCTGAGTGTGGTTATGAATTTGAGTAGACTGAATCAGATTAAGGTAGATGGTAAAAATGCCACCGTCACTCTTGGTCCTGGAGTAACTCAGCAGCAGTTATTTGAATATTTGCGGTCAAATTATCCCCACTTGTTCTTTTCTCTCACAGGAAGTTCACCTTATTCCAGCATTATTGGCAATGCTATAGATGCAGGTTATGCCAACGGTCTGAATGTGATTCGCTGGAATCATGTAATTTCCCTTGAGGCGATTTTACCCTCTGGTGAATTACTCAAAACTGGATTTGATGCTTTGCCCAACGCTTCAACAGCAGGAATATCTCGTTATGGTCTCGGACCAGACTTGAAGGGTTTATTTCGGCAATCAAATTTAGGAATTGTCACCGAAATGACGTTGGAATTATCGTTAGCTCCCGCATACCTACAAATATTTTATTTTTCCATTGATGAAGAAGAGCAGTTAGGTGAGCTAACTGACCAATTGCACAATTTAAAGCAAACTGGATTAATTGAAAGTAACTGGATACTGTTGCATGGCTACCGAATTCTGGCAGAAGTCAGTCAGTTTCCTTGGCAAGAGACTGATGCACAAAGAACTCTAGATCGCAATCTGATGCTGAAACTCTTGCGCCAACAACAAATTCCTGGCTGGTCAGGAGTTTATAACGGAGTGTTTGCTATCTATTCTCCTACTTTAAGGCACGCTGAAGCAATGAAAGCGGATATTCACGAAGTCCTCAATAACAAAGTAAGTAGATTGAAAACGTTCACTGTAGATCAATCTCAAATCAAAAAATTGCGTTGGAATAGGAATCTAGAAATTCCTGAATTGACTCATAAACTACTCAAAGGTCGTCTCTTGACTTTTGCTGGAATTCCTGTCCAGGGCAGTATTCCTATTAGTTATTGGCGTAAACGCAATTCAATTCCAGAAATTATGGATCTAGACCGAGACCGATGTGGTTTTATCTGGCTAGCTGTGACAGCACCTGCTTCTGGTACCGATGCACTTACTATTGTTCCTGTGATTGAACACTTTTTTAATGATTACGGGTTTGAGCCAATGATTGTTTTAGATGGTGTTAACAGTAGAGAAATGTATGTGATGACATCTTTAGTTTACGACCGCGAAGTTGCTGGTCGAGATGAACAGGCGAGAAAGTGTTTTGAGCGTCTAGCAGCAGAATTAAGGACGATGGGATACTATCAATACCGTTGGCCTAAAGCACTTTCTGTTGAGAATGCTTTACCAGAAAGAAATGATGACTATGCTTCAGTTTTCGCCAAGCTACAGTCAAGTATACTAGGAGATTAGGCAGTAGGGAGTAGTGCCGCTACCCGGAAGTTAAAAGTTAAAATTGAGTGCTAATTGGCGAGGTTTCCTACGGCGCTTTTAAAGTGCGGAACTATTTCCGCACACAGTCCCTCCAGGATGTATGTAGGGTCTAGAGCAATAACTATTGTCCAATAGAACATTAATAATCGCCAAACAGAGCGATCGCTTTTGAACCAGAGCATTGAAGAAGGAGACAGGAGACAGGAGACAGGAGACAGGAGGAAAATTACATGGGGATTCGCTC
>NZ_JAAHGB010000073.1:0-28061 GCF_010672695.1 Okeania sp. SIO1H4
TTACGGTTTAGTCCAGTCAATGCCCGCACTGAGGCGGTCTTCTTTTAGCACCCGATTCAGATCTAACATTGTCCCATCTCAAACACCCTATTAACTTTACTTTACCTTATAAAGCGACAAGTCTATTGTTAAAATTTATGCTACTTTATCAAAATCAGCTAACATTTTATATCATGTCTGTTTGAATAACTACAATAAAAAATTTAGGGAGTAGGGAGTAGGGAACAAGGGGAAATTTGTTTGCTCCGTATTCTGACCGAAAAAATATTCGCAAGCATTCAGAAGTCAGCTAGCTTCATAAGGTCGGAACTGCGGACTTCAGCTATCAGCTATGAGTTATTAAGTCATTATCTTGGAAGAAGGAATTAGTATTCAAGAAGTTACATAAGAATGAAATAGTCCTTTCAGTTAACCTTGGTAATTGTTTGATTCTTTCTTTCAAAAGCTGATAGCTGAATGCTTACAAATATTCTTGCACTGAATAATTATTGATTCTGACTGCTGAAGTATTAATACCATTAATTACTTTCTCTATAACCAAATTTTTACTCATAAATATAGGGTAAGTATACTGCAAAATACCAACAGTAATTTACACACTTATTGCCATTGCTAACCAAAATATTTTCACTACAACTTGTGTTTTATCTAATACTCATCCTCCTAATATAGTTTTGACTAAAGACCAACAGCAATTCCTACAGTTATTACCATTGCTAACCAAAATATTTTCACCACAATTTGTGTTAGCTCTCATATCAAAACTCTTAATAGCAGTGCGATTAAATATTTAATAACTCAACAGTGAATATTAATAACTGAATAATTATTGATTCTGATTACTGAAATATTTCTACCATTAATTACTTTCTGTATTAGCCAAATTTTCACTAATCAATTTGCAGTCAAGATACTGCAAAATACCAACAGCAATTCCTACAGTTATTACCATTGATAACCAAAATATTTTTATCACAATTTCTGCTCTATCTAATACCAATCCTCCTAATAGCGGTCCGATTAAATATCCTATTGCCCAACACTGAGCATTAATTGCCAAATAAATACCACGCAAAGATTCTGGTGCTAAATCTGCTACTAAAGCTGAGGCAGAAGGAGTATAAGAAATAATTGCAATAGCAAATAAACTTAAAGCTAAAGTAGTCAATAAAATATTACCTATTTCTATTATTCCAGCAATACCGATGACGAGAAATCCTAACCCCCATAATATTGCTGAAATTATTAATGCTTGAGGATGGCTAAAATTTCGTAATTTTCTCGCAACTGGTAATTGAAATATAACAGTCAAAGCAGTGTGTACTGTAAATATATAACTGATAATTAGTGGTGAAAAATTGCCGGAAACAAAATTGTTTAAATATAAAGGTATTGTGCTGTGTATTTGAGAAATGTAGAAAGTAAAAAAAACATTCACCATCACAAAAATAATTAGATTCCGATCGCTAAGAGCTAATAGCCAGCCATTAGTATTTTTTTTCCTCTCTGTTTCAATTTTTAGCTTTAATTTAACTGGTTTATAAGTTTCTTTAACCGCTAAATATATAACTCCTGCAAAAATAAAAATGAAATAGAATCAACTATAAATAATGCTCTATAAGCACCTGTAGAATTCACAACTATTCCACCAGAAATAATTCCCAACTGCAAACCCAAATTATCTGCTAATCTCGTAACAGCATAAGCCTCTTTGCGTTCCGTTGCTACTGCTAAATCTGCCACAATTGCCTCCATTGCCGGCCAATATAACCCTGTACCTAATCCTAATAATAAGTTACCGATCGCTACAATATAAAAATTATTAGCTATTGCCATTACTATTGAAGCTAGTGCCGAAATAATTAATGATAATAATAGAGTTATCCGACGACCAAAAAATTGAGAGTCACTGAAAGAACCTCCAAGAAAACGAGCAATTATGCCAGAAATTTGAGCGCTGCTTAAGGCAATACCAACTGAAGTTGTAGATAAGCCAACTTGATTTACAAAAAAGATTGGTGCATAAAATAATGTAAAACCTGTACCAGTTTGAGATAATAATCTACCCATTGCCAGAATTAAAATTTGTCGGTCTAAGTTGGGAAATAATTGGGATAGATGCAATTTTGGCAATGACATGAAAATTATCCGATTTTTTAGAATAATAAGATACAGTTTAATCTTAATCTCTTTTCTGTATTATCAAAAGCTCTAAAAAATTAAGCATTCAGCATTCAGCTATTGATCAGAGGAGGAGGTAAAAGCAATTGAAAAATTGAGAGAGAATTAAAGGTTAGTGGCAAGGTACGCTCCTTCAACTTTATACCATTTCTCTGTAACAATGCGCTTAATAATTGTTGCTCGGGCCTTATTACACTCACTATTCCCATCTTTAATATGAAGTACAACTTTATGGAGAAATGGTATTAGAAGGAATTATTCATTATTTGCACTCAGTTCTGACTGCTAAGAGCTAAATGATTACCTAAAAATTAATATCTAATTAAGTCAAAACTTTTGTAAGTTCAATGATGTTTCGGCAGTTGTTAATATGTAATTTTGTAGTAAGCATTCAACCGTCAACTATTACTTTGAGTTTTAGATAAAAGCTTTACTAATTGAGTCAGAATTTATACTTGCTATAAAAGCTGGCTGAAACAGTCTATATTCATTAAAACCCCCTCATGAGAGCTGACAGCTCACAGCTAATAGCTGTTTGCGCAGCATTCCGCAGGAAATGCTTACATTTTGTAATAACTTTAAATGAATTTTTATGATTAATTATCTGAAAGGGAAAGTGGCTGATGTTCAAAAAGGTAGTGGTATTCGTGTGACTCTAATTTTAGAAGTTAATCAAGTAGGTTATGAGCTACAAATTCTGCCAAGGTTAACTCAAAATTTACAGCAAGGAGAAGAAATAAAAGTTTTTACTCACCAACAAATACGAGAAGACCAAATGTTATTGTACGGTTTTGGTACTTCTGCAGAAAGAGATTTATTTCGCCAGTTAGTAAGTGTGAGTGGTATTGGGACACAATTAGCGATCGCTTTGTTAAATACTTTAGAATTACCAGATTTAGTCCAAGCTATTGTTGGGGGAAATACTCGTGTCTTAGCCAAAACTCCAGGAGTAGGCCCGAAAACTGCAGAACGTATTGCTTTAGAATTAAAAAATAAATTGGCCGAGTGGCGACATGATGCTGGCTTAACTACATCAGTACCTGTGGGAGTTTTGCCCGCTATTCAAGAGGAAGTAGAAATGACTTTGTTAGCTTTGGGATATACAGGTCAAGAGGTAATACAGGCATTGCAAGCTGTTAGTCAAGATGCTAAAATGTCCAAAAATACAAATGCAGAAGATTGGATTAGGGAAGCTATTAGTTGGTTGAGTCGATTTACTCAGCTTTGAAAAAGTTACAGTTCAACAATTTGGTAGTGGTGCTAATGGTAGAGAGTGTGTGGGGACTAACCCCTAACCCCTTCCAGGAAGGGAGTGTGGGGGAGTGTGGGAAGAAATTAAAAAATATGTATCTTTAACCATTATGGGAGTAGGACAACCTATTTTTTGATCACGGTGGGACTATTAAACCAAATTTAAAAAAAATATTAAATGAACATACTAAATAGCTCAGCAGAAATAAATGTAATACTACTGCATCCAAGGGGAGAAAAGTTTGCAGAGCATATCTAGTAAAGTAATGAGGATGGCTTCGTTGTTTCTCCTCGCAATGACGAAATTTTACACTTAATTAAACCCACCCAGCTAGTAAGAGATTCAGACTCACTGATAATTGAAATTTTATCTTCTTCTATTAGACATCTGGCGATCATCAAAAATCAAATCAATTATCGCGCCAAAATAATCAATTTTCTCCCCCTATTCTGTACGGACGTTGCATACAACGTCCCTACCTACTGCCCTACTCCATCTTTTCCGGAGATGTCTATTGTCCAGAACAGAGATATGATGATATAGTTAATGATTGTAGTAATTTTGAGAAAGATCAGTAGAAGTTAAATATATGGCTCTAAAGCAACAACGTAAACAAGAAATTATTGGTGAATACCAAACCCATGAAACGGATACAGGTTCAGCAGATGTCCAAGTAGCCATGCTGACTGAAAAAATTAGCAAATTAAGCGCTCATTTAAAAAGTAATAAGCAAGATTATTCATCCCAAAGAGGTCTATTAAAAATGATTGGTAAACGTAAGCGCTTACTATCATATATCCAGAAACAAAGTCAAGAACGTTATAAAACATTAATTACTCGCCTTGGTATTAGAGGTTAGAAGCTGACTTATGTCCTCAGAACCATCACGTCAACCTTTACCTTTTGAACCTGCTAAAAATCGTAAAAAGCAAGGTAAGAAATTATCTCCCTCACCCAAAACAAAAACAGTAGATGAGCAAAAGTCTTCTAATGTAAAAAATCAGCCGAAAAACATTAGTAATCAAAAACGCCAACAACTCAAAGAAGACAGTTCTATCCCAGAAGTAGTTAGTCGGCGGATGATAAGTCGTATGGTGTTATTCTCTGGTACACCTCTAATATTGTCTTTATTAACCTTTGTTATTAGCTACTTTATCATTTCAAATGATATTTTAGTACTACCAAACCAAGCAGTTTTGCTAGTTAGTATGGGCTTTTTTGGTTTAAGTGTTATTGGTTTGAGTTATGGTCTTTTTTCTGCTTCTTGGGATGAAGATAGAAAAGGTAGTTTGTTTGGTTGGCAAGAACTAAAAACTAACTTTCAACGAGTTAAAGAAGCTAGGAAAGAAGCTAAATAAAAAAGCTAATTTCTATCTATGATTAATAGTTATAGAGTCAGCATTTCCGTTTGTCATGCTGCGCAAACAACTATTAACATTCAGCATTTCCGTTTGTCATGCTGCGCAAACAGCTTTTGAAAGAATTAAGCAACGACTAAGGTTCACTGATGACTAATTTCATTAATGACTTTTCATTCTTCTTCAAGATTAATTCTTCCTGCCAAAATAATGAGTTAATAACTCATAGCTGATAGCTGAATGCTGAATGCTTAGGTTATAGAGATGAGAAAACCTCGTCTCTAGTAAATTTTAACCTTCCTAAAAAAATTATAGATTGAGACCTGAAAATATCATCTCCACAGAGGAAGCTGGAAATTATATCGGATTTATTAAGAAACAAGTAAAAGTCAAGTTTGACAAGCTATTGTCAAAATAACCGTAGTTTAACTCACATCTAACTTAATTGCAAAAGAAAAAATGATTATAGTAACAAAAGTTGGTTCTCCAGAAGCTGAAATAGACCGTCTTTGTAATGACCTTAAAACTAATTGGGGTCTAACACCAGAAAAAATTGTTGGGCGCTATAAAGTTGTTATAGGTTTAGTAGGAGATACTGCAGACCTAGATCCATTACAACTACAAGAACTGAGTCCTTGGATCGAACAGGTAATGCGGGTTGAACGTCCTTATAAGCGAGCAAGTTTAGAATATCGCCATGGAGAAGCAAGTGAAGTAGTAGTATCTACTCCTGATGGACCTGTAACTTTCGGTCTTCATCACCCCTTAGTTGTAGTTGCAGGCCCTTGTTCGGTAGAAAATGAAGAGATGATTATAGAAACAGCCCAACGGGTCAAAGCTGCGGGTGCTAGGTTTTTGCGCGGAGGAGCTTATAAACCTCGTACCTCTCCTTACTCTTTTCAGGGACATGGTGAAAGTGCTCTAGGTCTATTAGCTGCAGCTAAAGAAAAAACTGGCCTGGGTATCATCACAGAAGTAATGGATGCTGCTGACTTACCAAAATTGATTGAAGTTGCTGATGTGCTACAAGTAGGTGCCCGTAATATGCAAAACTTCTCTCTGTTGAAAAAGGTAGGTGCCCAAGACAAACCTGTACTTTTAAAGCGGGGAATGGCTGCAACTATTGAAGACTGGTTAATGGCTGCAGAGTATATTTTAGCTGCTGGAAATCCAAATGTAATTCTCTGTGAGCGGGGTATTCGTACATTTGACCGTCAGTATGCTCGTAATACCTTGGACCTCTCAGCAATACCAGTTTTGCGATCGCTGACTCATTTACCAATTATGATTGACCCTAGTCATGGTACTGGTCGGGCTGAATATGTACCGGCAATGGCAATGGCTGCTATTGCAGCAGGGACAGATTCTCTGATGATTGAAGTCCATCCAGACCCAGCAAAAGCTCTATCTGACGGCCCTCAATCTCTGACACCTGAAAAATTCGATCGGTTAATGCAGGAAATGTCAGTAATTGGCAAAACAGTAAATCGGTGGCCACAAGCAGAGCCTGTTCTAGTATAGAAGAAGGAGTCAGGAGTCAGGAGTCAGGAGTCAGGAGAGAATTATGGCTGCCGTGATTGAGTAAATAATCAAGCAAATATTTGTGCTTAATTGCTTACTCAGGATTTGATGAACGAAAAAAGTAATTGAAATGAAGCTGATAACTGACCGCTGTTTGCACAGCATTCCGTAGGAAATGCTTACAACAAATTTCCCCCTGTTCCCTACTCCCTACTCCCTACTCCCTGTCTTATCTATAAATTTTGATTATTTTGTTGAGAAATAATACATTCAACTTGATGCTCAACATTATTCAGTAACTTCTGCAAAGTTAACAAGCTATTTAGTTGAAATGGAGCTAGATGTTGACGACAATAAATTTGATTGATTTTAATTTGTAATTGTTTGCCTAATTTCAATGTATCTTGACTCAATAAGTAGAGCTTTTGCTGCTGATAAAATTTTAAAGCAGCTCCTCTTAATACCTGTAGTGTTGCTTGTTCCCCATAAGCTCCTGGCATCACTCTCAAACGTAATAGTAAATGATTATTTTGATAAATTCTTTCAATCTCTACTTGTCGAGGTTTTTTAATGGGAATTGAACTCATTTTTGTCAGAATTTTAAGTTCGTTAATAACACCTTCAATTTTTTCTCGTTCTAGGTTTTAAACTACAGATTTGAGAACTCCATCTTGACTCCAAAGAATTTTTCCTTGTGATTCTTGTTGCTCAAAATAAAGTCTACCAATTCCTGACTCTAAAACACTTACCATTAATTCTCTTAATAACTTTTTAGGCTCTAAATTAGCTATAGCTTCTAAACAGATAGATTTTTGAGATTTAGGTAGTAATAATTCTAAAATATCACATAAATGATTTTGTGATATTTTTTGAGCTTGAGGTTGAAGTTTTTGCTGTTGTGAATCCTGAGTTTTTTTAGTTAAAATTTCTTGATTTGTTGTCTTCTTTTGCTCAGAAAGTTGCTGATTTTCTTCTTTTTTAGTAGATTGATGATGATCAATTTGTTTATGATTATTCTTTGGTAATTTAGGTTGAGAAGAACTAGAAATTACAGATTTTTGATGACCAATATAGTTTAAATAAGATGATAATATTGACCTCTGAAACTCAGAAGAAATTTCTTCCATTACCAGCGAACAATTTAAGTAAGATAATAATCGGCGAGCATAATTTGTAGCAGAAGAATCTTTAATGTCAACGAAACCAAGTCTGACTCTGCTCCCCTCTATAGATAGAGGTAAAATTTGATAGTGTAGACAGGCTTCAAATGGTAATATATTATCAATTAGAGCAAATACATGGGGATAATCCATTTGCTTTTCCCCATTATTTTTGTTGTATGCGGGCATTATTGAGTTGTTGGTTTGAAACTAATAGAAATCATCTATTTAACGACCGGGATTACAATAGGCAACAACCGTCTTTACTAGAGCTATTGAAGCTGAGTTAATAGAAAAATAGTAAAATACAGCAGTTACCATATATATTGGTGTAGTTTTACTATGTGCAAAAGATTTCTAAAAAAATTACACTAAATGCGCCAATTACATAGTCCAAGTATCTCAAAACTTAAATATTTGATACGCTAATTATTAACACTATATTATCCTAAAAATTTACAGACTCAATTAATATTTGAATAATCTTGGTTAAATTATCCTAGCTACAATCTTAGTCTTGATGGGGGCTAAGAACTATTTCGTAAGGATTGAGCAGATAAGTATAGTTTAGTCCATTCACTAACAACTTGGTTAATTCTCAAGTTTAAGTGTTTAGCAATTTCCTCTAAACTGGTACCTGATTTTAAGCCTTCAATTAAATGACGTTGTTGAGGATTAAGATTTTGCCAATATTCTTGCCATTGATGAGAAGTCAAACCTAAGCCATGCTCATTCAGAGAAATTTCTAACCAACTAGCTACTAATTCTGGTTGTTGTTTAACCGCAAAAACACGAATTGCATGATAACTGACCTTTTCTCGTAACCTATATACTTGTCTGATAGGCATATCTAAAGCTTGAGCAATTTCCTCTTGAGTATTGCCTCGAAGATAAAGCTTTAACCATTCTGCTGCCTTGGAATCAACTTTTTCCACCAAATATTTCTCAAATTCCTCCTGGACTTTAGAGCGAAGTAAATGTTGTTGCTCCATTTCTTCAGTATCTTGATACCCTGAAGTCACTACAGCATCCAGCAAACTCACTCGGTCTTCCGTATCACCAGGACTAATATCTTCCGAGATTAATTTAACCCATTCTTTTACAGGTACTTGAGTTAGGCCACCTCTTTGAGTTCGACGTAGATAATTAACAAATCTATATACCAGTAATGGCTGATTGCGAATCGGTCTAATACAATATTCTTCTACACTCGCTAATAATAGAGAGTTGCGGAGATTAGGATTTTTTGTACATTCACTGATTTTGGCCATTTGTTGCTGTAGGTAGCGATCGCTATTGAGCATCTCTTGGATCACTTCCTGTAGGACATCTATTACACTTCGTTGGCGATCGCGACTGGTATTTACCCATGCTCGTATTTTTTGTCGCAGCATCACTAGGCCACTCAAGCGTTGCAGTAAGTTTCGATAAGCTCGCTCTGGCGGAATGTCCAAATATCTTTGTTTTAGAATTCGATAAAGAAACTCTCTGCCTTTAGATGCCATTGCCCTTTGAGTAGGAGTCAGCTCGTCTAAGCGACTAGGATTATTCCCCAATAGCCAGCAAATAATACTTTTGTGGACATCTGAGCTATGGTTTGGGTAGTCTTCCTGAAGTTTGGTTTTCCACTCTTGTTCCAGTGCTTGGGCCAAAGTCATGAGATTTTTAATTCTATATATTTAATTCTAGCTTTTGCCAGAATCTACCTCTGCCAGATTCTATTCAAAAGCTATATTTTCAGTCATTCTATCAATATTTCTGACTACTGATTTAATATGCAGTTTGACATACTCCCCGGCCTAAAAGGTACAGGGATTCCTACCTAGCCGAAGCTCCTTGGTGGGTTGACATTTCACAGGATCCTGCTAACTTGACGCTAGTCTTACGCTTGCCTCCAAATCTGTTTAATGTCTCCGAATGCCCTCCGGCGACAAATATATTAGTCGCTGCGTTGGTATCACGATCGTGTTTTGCGCCACAGTTGATACACTTTGATTGAAAAAAAAACTAAAAAGTCGTCCAAGAAGGGGGAGGCTTCAAACCCAATTTTTTGGTGAAGTTCTCTCCCGTTAAATCGGAGATTATAAGCTGATTACCTAACTAGGTTTGATACCAAATCCTTACTTTAGACTGGTTCTTATTTTGTTGCTAGCTGCACCAGGTGTAACTATTGAGCAATTAAAGGAATATGTTGAACATCAATCGACACCTATTTAATTTCCTCTCGGCAATTCCCCTGCCATTAAATCGGAGATGATAACGGGAGACACCTTGCCGAGTCTAGTATAGTCAAAAAAGTGTTTGGATAAGAGTGGAGCGATCGCTCATCTGCTATTATCGTCCTTTTTTCTCCCTCATACCACAAATTTGTCAATCTATCAAACTGCCGAAAAGTTAGAAGAGAAAAATTTGTCATTTCTAGTTGAGGAAAACAAGACTATTTGTCTCTGAAAGAACGAAATAATCAGTATTTGCAGCGTTAAAATTATCTTCAGCAATATTTGCCCTCGGATTTTTGTACGATTTATAGTATCACACAACGGAGGAAAAAGGCTAAAAATCTTGAAACTTCGTTAGCTGTATCAGAAAAATTTTCTCCTTTTTTGTCATAAAATCCTGACAAAGTTAAAAATATTCAAAGGAAAATACTAAAAGTTATAAGTAAAAGTTAAGTGTTCAACTGATTTTGAGATATAGAAGCTTTTGAAGGGATCGCTTTATTAAGACGTAAGCATTCAGCGGTCAGCAGTCAGCTATCAGTTATGAGTTATTAAGTCATTATCTTGCAAGAAGGAATTATAGCGCTGTGCGCAGGCAACAGGCAACAGGCAACAGCTCATCTGGGGGAATAAATTGCTGATAATATAAGGCTTTTAGCTATTTGGCCTCTCCTGCAATTTGTAAATATACCAGCGCTCATTGCTATAGCTGAATGCTAATAGCTGAATGCTTACCAAAAGACATGGTTGATTAATGGATAATGGATAATTACCTTTCCCTTTTAGGGAGAGGATTGAGCAATATGGATAATTATTGCTCTACTGACTAACTTTCAAAGCCTTTATCTGTAAATATTTGAGGATTTTTAGAGTGAAAAAAGGTGCAAGGTTTTCGGTCTAAAAGGCTAAAAAAGTTAGAATTCTGAGTAGATAAGGATAGAAAAATCAAGGGATATTTCTTCCTCCTAACTCCTCTAAATTCTGATAAATTATGAATTCTGTTTGCGGAGCATTCCGTAGGAAATTCTAAATTATGAATTCTATCTAACTCCTCTAAATTCTGATAAATTATGAATTCTATCTAACTCTTCTAAATTCTGATAAATTCTAAATTCTGAATTCTAAATTCTGAATTCTATTCTCCTGTCTCCTACCCTCACCTATAAGACTTCCATAAGCAAACCCTAAATAGTTATGGAAAATCAATATTTATATTTGTAGGTATTATTGTGAGCGTAAAAATATTTTATGAAATTATGACTTCTCCTAAAATAAATAAGCAGAATCAGATACCACAAAGTTTTCAAGAAAGAATACAAGTAGCTAAGGACAAAAAAATTAAGAATTTAGATTTAAGTAATGATGCTTTTGGCAACAGTGATAAAAAATTAACTGAAATTCTTAATAAAGTTTTGGAATTAGAACTACTAGAAGTATTAAATTTAAGTAGTAATAAATTAACAAAATTACCGGATTCAATCACTAAACTCACTAACTTAACTATCCTTGATTTAAGTCGTAATCAATTAACGACATTACCGGATTCAATCACTAAACTCACCAACTTAACTACGCTTTATTTAAGTCGTAATCCCCTAGAAACTCCACCAATAGAAATTACTGAAAAAGGGATAGAAGCAATTAGAGAGTATCTCCAACAAATAAAAGAAGAAGGAACAGATTATCTCTATGAAGCCAAATTACTAATTATTGGAGAAGGTGGCGCTGGTAAAACTACTCTAGCTAACAAAATTCAAAACCCAGACTATAAACTGCAAGAAGAAGATTCAACTAAAGGAATTGAAGTTCATCAGTGGAATTTTCCCACAAAAAATGAACATGAATTTCAGATGAATATTTGGGATTTTGGCGGACAAGAAATTTATCATGCGACTCACCAATTTTTTCTCATTAAACGCTCCCTATATATTCTTGTGGCTGATACTCGTAATGAAGATACAGACTTTTATTATTGGCTGAATATAGCATAATTGTTGAGCGATAATAGTCCTTTATTAATTATCAAAAATGAGAGACAAGAACGTAAACGGGAAATTAATCAAATAGCATTACAAGGTCAATTTTCTAATATCAAAGAAATATTAGACACCAATCTTGCTACTAATCGAGGTTTAGAAGAAATTCAAACAGATATCCAACATTACATCAGTAATTTACCTCATATTGGCAGTGCCCTTCCTAAGACTTGGAAAAAAGTCCGTGAAGTATTAGAAAAAGATTCCCGCAACTATATTAGTCTAGAAGAATATTTATCTATTTGTGAAGAGAATGGCTTTAAGAAGCGAGAGGATAAATTACAATTAAGTGGTTACTTACATGACTTAGGAGTTTGTCTTAATTTTCAAGATGACCCACTGTTAAATAAAACAGTTATTCTCAAACCAGGATGGGGAAAAGCCGCAGTTTATAAAGCTCTAGATAATCAGAAAGTTTATGATAATTTTGGCAAATTTACCAAAGATGATTTAAGCAATATTTGGCATGAAGATAGATATGCCAATATGCATGATGAACTACTGCAATTAATGATTAAATTTAAACTTTGCTATAAAATTCCTGGTACTTCTCAAATCTATATTGCCCCTCAACTCCTAACAGAAGCTCAACCAGAATATGATTGGGATGAAAATAATAATTTGATTTTACGTTACACCTACGAATTTATGCCCAAGGGAATAATTACTCAGTTTATTGTGGCAATGCACGAGGATATTGAGGAGCAAAAATATGTATGGAAAAGCGGAGTTATTCTCAAGAAAGAGCAAGCAAAAGCAGAGGTAATTGAATATTACGGAAAGAGAGAAATAAAAATTAGAATTTCTGGGCAACAAAAACGGGATTTAATGACTATTGTGACTTACGAGTTGGATAAAATTCATAGTTCATACAATAATCGGCTCAAATATAATAAATTAATTCCTTGTAATTGTGCAGCTTGTAAAAATACTCAGAATCCTCACTTCTACAAATTTGAAAAATTAAAAGAACGGCTTAACAATAGCAAAATAACAATTGAATGCGGTAATTACCCCTACAATGAAGTTAATATCCAGAGTTTAATTGATGATGCAATAGATAGTTATAAGTATGAAAAAAATTCACAATCCAGACATCCTCATAATATACATATAGGTGGAGACGTTATTGTTAATAGTCGTAAAATTAATAATAAAGATGGAAATGTTGTGGATAATATATTTGGTATTGAAGAAGGAGACAGGAGACAGGAGACAGGAGGAAAATTACATGGGGATTCTAACCCCAAGTAATTTTGAACACCGTGTAGACGGTGGGGTATTAAACCCACAAAGAAAATGATAATAATATTAAAAATGAAGTAACAGGAAATTCTAGTCAACCAAAAACAGAGGAAACTAAAAAATTTGGATTTTTAGATTTCTTGACTTGGATGCAGAATGGGCAAATTATTTTCATCTTAATCTCTTCTATTATTGGCATTATTTTGCTGATTATTTATCCTAAGTTATACCCAGATGGATTACCAGAATTGGCTTTACCAATTCAAGACATAATTCCAACTCCACAAAAAGAAAATAAATCCGTTCATTAATGGATAATTGATAATGGATAATTGATAATTACCTCTGGTTAAAACCGTTACGGAATTGAATATAAGGAAATATTATTTCTTCTCTTGGTCGATTAGATATGGCGAGTAGACCCGTTCTTACATACCCGCTGCGAATATCGCCATCTCTCGACCGCTTTTTACCCTTAAAAGGGGAGGCTTTAAACCAGAATTATTTAATTATTAATTATTAATTATTCGGTGAATGAAATTTGTAAATTAGAGTATTTCCGTTAGCAATAATACCCAAAAATTACTGTTTAGTGAGTAGAAAATTTATGATAAAAGTTGCTGAATCATACGTTCTGCCTGAGAACCATAACCACCACCGAATAAATTAAAATGATTGAGAATATGATACAAATTATAAAGACTTTTACGTTGTTGATAACCATCATCTAAAGGCCAGGCTTGATTATAACCACGATAAAAAGCACTGGGAAAACTACCAAATAATTCAGTCATGGCAATATCAACTTCGCGATCGCCCCAATAAGTGGCCGGGTCGAAAATTACTGGCTCCCCATCTACAGTTACTCCAGCATTTCCCCCCCATAAGTCACCGTGAACCAGAGAAGGTTGTGGTTGATGACCTGCCAATAACTCTGGGATAATTTTTAGTAGGCGATCGCTCTGAGTAAAAGTACCACCCCGACGTTTTGCCAACTTGAGCTGATAACCAATGCGGTTTTCTGCCCAAAATTCTGCCCAGTCTGTATTCCAAGTATTAATCTGGGGTGTGGAACCGATAGTATTGTTGATGTCCCAACCAAATTCACTTTTACCCTGACAGTGATGTAAAGCGGCTAATTTACGTCCCATCTCTTCCCAAGATTTATCGTTACCACGACCACCTAAGTCTAACCATTCCAAGACAATATAAGAATTATTTCCCTCTGTTCCATAGCACAAGGGTTTCGGAACACAAATAGTCTGGATTTCACACATTTGCTTTAACCCCAAAGCTTCTGCTTCAAACATTGCTATCTGGGAAGCTTGATTAAGTTTGACGAAATAGTTGCGACTGCCATTAGTTATTTTATAACCACTGTTGATGCAACCTCCTCCAACTGAAGAATGGTTAGTAACTTCAAAATTTTCGGCCGTTACTTGAGTGATATGTTCGGCAATTTTTTTCCACATACATATACAGTCCTATATTTAATAATTTTTTTTTAAAATGCCAAAAATTAGCTATTGTGCTATACGCAATAGTATAAGGTGAAGTCCTCACAGAAACTGAACTAGAAACCATTTCTATTTGCCAGACCAGGAAAATCTGACTCCTCCACAGTTATTAATTTTTATATTTTTAAAAGTTGAAAAAATCTCTATTGCTACATACGCAATAGTAGAGACTCAAGTCCTCACAGAAACTGAACTAGAAACCATTTCTATTTGCTAGACCAGGGAAATCTGACTCCTCCACAGTTATTAATTTTTATATTTTTAAAAGTTGAAAAAATCTCTATTGCTACATACACAATAGTAGAGACTCAAGTCCTCACAGAAACTGAAACGGCAAATAATCAATTCCGTAAGTATATAGCGCTGTAGTGGAAAATGATCTCCATAAATTATCAATTATTCCCCTCCACCGGAGGGGTTAGGGTTGGGTTCCCTTTTCCCTATTCCCTGTTCCCTGTTCCCTCTTTTCTTGAAGATATCTAGTGTATATCGACTTGCAAATATAAGTTGTTTGAATAAAGAAAGCAGATTTTTCCTAAAAACCTGCTGTCTGGAATACTAGCTAATAATTTCGCCTAACTATAATGTTTCAGTATGAATCAGCGCTTTCAGCATACTCTCAACTTTTTCTTCCATCTCTACTAATATATTTAGAGATAGAGTAATATCATCTGCAACTCCCAAAAGTTTAGCCGCTTTTTTGACAGCTTCTTCCTCTTGTTTTGCATAATCTTTATCGGCCCGAGACATTTTAATGGCATGATAAAGCAATGTTCTTGGTGCTGACCAGTTAGGAACATCTGTTTTGATCTTGGGCAACAGGTCTTCCAACTTAGCATTCTTGTAGTCAAATTCTTTGTATTTTTCTATAGCTTCTTCAGGAGCGCCAACCATTCGTTGATGATTTATTAACCAATTCATCTCTGCCTCTGGCACATCCCCATCAGCTCCAGCAATAGCGAGCAACGCATACCCATAATTAAGATATGCTTCAAAAGGAGCGGAAGAAATACCCATAGTTCTTTTCAGGTATTCCGAACCTCCTATCATTTGCTCTTCATTTGTTGCCATAATTTGTTTCCTTATTTCTATTTGTTCAAGTTGAGTTTACTGTACTGACAATTTTTGAGCGTCACCGTCAGTACAGGAAAGACATTGCCGTTAGCTATTGAGTTTGGCTTACTCCTGGTAATTATATAGCGCCATAGTAGAAAATTATTTCTATAGCAATGTGCGCTGGCATATTTACAAATTGCAGGAATTGTCCAATAGCTAAAAGTCTTATATTATTCCAACGCAGATGCTGCGCAAACAGATTTTTATTCGCCCTATTGCCTGTTGCCTGTTGCCTGTTGCCTGCGCGCAGCGCTGTCTTTGCCTAACTCAAAACTTTTAACAACACTTCTGCCATTTCTTTACATCCGACTTGTTTCATTCCTTCGGACATAATATCCCCAGTCCGATAACCCAAATCTAATACTTGCAACACCGCTTCTTCAATTTTATCTGCTGCGGCAGGTTGCTCTAGAGCATAACGTAACATCATTGCCACACTCAGGACTTGTGCCAGAGGGTTTGCCTTATCTTGACCCGCAATATCTGGAGCAGAACCATGAACTGGTTCAAATACTCCCGGTCCAGAAGCACCCAGACTCGCCGAAGGTAACATTCCTATACTGCCTGTTAACATGGCAGCAGCATCAGAGAGAATATCGCCAAATAAATTTCCTGTGACAATCGTATCAAATTGTTTTGGCCAACGAACAAGTTGCATGGCAGCATTATCTACATATAGATGAGATAACTCTACATCTGGAAATTCTGAGGACATTTGAGTAATGCGATCGCGCCAAAACTGAGACACTTCTAGCACATTCGCTTTATCTACCGAACACAACTTACCGCCACGTTTTTGAGCTGTCTCAAATCCCACTTTAGCAATACGGTCAATTTCTGACTCAGTATAGGCCATCGTATTAACACCGCGTTTTTCTCCTGTTTCTGTCTCAAACAGACCTTTGGGCATGCCAAAATATACTCCACCTGTTAATTCTCGTACCACCATGATATCCACTCCTTCCACAACTTCTCGTTTGAGGGTAGAAGCATCTATTAGTTGGGGCAAAATTTTAGCTGGCCGTAAATTAGCAAATAATCCTAATCCGGACCGTAGTCCTAATAATCCAGTTTCTGGTCGTTGATGGCGTGGTAAATTATCCCACTTGTAACCGCCGATCGCTGCTAAGAGTACGGCATCACTATTACGACATTTTTCGAGGGTTTCTTTCGGTAGGGGTTCCCCTGTAGCATCGATGGCAACTCCACCGATAGGAGCTTCTTGAAATTCAAAGTTAAGGTTAAATTGGTTGCCAATAACTTTTAGGACATCTACCGCCACTGTCATAATTTCAGGGCCAATGCCGTCACCAGGGAGTAGAGTAATGCGGTAGTTCATAATGTTCTATGTTTTAATTTTCTACGAGTTAATTTGTGATTGAGCTAAATATTAACTATATATAGCAATCCTAAATAGGTCGTGACAAATCAAAAAGTAAATAAAAAAACTGAAACTCTTACCTGTTCCCAGTTAAGTGTTCCCTAAAAAGCAGTAAGATTTTTGACACGAATAAAATAGGATTGCTATAGCAATTTTTATTAGGGATAAAATAGAAATATTTGGTTTTTAAGGAACAGAAAATTAGAAAAATAAGTCTTCTTTAAGAAAGGTTGATAAATGCTGGATTACAATTTGAGTAGAAATTCCCATATTTCTATAAAATATAGCAATCCTAAATAGGTCGTGACAAATCAAAAAGTAAATAAAAAAACTGAAACTCTTACCTGTTCCCAGTTAAGTGTTCCCTGTTTCCTAAAAAGCAGTAAGATTTTTGACACGAATAAAATAGGATTGCTATAGTTTTTTATAGCGTTTCCCAAGGTCGTGAGGTACAGTTATCTTTTTGTCTTTTTATTCCCTGTTCCCTGTTCCCAGAACCGGTGTTCCCTCAAGCCTAAAATTTTGTACCTCACGCTTTTTGGGAATTGCTATATCAAGATTATATGATATTATTTTTCTGGCAGATCTAGTGATTAATTTTTATTAATTTTGTTTCCATTCCTAGTAAGATTATTTTAAAATTATTATATATATTTTGGCTGTAATAATTTTTTACTATCTAGTGTTTGTGTTTTCAAATGATTCGTAAAGTTCTAGGGTCTTGAAAGACTTGCTAAATATGGATATTGAGTTTACATCTTAAATAAAGATGCTATATATGAAATCTAAGTTCAGTTGAAGACTACAAATTTTATTTTCAGTTATTAATCTCACTAAAATTAGACAGAGTATAACATAAAATATCCAGTCAAATTTAATTAATTTAAAATGAATAAACCATTATTTCTGCTGAATAAATTGATGATAATTCTGGCACTGCCTATTATTTTAGTTAGCCTGGTTGGTTTTAATAATAAAACTCAGGCTCAAACTGAAGAAAAGCGTGCTGCTTGTGTCTTAGTTGATTTTGATGGTCGAATTAGGGCTTCAGGACCTTGCGACGTTAAAATAACTAAAAGTAATACTGGTGTAGAATTTGATATTGAATGGGATGGTTCTACAAAAACTCAGTTCTCTATGAGAAAATTTCCTACTGATGGAACTTATAGCGTAGAAATTAGCAATGGAGGAAGAGCTAGTATGAAAGTTGAGAAAGAAGGTTCAGTATTTATTTTGAGAAGTAGCAGTGGTTTTAGAGGCAGAGTAATATTTCCATAAAATAGCAATTAGACAAAATAAATTGATTAGGTATCAGCAAAATTTTTCTAGGCTTAAGTTTTTACTTATTTTATTATTTATCTACTAATCTTGAACTATTATCTTGTGATTAACAATGAATATTAAGTTACAATTTTCAACTATCATCTCTCTAATTTTTCTTTTTTTCTTGGGTGTAAAAATTTTCTCTCCTAATACATCCCATGCTGCATATAAATCACAAAGATCAAATCAAATTTTAACTGAACAAAATGATAAATTTTTATTAGCTGCTGCTGATAGTTGTGAAGTATCAATGCCAAGTTCTTCTACAAATGAACGTCTTGTTCTGAATGTCCGAGAAGTACCTAATGGTAATATTGTTGGTACAGTTGATGATGGAGATACAGTAGAGTTAGAAACTACAGGTGGTATCGAAGGCTTATTTTGGGTAAAGATTATTGAGCCAGTTCCAGGATATGTTTGGACAGAATATCTGACAAATTGTAATTGAAGAAGTCAGCGGGAGCTGTTTGCGCAGCATTCCGCAGGAAAGGCACTTATGCTGTTTGCGCAGCATGACAAACGGAAAGGGAAAATTGCTGATCAAAATAATTGGGTTTAAAACCCCGCCTTTTAAGGCGAAATGTTTTTGGAGACTTGCTCAAATCCCCGTTACAAAAGTAACTTCTGTACGTCACCTCCGTTGATGGTGAGGTATTAAACCCGCAAAAGAAGAGATAATTTTTTTGATCATAATTTGCCATAACCATAAATATATTAATAAATATCTGATTCAGCCAAGATCAACTTCTGGTTAAGCTGAGTTATTTTTATGGCTGAAATTTTTCCATTAACTAAGCTCCAACTAACCGTTGATTCATGTGATGACTACGTTGAAGTGCTTCATCAAGTAAGGAAACAAGTAAGGAAATTTTTAATCCTGGTAAAACAAGAGATTCTTGAATTTGTTTACTACCTCTATCTACTACAGAAAATGCAATAATTTTCACATTTTGTACATCAACGATCCAATATTCTCCCACTCCCATATTTTCATATAAAATACGTTTTTCTCCTTGATCATCAGAAAGTGAACTATTAGCAACTTCTATTACTAAGTCTGGTGGTGGATATTTTTCTAAGTCAATAATAGAGGTTTCAGGAGGAACGATATCGGTATTTTCCCCAAATAATAAGAGGCATCTGGTTGAGCATCTTTTAATCCTACTTTTCTATAAGTGGAATTATCTATACCGTTAAAATCAATGCCTTTTAAAATTGAAAATATATTCACTACTAGCATTATTAATGCGTGGTCTCTACCGTGTTTATTACTAAGTGGACTCATTTCAATTCTATATTTTTGATTGTGATAGTAACACTTTGCTTTTTCGTTATCTAGATTTTCAATTACTTGTAAATATTTTGACCAAGTTGCAGTTACCCAAGTATCAGTTAAAATTTTTGTTTGTAAGTTACTCATTATTTATCTGCTTATTTCAACAAATTTATTTGTAAGCTGAGTTATGTTTATAGCAATTCTGAGTTGCATAAATGCGGTATGATTTTAATAGTTTTGTGGAGTGGGCATCTTGCCCGTTCCTGATCAGGACTTACGCAAAGAAACTATATATAGTAGATAAAAACTATAGCACTATTACATATATAGCGTTTTTGTCGGAAAAGTGTGTAAATCCTAAATGTGGTATGATTTTAATAGTTTTGTGGAATGGGCATCTTGCCCGTTCCTGATCAGGACTTACGCAAAGACACTACATATAGTAGATAAAAACTATAGCACTATGACATATATAGCGTTTTTGTCGGAAAACTGTGTAAGTCCTGTATATGTTTGAAATTGTTCCATTAAGCAAGTGCCATCTAAACATTAATTAATGCTTCTACTAAGTTCCAATGCTTGATTTAGTGGAGAAATTCTTAATTCTGGTAAAACTATAGCGTTTCTCAAATTAATGAATTTTATGCCTCACTCAGACATGGAATTACTACAGAGATTTTCTCAATTTTTCCATTGATTTTCTATTCCCTATTCCCTACTCTCTACTTCCTACTCCTCAAACTCAACTTCTTCATAAATATCCTGTAAAGATATTCCAGATTCAACAGAACTTAAATACAAAGTATCTTCTGAATTACTAAATTCTGATAATAACCATTTCCCTTCTTCAGTCTTGCTAAATTGTTCTACATGATTCCTATATTGGTCAATCAAAATATATTCTTGAAAACTACTCATACTTCGATAATACTCAAATTTTTTTCCTCGGTCATAGCTTTCTGTAGAATTTGATAATATTTCTGCAATTATCAGAGGATTAGTAATAGTGTCTCGTCTATTTTCAGCATAGACTAAAGGAATAGCAACAACCATTACATCTGGATAAGTATAAAGTCTAGATTCAGGTATCCATAAACGTAAATCAGTCATAAATACTCGGTATGGTTTACCTTTTAGTGCATACTTCAGTGCAGCATAAAAGTTACCAGAAATTAAATTGTGATTTGGCGTACATCCAACCATTTTAATTATTTCCCCCTGACGATATTCACTCCTAAATTCTGCTGCTTCTTCCAGTTCTAAATACTCTTCGGTAGAGTAATATTTTTGCTCAGTTGCCTGCATTATTTTCTCCTTTTTTGTTTTTATATTTTGACTGAATTATACCAAATTCAAAAAAGATAGTTACAGGATAATGACGGTCATTTCAGTTATCAGTTATCAGTTATCAGTTAACAGTATCTCTGCAATAAGGAGGCTTGAAATACGGAATTCTCTTTTTTTTATCCCCTTATACCAATTACCAAAAGTAATACTATACTTAGATAACACTTCAGTTATTAAGTAATTAAACTATCCTAATAAATTTTTTGCTAATTTGAGTCAATTTAATATTAATTATTATTATTTTTATTTCTCCCCCACTCCCCCTCCTGCGAGGGGTTAGGGGTAAGTCCCCTACTATGCGAAAATGTAGAAAAGTTGTTGATAAATGGTATTAAAAGGGAAGGCTTTAGACCACAATTTTTCGGTAAAAGAGTCAAATCCTACCTTTCAAAGCGGAGTTGAAATAGGGTTTGCTGAAAAAAGCAGAGCCTGGGGAGGGTGGGGAGTGTCGGAAGTGTGGGGAGAAAGAGAAAGTAGGAAGAATAATTCTATATGTCAGTGCTTTTAGATTTAATGAGAAAACCCTAAATATATGCTGTTTAAATGGAAATAAAAATCAATCCACCCTCAAATTAGATAAACAATTAGATAATTTAATAAACTACGTTAAATCAATTATGGAGTAGTCTTTCTTGAATGTAAAATCAAAGATTTATAGTTTACCAAGATAAAAGAGAATGTAAGCATTCAGCTATTAGGATTCAGCAAACAGATGCATGAACATATAGGACTTACTAAGGTTAGCTTGTTACCTTTTTTTTCCCTGGGGAATGCTGCATAAACATAATTTTGAATACTCCTTCTAAGATAATAAGTTAATAACTGAAGTCCGCACTTCCGACTTTATGAGGCTAGCTGATAGCTGATAGCTGACTGCTGAATGTTTACAAGAGAATATTCCAGATTTCAAGCCTCCTTATTGCAGAGATACTGATAACTGATAACTGATAACTGATAACTGAAATGACTTCTATTCTAATAACTGCTTTAACTTTTGCTCATTCCAAAGTGACTGATATAATCCAGTTTGCTCTACTAATTCTGCATGATTTCCAATTTGTACAATTTTCCCTTTATCCATCACAAAAATTCTATTAGCAGTAGCAGCAGCAGACATTTGATGGGAGATAAAAATTACCGTTTTCTTTTGAGTTCCAGTTGATAAATTTTGCAAAATATGAGTTGCTGTCTGATTATCTACGCTGGAAAGTGCATCATCTAAAATTAATATTGGAGCGTCAACTAATAAAGCTCTTGCTAATGCCGTTCTTTGTCTTTGTCCTCCTGATAAAGTAATCCCTCTTTCTCCAACTATCGTTTCATATTGTTGGGGAAAATTGAGAATTTCTGCGTGAATTTGTGCTTGTTTAGCAGCAGTTTCTATTTCTATTTGTTCAGCTAATGGGTCGCCATAACGGATGTTATTTTTAATTGTTGTACTGAAGAGAAAACTTTCTTGGGGAACGTAAGCGATCGCCTGTCGTAAATCTGTTAATTTTAGTTGAGTTATGTCATAGCCATCTATAAATAGTTGGTCAATATTAATATCTAAAAGTCGAGGTAATGTATTGGCTAAAGTTGATTTTCCAGCACCAATATATCCGACAATAGCTATAGTTTCTCCTGGTTGAATCAGAAAATTAATGTTGTCTAAAGCTGGTGTTTTACTACCCGGATAAGTATATGTTAATCCTTGGCTTTTTACCCAACCTTTTACCACTTTTGGAAAATCTAGAGGTGATTCATGATCTTTAATTTTTGGTTCAACTGTGAGAATAGCTTCTATACGGTCAATACTTACTTCCCCTCTTTGATAAGCAGTAATGGTAAAACCTAGTAATGCGGTGGGAAAAACTAAACGCTCAACATAAAGAATTAAAGCTACAAAATTACCAACTGTTAATTCACCATTTTCTAGGTAGATCGATCCATTCATTAGCAATATTAATAAGCTTGAACTGGCTAAACTAACTAGAATAGGAAAAAGAATATTACGAGTTTTAGCCAACTCTAAGTTGGCCTCTAAAAGTCGCTGATTATAATCGCTAAAACCTTGTCTTTCATTTTCCTCTTGAGCATAAATTTTGATTAGAGAAATACCATTCATATCCTCTTGAATCAAATCGCTCATATTAGAAAGTTCTTCCTGCACAGCTAATTGTTGACTCTGCAATTTATTACTAAATATTTTCACCAGTATTAGCATGATAGGATAAACAGAAACTGCTAATAGAGTTAACCGCAAATTAATAGAAAGCATCACTGGCATAGTTAAACCATAAGCAAAAATCGTATTGCTAATACTTAATACTGCAAAACCTAATAGTCTACGGATATTATCAACATCACTTGTGGCGCGGTTGATTAAATCTCCTATTGTATTATTACTAAAGTAGGATGGTTCTAATTTTAAGAGTCGATTAAAAATCTTTTGTTTGAGGTCAAATTCTACCTGTCTCCCTACTCCAAATATGAGTATGCGCGATACTATTCTAATTACCCACATAATGGAGGCAAAAATTATAATTGCTACTACATAGTATAAAAATTCATCAATTTTGGTTGCTACTTTTAAATCATCTATTGCTTGACTAATTAATTTGGGAATATAAATTCCTAAACTATTGACTATTAGTAGAGAAAAAACTCCTAATGATGACTTTTTCCAGTGGGGACGTAAGTAGGAGGCTAATTTTTGAAGTCGTAATTGAGAAGATTGAGGCATAGTCGTGATTTTAGATTTTAGATAATGTTATGATTGTAGATATAGCAGAAGGAAGAAGGAAGAAGGCGTTTAGTTATCTATCAGAGAAGGAAATATCTGGCTTTGTCTGAGTTTTAAGCTTTTTATCTGTCCTAATCTTTCCTTCCACTGCTATAGTTTCAAGATACAAAAAAAATTAACTAGCTATCAGCTTTTAGCATTCAGCTATCAGCTTTTAGCAGCTCTGGTTAAAATCCCCTGCAACCCCAAGCGCAGGATTGTTTAGGAGGGGTTTAAATCTCCTTATTTCGCTTTAGAAAAATAATCTTGCTGACTGCTGAGTGCTGAGTGCTAACCGCTTTTTTATATATATTAAAAATCCATGAAAAAATTGTTAGTTATTGTTACAAATGAGCTGTATCAATTAAAGAAGGAAAAATGTAGATGGGGATACTAAAAAGTTGTAGTTCCGCGTTTACAAACTCCAACCAATTGGAGACACCGAGGGTGAGTTGTGAGGTATTAAATCTATAAAGGAAAAGATAAATGTATGACTCCTAAATAATTTTTTCTGAAATTAAACTCAAAATATTACTAAAATTATCTTAATATCTTAACCATAATATTTGTCACAGTAGGACTAACAAATATGGGCAAGCAATTTTCTCTTTCATTCAATGTAAAAGACGATAACAGTATTGAAACTGAATCTATTAAAGTTAAACTCGAAGCTCCTAAAAAGAAACCGCCAAAAACACCTCCCGGACAAGATTTTGTGAGAATATTGTTATTTATATTTTTAGGTGTTTGTTTGATTGTTACTTTTTTAGTGCCAGGTGGTAAAAAAAGCATAAATCAGCAGCCATCTACTCCTGCTTCTCCTGCTTCTACTGCTTCTCCTTCTAATCCAGAGAACAATCCAACAACTACGTCCTCTAGTAATTATGACCCATTATAAGTAATACCATTTCTCAAAAGCTTTTCTACATTTTCTGGAGCTGGGGAGTGGGGGAGAATTAAACATAAGAATAATTAACATTAACTGGGATGCTAATTGGCAACAAGATTATTTTAACTGTGTTAATTACTTAATAACTGAAGTTTTACCTAAGTTAAGCATTAATCCATCGGAATTTGTATAATATCTTTAATTAATAAGATTAAGTTCATTAATTGATAATGGATAATTGATAATTACCTCTGGTTAAAACTGTTATTGATTGAATATAAGGAAATATTATTTCCTTTTTCCTCCTTAAAAGGGTCGGCTTTAAACCAGAATGATTTAATATTTAATAATTAATAATTAATTATTCGGTACTAATTATTTAGTGAATTTTTTGAATATAAATTATCATCAAAATCATTATTAAAGATCATAAAAATACCCCTCTACTATTCAAAATTGTTGAGGGGCATAAATTTAGATTTTGTTTCAGCAAAAACAATATAATTAGATGAAAATACTTCCTCAAAAACCAGGAGCTAACCAACCGCGTAAGAAATAGTAAAATAAAGCTAAATATTCTTCCCAAACTTCTGTAGTTAGTAAAAGTGCTTGGGCATTGGGTAGAAAATCTGCTAGTACAAAACGATAGGAAGAATCTTCATAAGGATTTACAGTATTAAAATCTGTTGGAGCTGGAATAACCCTCATCCCTATATCAGTAAAAGTTAAACTAGCACGACGAATATTAACAGCAGAAGTAACAAGAATAACTGTAGGGTCTAAACCTCTTCCATCCAAAATCTCCCTTGTTTCAATTGCACTTTCATAGACAGTCCTGCCATCTGGTTCTAAAATAATAGCCCGTCTTGGAACACCCAATTCAATTAAAATTTTCTTGATATCTACAGCTTCAACTGTACTATTATCATCTCCAATTCTCGGACCAGCACTTACTATAATATAGGGAGCTAAACCTTTTTTATATAATTGAGATGCGTAAATAATCCGCTCTGCTGTTTTAGTAAGCTGAACTTGTATTCTGTCTGGTATTACAGGTTGAGTTGTTCCCTGGCCTAATAGTACAATTGCATCTGCTTTTTCGTCACAACAAGCTGATACAGAAACAAGTTCTATAGCATCCTCCTCTGCTTGTTGAGCTGCCCATACAGCAAATACTGGTGCGCTAGAAATTATCAGAACTATTAAAGCTGTAACAATCAGAGTTGGAGCTGGATCTTTTATCCCTCCATTTGTTATTAGAGTAGTGGCATAGAGCAAAAGTATAATTGAAAAACCGAGCGGTTTAAAAGCAAAAGCCAGAAACCTAAAAACAGCAGCTCCTACTGGACTATCTGGTGCATAAAATGCCAGTATTAACAGAATAATTGAAAATACTAACAACAACTTAGATATCAAGTTTTTCTTATCACCACCGGTACTATCCCAGAGTGACTTAATTATACAAATTAACAGTATTAAGAATACTATTCTTGTTAAAATTATCAGCATGATTTTTTAATTTTTTTCCTTAGAAAAGTTTGATTGTTTGCTTAATCAGCTAACTTGATTGATGGAGCCTTTCTCATAACATAAAAAATAAGGCGTTGCTGAATGATTGTATAATTTTTAGTGTTCAGTAATCAGTAGTTAGTAGTCATTAGTTAGTAGTTAAAAGAGAAGCTCTATTTTTACTTACTATTAATACCTACTCACTCATCAGTTTCATACCTTACTTCAGCGAAGCCAAAAATAAAAATCAACTTATTTTATCGGTACTTAAGTTGAGCGTTAATTGCTTCCGTCACTGCTTGGATTACTTTAACACGAGCATAATGTTTATCATCACCCCCAATTAAAATCCAAGGTGCAGTTGGCGTACTTGTAAGCTGAATCATTTGATTAACAGCTACTTCATAAACTTCCCACTTTTCTCTATTGCGCCAATCTTCCTCTGTAAGCTTATACTGTTTAAATGGGTCATTTTGTCGTTCAGTAAATCGCCTTAATTGTTCCTCCTGACTAATATGTAACCAAAACTTGACCAAAACATAACCTGCGCTGGTCAATTGTCCCTCAAACTCATTAATTTCCTGATATGCACGTTGCCATTCTGACTCTGTAGCAAATCTTTCCACCCGCTCCACCAAAACTCGACCATACCAACTGCGGTCAAAAATACCAATATTTCCTGCTTCTGGCAACTGTTTCCAAAACCGCCAGAGATAATGATAGGCTTTTTCTGACTCTGTTGGTGCAGCAAAAGCATTAACTACATAGCTGCGGGGGTCTAAGTTATCCGTTAATCTTTTAATTGCCCCACCCTTACCCGCAGCATCCCAACCCTCAAATATTACCAGCACAGGGATTTGATGTTTGTAAATTTCCAATTGCAGTTTATTCAAAAGCGCTTGCTGCTGCCGTAGAGATTTTTTATACTGCTTTGGAGATAAGCTTTGGGTCAAATCTACTTCAGCTAAAAAATCTGGTTCCTTTGATTTGAGTTGTTCTTGAAGAGGATTTCTGAGTGGTGCGGCCTGCATAAGCAGTCTATCCAAAGCTTGGTTCAAAGTTGAGGCCATTTCTGTCAGCACTTTAATTCTTGCCCAACGTTGAGAGTTTCCTTCTACCAATGTCCAGGGAGCAAATTCTGTGTTAGTATGAATCAGCATTTCTTCGGCAAAAGCAGTATATTGTTTATAATTTTTTGCTTGTTGCCAGTCTTCACTTCTGACACGCCAAGCTTTTAAAGAATCAGCCGCAGTTTTTTTTAAACGCTTCTTCAATTCTTTTTTGCTCAGATGTATCCAGAATTTAGCGATCGCCACGCCATCATCGACCATCTGACGTTCAAAAGCATTAATTTGTCCTAATCTGATAGGAATTTCTGGTTCTGAAGCTCTTTTAAATAATCGCTCTTCCAGGACATGAGTGTACCAGCTATGATAGAAAAATCCAATTTGTCCCGCTCTAGGAAGTCTTTGCCAAAACCTCCACATAAAAGGATATTGTCGTTCTTGTGCTGTAGCAGGCCAAATTGGATGAACCACAAATCCTCGTGGGTCCATATTTCCCACTATTTGTTTAACTAGAGCACCTTTACCAGCAGCGGCCCAACCTTCTAAAACTATCAGCACAGGTAATTTTTTTTGCCAGCAAGCTCTCTGTAGCGATCGTAACTGTCGCATCAGTGCTTCTAGCTGTGTATTATAGGCATCTTTGTTGAGAAAAAGGCTTAGGTCTAGGGTTTCTAACATACATCTTAAAATTGTAGATAGTGGGGAATTTGTGTATATTTAAAATTCATTCATTTAGTTTTGACTTTTAAAATATATTGTGATGTGCAAATTTTATAAACAAAACTTATAACTTAGTTAAACAACACTATCCTTAACACCCCTTTACAAAACGAAATAAACTAGCTATATTATTAATAACGGAGCAGGAAACAAAAAAACACCTGCACCGCCGTACCTCGA
>NZ_JAAHGB010000074.1:0-27426 GCF_010672695.1 Okeania sp. SIO1H4
ACTAAAAGTTGGCATCCCCGTCGGCGATCACTCTCAATTATTTCTATTTTTCAGTGATTAAATTCACTGGAGACAGAGGAACATTGCCAGATATGATTAGCGTAATTATTACACTAACTATTTTGCTTTTTGTCCAAAGTCCAAATATTTAGTGAGACGACTATAGCGCAACACTCAGAAAAAAAAGATTCAATTCGTTTGCGTAGCATTCCAAAGAAAAGGAAAAAGTGTGATTCACAACCCAACAATAAAGATGCGTTTTTTAGGTTTCCTTTGTCAACCCAACCTACAAACTCAATTTTTTATAGAACCCATTTGATTGCTATATAATTATGGTATTCAAGTATTTTTGCGCATCAATTTTGAGGAAAAATCTTCTGTTGGTGTGTTGAATTTTTTGTATTATTTCTCCCCACATATTCCCTTTTCTCTCTTCTGTGTTATACCAATTCCCAAAAATAATACTATACTTGCGATGCAATTTCAGTTATTAAGTAATAATAATGATTCAGTAATGAATGTAGAGGATTATCGGCATTAATACAAAATATAGCAATGAGCGCTGGTATATTTACAAATTGTAGTAGGGGCAAAAGAGCTAGAAGTCTTATATGATCGGCAATTTATTCCCCCTGTTCCCTGTTCCCTGTTGCCTGTTCCCTGCGCACAGCGCTATATCTTATGCCTTTGAACCCTACTAGCTACTCCCCACTCCTTACTCCCTACTTCCTAGGAGATATAGCAAAACTTTTGAGAAATGGTATTACCTCCTGTCTCCTGTCTCCTGTCTCCTGTCTCCTAGCTAAAAAACTTAGTATTTATGAAGATACCACTTAGGGGTTCTATACAGTAGATTTTAAAGTCTTAAGCACCCTTAGTAAAAAAATAAAATAATTATTAAAAAACTCACCAACTATGGTAGGCTTTCTTTAATTCTTTGCCCATAAACATTTTATCCCTGATCATAGGTATGAAATAAATCATGGACACAGATACATAAAACGATAGATAAATATTATCACTCTTATTAACCATGACAATTACTACAGCACCATTTCCAATTGACATAGGAAGCTATAAACCACTTTCTCTCGACCCCACTAACCCAACTCTCACAGACGAACAACGGGAAACACTCAAAGCAAATATTCAACTTTGCCGTGATACTATAATTTTCTTCACCGCTACTGGTGCTGCTAGAGGAGTAGGAGGTCATACAGGTGGCCCTTATGACACAGTACCCGAAGTTATGATTTTAGATGCCTTTTTCCGAGGTGCAGCCGAAAAATTTGTACCTATCTTCTTTGATGAAGCTGGACACCGTGTGGCTACTCAATACTTAATGGCAGCTATAGCAGGAGAACTTCCTGTGGAACGTCTGGTAAATTATCGGGCAGCTAATTCTCATTTACCAGGACACCCAGAATTAGGATTTACTCCAGGGGTAAAGTTCAGTTCCGGTAGATTAGGTCATATGTGGCCTTATATCAACGGTGTGGCAATGGCAAATCCTGATAAATTAGTCTTTTGCTTAGGTTCCGACGGTTCCCAGCAAGAGGGTAACGATGCTGAAGCAGCTAGAATGGCAGTAGCACAAAATCTCAATGTTAAATTGATAATTGATGATAATGATGTTACTATTGCGGGTCATCCCTCCGACTATTTAAAAGGTTACAACCTCAACAAAACTTTAACAGGTCATGGCTTAACCGTACTTGAAGGAGATGGGGAAGATTTAGATGGTCTGTATCAACGAATATGTCAAGCAGCTATAACTGAAGGTCCGATCGCTGTGATTAATAAGCGGAAAATGAGTGTGGGTATCGAAGGTCTAGAAGGTTCTACCCACGGACATGATGTGATTCCTCTAAAGTTAGCGATCGAATATTTAGAAGCAAAAGGTAGAACTGAAGCAGTTAACTATCTCAAGGGTATTGAAAAACCAAAGCAAAGCTACACTTTCATGGGTGTAAGTGATAAAGTTGGTTCTAACCGGAATGTCTTTGGTGAGAGTGTGGTATCTGTCCTCAAAGGTATGAGTGAAGAGGAACGCAAAAATCATTTATTTGTTGACAGTGACTTAGAAGGTTCTTGTGGGTTCAAACAAATTCATGATGCTTTTCCAGAGCGGTTTATTAGTGGTGGCATCATGGAGCGTGGTAATTTTTCTGCTGCTGCAGGGTTTGGTATGGAAGCAGGGAAACAAGGTATTTTTGCCACATTCAGTGCTTTCTTAGAAATGTGTATTTCTGAAATTACAATGGCGCGGTTGAACAACTCCAACGTTTTGTGTCACTTCTCCCACGCTGGTATAGATGACATGGCAGACAATACTTGTCACTTTGGCATCAACAATATGTTTGCCGATAACGGTCTTGATGATGGTTATGAAACTCGCTTATATTTCCCTGCTGATGCGAACCAAATGAAAGCTTGTGTGGAAGCAGTATTTACTCAAACCGGAATGCGGTTTATCTTCTCCACTCGTTCCAAAGTACCAATTCTGTTAGACAGCAATGGTAAAGAATTCTTTGGTGAAGGTTATAAGTTTACTCCTGGGAAAGATGAAGTTATCCGGGAAGGTACAGCAGGTTATATTGTCAGTTTTGGTGATGCGTTATATCGCTCTCTTGATGCAGTGGAACGTCTGAAACAGCAAGGAATAGATGTTGGTTTGATTAACAAACCTACTCTCAACGTCATTGACGAAGATATGTTGCAGAAAGTTGGTGCTGCTCCTTTTGTATTGGTTGTTGAAGCATTCAACCGTCGTACAGGTTTGGGTAGTCGTTTCGGTTCTTGGTTATTGGAACGTAGTCTGACTCCTAAGTTTGGTTATCTAGCTACTCACCAAGAAGGTTGTGGTGGTCTATGGGAACAGTTCCCTCATCAAGGGATCGATCCTGAAGGTATTATGAGTAAGGTTAAAGAATTAGCTAGTTAATTTTCTTTTAAATAGAGTTGTTGGGAAATAAAAATTCAAAAGCCTGAAAAGTTTACTATATAATATTTTCAGGATTTGAGGCTTGAAAAACACTATAAACCTTGACTAATAAGGGTTTTAGCAATTTTTCGGCTTAATTCCCAACAAGTCTAATGGAGTAATATCATGTTCGGATAATCAGTTATAAATAAAATTTCAGAACTGACAGTACCGAATAAATACTGAAATTATCTTGAAATACTGAAATTATCTTGATTTTTCTCCTTTCTTCCCTCCTGAATTCTGACTCCTGACTTCTCGCTAAGTTATTTATAAGTATTCAACCGTTAGCGTAGCTCCCCCGGAGGGGGAACATGATATAATATTATGGTAAAGCAGATTAATGGCTGGATTCTTGAGGGAGTTGTAGCATCTGGTAAAACCACATTAATTACAGAGTTGCAAAAGGTATTAGCGACGAAACATTCTTCTAGAACAAAGGTTTATATTAGTGAACATTACACCGAACGGGTCCTAGAAGATGAAAAAGCCAAGGGAATCTTAACAGCACAAGCTACTATTGATTTGGCCTCTCACATTGTTGAGAAGTTGGAAAGCATTGCCTCTTGGAAATCTGGTAGTAAATTTCATCAGAATCAAGGCAATGCTATGATTGACTCTATCCTAGAAAGGTTTCTAGGTAGTCATTATGCCAACCTAAAAACCTTGGAGTTATGGGATTCAACCTCTGAGGATGAATTCAAAATTAGGAATATTTATAAACTTTTAGAAGAACTAGGATTCTCGGTAGTAATTCTGAAATTGCCAGATTCTCTGATTAACCAAGCTGTAGCTACTACTAAACTTTATAGAAACGCCGCCTGGTCTCGGTATCTGGAAAAAGTAGGAAATGATGAGCAAGTAAGTATCTACTACTTAAATTGGCAAAATAAACTATTTGAATTTTATAACCGCATTAGTAAATTTATCGAGATTAAAACAATTACAGTGGATTCTATTCACCACAGAGATTACTATAGTGAATTAGCAAATTCTCTCGTTAAATGAGTATTAAGTTTATTTTCTTTGATATTGATCAAACCCTTGTCGATTATTCGGGTGCAGTGAGTAATATCATGTCCGGATAATTAGTGATAAAAACTTTCTCTTTCAACTCCAGTTCTTCTTCTTCCTTCTTCTTTCTTCCCTCCTGACTCCTGACTCCTGACTCCTCCATCGTTATTTATTTATAACTGTTCAACCGGAGATGATATAAGGCTGTTGTACGCCTTGTTAAAGAAGAACCAATCTTAAATGGTATTTCTAGTGGAGAGTTTTTGTCCATCTGGAACAATTTAAGAAGCCGTTATACACAGCACATGATATTACTCCTGACTCCTATAAAAAGTCTCACTACTTGTTTGATTTGAGGATAAGTAAAACTACGATAACGACCAATTCCATTAAACCTTAAACAGACGAAAAATAGCACAATAATTTGATAATTTGATTTGGGTATTAATGCTCAACTCTACTATCAATACAATCTCATATTCTTGCTTCTTACTTTTTCATTCCCTAAAAAAAATTCACAGAGTTTCTCAGCGATATCCTTACTTTACTTCTTCCTTATTCTTACTTCTTCCTTCTTAAACTATGATAAATTCTACTCTTATAAATCAGAATATCTCCTTAGAAGACTTCACAAAAAACCCTCCTGAAAAAATGGAATGGGTAGACGGCAAATTAATAGAAAAAAACGGCATGACATTAAGACATGGAAAAATTCAATTGAAGCTCGGTCGTTATTGGGATAACTATAAAAATGCCAGTAAACAAGGTGGAGAAGTTTATACAGATGTACCTTGTCGTACTAACAAACAAGGGCGATCGCCTGATGTTGCTTATCTGACTCCTGAGTTAGTTTCAGAATATGGAAATTATCCTACTTTGCCTCAGAGTTTTCCTTTAAGTGCAGAAATTATTTCTCCTACAGATTTAGCTGAAAATGTCTTTTTAAAAGCTCAGGAATATTTAGAATCTGGTGGCGAAGAAGTTTGGTTAGTTTTTCCTGAGAGTAAATGGATAATAATAGTTACTGAAAATCAAGGTTTAATGTTTACTTCTGGTCAGGTTGTTACTACTCAAAAAATTTTAATAGGTTTTAGTGTGGCAGTAGATGATTTATTAGCTTGAGAATTAATTAGGGTTTGCTGTGAAAAAGTCTTTTGGTCAGGGTAGGAGTCAGGAGAAAATCATATTTCCAACAAAGCGAAAAATTTTCACCTTTGTACTTGACTAACTTCCTTCTAACTTCTAACTTCTGACTTCTAACTTCTCCCTTCTTCCTTCTTCCTTCCTAAATAAAACGAATAAACCAACGTTCCTGAAAACTCACACCTGCTAATGCTTCATACTCTGCCAAACTTCTGACATTTCCTAAACCATAAATCCCAAAATCTTCCGTAGCAGTTTCCATTCCCAAAACCTGACGAAAACGAGATTCAGATATCTTATTTTGTACCCACCAATCTTGATGATCTTCCCAATGTACAACCCGTTTTTTACCAGTATTATAAAAATGCCAACAAACACTAAGATTTGGATGATAAATATCCCATCCCCTCGTCCAAGCTTTCGCAGCAAATAACACCTCTTCTCCAGTAAAATAAATATCTGGGTCGTAGGGTACTTCCTCAATAATTAACCCATCTGCAAAAATAAACCCAGCAGCAACAAAAGCTCCTAGTTGTGGAATACTACATTTACTCAAATCGCCTATTGCTCTCAAACTTAAAATACCAGGATCTCCAAACTCCTTTGCCTCTAACCGACTTGGCGTATCCCCAACCAATTCCCTGGGAGGTCTGTAAGCAGGAGGATAGGTACTCAAAAGAGGTTTTTCACTGGGACACATTTCCAGCATTTTAATCAATTCTATGTCCCAGCCAGGTAAAAATCTCATGTGGGCATCAATTTGTAGAGTATAACGTTCCTTTTGCCACAACTTTTGTACCAAAGACCTCGCCCAACCTACGCCACGAGCTTCAGAAGCAGGCACTGCAATAATACGACAATCTTTAATACCTTTAAGTTTGCTGATATAGTCCTTTTCCTCATCCGTACCATACTGCCAACAAATGCCAAAAGTGAGGCGTTCAGGATGAGTGGCATGGGCGATCGCTTCTTCTACTGTTGGGACTAATTCTAAATCGCGATAGGCAACTATTTGAATAAAAATACTATCCATAAAATTTGTTTATAGCCATCTTAATTATGTTGTTTAAACTATTACTACTTTAGATAGAACAAATCAGAATCCAGTTATTTAAATACTCAAATCCTACTTTAAGCAAAAACTTTGACTTTTTTTACTTTTTTATAAAAATTACAAGCTAAATCCAATTTGATATTGTATCAACGATAAAAAAGAATGCCACAACAAAAAGGAAATTTGAAAATTACGCCTAGAAAGAGCTTCTTCCATACTAAAAGCCACCTATCTCTATATATAGCTCCAATTATTTTCTTCAACATCCGTAGATCCACAAGAGGTAACACTATACCATTGATCTAGATCGCAAAAGACATAAAAATTTTTCACAATAACACTTTGACTAGCCTCACTGAAATTACGGCATGAATAATCAGATGATATATTAAGATTGAACAATTGATTAAAATTCAGGATTTTTACTGATATTAAATTATGGAAGTTAATACTAATAATCCAATAAATATTAATTCTGAAATACCTAGTCCTGTTGAATGGGTAGAAGAACATTATTCGATCGCCAATTTAATAGATACTCTCACCGATCTACAAGAGGTACTTGACCATGGACTACTATTCCAAGATAATCAAGATGGAGAATTAGTTATTAATGCTGATATGAAAGATTTACTACGAGAAGAATACGGGCATCAACATTGGCAGTATTTAGAAAAATATTTATTGAGTAATAGTTAAAAATAATATTCTGTAGTGTAGTATTACTGAATAAAAATTGCGATGAAATTATTGTAAGCGCAGACTTATTTTTTTTGACTCTACAAACTTCTAAAATAGCTTTCATTGCAGATAAATTTTTGCAGTTTATTGCACTAAAGCTAGTCTCAATAATTTGAAAAAATTCAAAACATCAATCAACTCTTCCTTACCGAATAATTAAGGTTTAAAGCCTCTCCTTTAAAGGAGAAACAAGAAAAAATTTTCTTTTGAGTCAATCCTACCCTTGAAAAGAAGAGGTAATTGTTAATAATTAATTATTAATTGTTTAACTTAACTTTTTTCTAACACTTTAAGACAAAATTTTCGGCAACCCTACCTTTTTTAATTCCACAAACTTACCTTGAAAATCTACAGCTTGATTATCCCCAACTCTCCTTGCTTCTGCCAACTCTCGACGAATTTCTGCTCGTTCCATTTTGTCAGAAACTCCACCTAATATATAGATAAACAATCTCATCGCTAAGTCTCTCCCAGCTACTGACATTCGTTTGCGATTAAAATCATATAAAACCCCATACCAAATTGAGTCAGGAGATTCTATTCCACTCAAACCACCATCCACATCATACTTATTTAATTTCTGAAAAACCTCCTCCAAAAAAAAGCCTTTTTTATATATTAAAATTCCTAGAGCTTCAGAAAAAGCAATTTGCCCAACAGGTCGGAATAAAACATGACCTTCTCCTGGTTTTATTTCAAAACTAAATCTTCTCAATTCTGGAGTTTCGGCACCATTTTCTAATCTTGAATAACTAGGTAAATTAGATAAATAATTCCAAAACAACATAAATTCCTCTAGTCCCTCTTCTAATTCCTCTTCTTCGGGACGCATTGGAATTAAACCTTTATCTGAAGGTTTCCAATGAGGATAACGAGGTTTTAAATATCTTTCAGACATTTCTTGAATTGCCTGAAGAGTTGTTAAAACAGTAGACTTAGTTGCTACAGTAGCACTATCCCAATTCACTCGTGGATTTCTATTATCTTTCTCCTTTAATAAAGGATGATAAATTGCTACTTTTCTAGCCACAATGGCAAACCCATCATCCTCATTTAATAATGCCAACTGCCCTTTACTTAATTTCACAGCAGTCAAATTTACATGAGCAAAAACTGACCTAACTCTCCGTCGTGCTTGTGCTCTACTTTCTCCTTTTACTACTGCCGGAATAAATTCTATACCTATTTGTTCGTAAGCTAATTTTTGTAGTTCTGGTAATTCAATATTATGGGTTTCTGCTAAATCATCAATATTAATAGCTGCACCTACTGGTTTTTTTTGTTTGTTATATCTAGGCAACCTACCTGTTTTTGTTAATTCCATTAAACCTTGAATTCCCATCAGTCGATGTTGACCATCTAAGGCAAATACTGCTACTTCTAAACGTAGGTCTAATAATCCTACTTTTCCCTCTGAATCTAGGGGTAAAAAATCAGTAGCAGATTTATTTGCTTTTCCATTTTTATTCCATTCTTCTGCTTTAGGATTATCTACCCAACTAGGGCTAATTACTACTAATACTGCTGGAAATTTATGAGCTTTTCTTGTTGCTAAATATAGAGTTAATGGAGCTTGACGAGACCAATCTAGGGGACGTTGTTGAATTTCATCTATTGTTTCTGCATCCCGAATTATATTGTCTGTTTCTACATCAAATTTTTGTCGAAATAATGGTAGTTGAGAGGCAAAACGTACACGACTATCTAACCATTCTAGAGTGACAGAACCGATGTAAGCTTCCGTTTTTCCCATCATGGTTTTTTGTACTAAAAGTCTGTCATCTTTGCCTATATGTTTGTCTAAAAGGATAGCGATCGCTTCTCTTTCTCGATTATCGTTTTCTAAAATTTCTTTTGCTATTTCTGAGGTGGGTTTATTGGTTTTTTTCATCGCTGATTTTGGGAAATATTTTTAACGATTTTTAAAAAAATATGTATATATAAATTTTTGTTAACAAATGTTTTTAAAAACTATTTGATTGATATGATTGTTAATTGTAAGTTATTTTTATATCATATACAATTTATTATGTCAATATTAACCAATGAAACACAAGGGGTGAATATTAATGTCTTTTTTTACTCTTAAAATAAGGATACTTTGAGATTTTTGACACTGAAAATTGCTTCAAACTCAGCAGTAAGTGCATAAGCAAAATTAATGACATATTTTGTTCCTAAATTCTCAAGCACTTTTTTTAGATATTGAAGTAAGCTGTTCGGTTTCATTCTTTCCTAAAAACTTTTCTATGGGCGATATGAAAGACACGCTCAGTAATTTCAGGAAATTATTTCAAATTTAAAGTTTAAAACTATTTATGACATTTTTAAAGTGAATTGGTATTAATAGATTTTAATATTTAATATCGTGATTGCATTCTTACTTAAAATAGAAATAACATCTATAGAAATGGGTGTCTCTCAATTTTGAATAAAGCCAAAAATTTATTGCTTTAGGGAACAGGGAACAGGGAATATATAGGAAAAAAGTATTTTTGCAAATATGAGATACACCCATATAAATCCAATTTAAGTTGTAATATTTTGGTGATAGTTAAGAATCAGAATATTAAAGGTTTTGCTTGAAAATTAACTGTTATAAAAATTTTTACAACCAATTTAGCATCGCTATAATAAATATAGCAATCAGGTGTCAGATGTGAGAGATTGATTGCTGTATTACTTGATTTATAAGAAAATTTAATATCATTTCTCATAAATCATTCTTGATTACCATAATTTATTTCTCTATGTAAAGAGGAGTGGTGAAAAATTTATTGATTTTTTCAAAGTACAACATTACAGTGACAGGTATTGCTGAGAAACTAATCAAGTTAACTTTGTAATTTTAAAAAGGAGGAATGAGAATAGTTATAGTAAATTTAGTTCTGGTAGTTATTTGAGATTTAATTTGGCATATTTATTTAGTTAATCTGCGAGTTTATGACAAATAAATACTGAAAATATAGATGTTTTGCCTGGGGCTATAAATGAGCAAAAATCAAGAATTAAAAAGGGAAAAAAAATTAGCATACTACTGTCAATATTTTACCGAACTTAAGACAAGTCAAAAGCTTAGTCCTAAAGCCGAATATAAACCAATCTTGATTTTATCTGTGATTGATTTGATTAAACCTTGTGTAATCAATAATAATCATATTTCTGTATCTGAAGAACTAATTAGTACCTTCAATAAACATTGGGATATTTTATCATCTGGTATTTATAAAGGTAAAAATCGTTTACACCTTCCTTTTTATTTTCTAAAGAGTGAAAGATTCTGGCATCTTGAGTCTAAAATTAATTCTTTAAAGCAGCCAAGTTCTGTTAAACAGTTAAAACAGGTCGTTGAGTATGCCAGTTTAGACCCAGAACTTTTTGAACTACTACAAGAGCAAAGTTCTAGAAAAGAATTAATAGACGTACTCATTGCAACTTGGTTTTCAGCTAATCAAAAAAAAATTAAAGAACTTATCGTAATTAATGAAAGATTCCCAAAAGACAATAATGAGAAAGAAAGTTCAATTAATTTATCAAACCAACAGCAAAAACAACCTAAATCATATTTCAAAAAATCTGTAGTTAGAGATAGTATCTTTCGTAAAGCAGTTGTACATACCTATAACTATAAATGTGCTTTTTGTGGAATGAAACTCAGTATGTCAATAAACCAAAATATTGTAGATGGAGCCCAGATCAAACCATTTGCCAAATTTTATGACAATAGAATAGATAACGGCATATCACTGTGTAAAAATCATCATTGGGCATTCGATAAAGGTTTATTTACCATAACTGATGATTATAAAATCATCGTTTCCAATAATTTCTTAGAAGAATCACCCAATTCTAAACCAATGAAGGAATTTAATAGTAATCAGCTTTGGTTGCCAAATGAAAAAGAATCTTTCCCCAGAATAGAAGCTTTACAATGGCATCGCCAAAATATATTTATCTCATAAAAATGCAGAATAAATTAAAAAAAATTTTAGGAGTATTGAAAAATGGTAGGAATACAAAAATCTCTTTTTCCAGAGCGAACAACTGCTGAACTAATCAAAGATATAGAAAAGCTAACTATAGAAATTCAAGAATTATATTGCCTTGATGAAATCCCCTTAATTGTTGGATATTCTGGAGGAAAAGATAGTACCGCAGTTTTGCAACTTATATGGAATGCGATCGCTACTTTGCCAGTAGAAAAAAGAACTAAAAAAATTTATGTAATTACTACTGATACACGAGTAGAAAATCCTTATGTTTCTGCTTGGGTAAAACAATCTCTAAAAAACATTGAGAGAGTTGCCCAAGAACAGAAAATGCCAATAGAAACTCACCTTCTACAACCAGATATTCAATATACATATTGGGTAGGTTTAATTGGCAAAGGTTATCCCGCACCCCGTCTAAAATTTAGATGGTGTACGGGACGTTTAAAAATTGAACCATCTAATCTTTTTATTCGTAATGCTGTACGAACTAATGGAGAAGTTATCCTAGTTTTAGGTACTCGTAAAGCTGAAAGTGTTAACCGCGCTAGAACAATGAAAAGATTAGAAGAAAAACGAGTACGGGAACGCCTTAGTCCTAATGCCAATTTACTTAATTCTTTAATTTATTCCCCTATTGAGGACTGGCGAACTGATGAAGTTTGGCTATATTTAATGCAGTGGGAAAATCCTTGGGGAAATAGTAATAAAGATTTACTAGCAATGTATCGAGGTGCGACGGAAGATAATGAATGTCCGTTAGTAGTTGATACTTCAACTCCTAGTTGTGGAAGTTCTCGTTTTGGGTGCTGGGTTTGCACCTTAGTAGATAGTGATAAATCTATGTCAGCAATGATTCAAAATGATGAGGAAAAAGAATGGTTACAACCTCTGATAGATTTGCGTCGGGAACTAGATATTTCGGACAGAGATAAAAGAGATTTTCGGCGAATTTGGGGTACAGTTCAACTATTTGAACGGAATATAGATGGTGAAGTTTCTGTAGAACCAATTCCTGGTCCATATAAAAAAGAATGGCGAGATACTTTACTGAGAAAACTGTTAGAAGCTCAAACACAAATTCGTGAAACTGCTCCAGAAAATATGCGAGATATTACTCTGATTTCTCTGGAAGAACTGAGTGAAATTAGACGCATTTGGTTAGAGGAAAAACACGAGTTTGATGATAGTTTACCTCGTATATATAAAGAAGTAACAGGAGAGAAATTTAAAGACTGTCGTCCTGGTGCAGGAATAAGTCTTTTAGGTAGTGATGAATGGTCAGTATTAGAAGAAATATGTAATGGGGATGAGATGCACCTTGAACTTATGGCAAAACTGTTAGATACAGAGCGGCAATATTATATTAAGTCTCACCGATATAAGATTTATGAAAGTCTCGAACAATGTTTTGAAACAAGTTCTCGTTCCAAGGAAGAAGCTATTCAAAACGCTCATAATAAAAGAGACCTTAAAGAAGCTGTCGAGCAAGGAAAAGTTTCAGAGAAAATTAAACAATTAAGTTGGGCAAACATGAAATTTTCTCGTCAAAATTCGGCAGATATCGAGTAAGGGAGTGGGAAAGCAGGAGAATAGGGGAGCAGGGGAGAAATAAAAATATGAAACTTTCTCCAGAAAATTTATCTTTTGTAAAACTCTATTTTCCCAATCTAGGTCAAAGACAAAAATTCGGGCGTTGGTTGACAGTAAAACTCTATTTGTTAGACTTACTTCCTACAGGAAACATTCAATAGTGACTAGGAATTTATAAAAATTTTTCTGGCAAACTCATCTCTAGTAAAACTCTATTTTCCCAGTCTTAGATCAAAGGCAAAAATTATCTGTTGATGAAAATTTTTCTGACAAACTCATCTCTGGAAAACCTCTCTTTTTCCCAGTCTAAGTCAAAGGCAAAAATTACAAAAAAATTCTCTTTGTCAGATTTACCTTCTACTGGGAAAATTCAACAATGACTAGAAAGTTATGAAAATTTCTCTGGAAAACTCATCTGCGGGAAACCTCTGTTTTTCTCAGTCTAAGTCAAAGGCAAAAATTCGGGCGTTGGTTAACAAGAAAATTCTCTTTGTCAGATTTACCTCCTACTGGGAAAAATTCAACAATGACTAGAAAGTTATGAAATTTTCTTTGGAAAACTCATTTGTGGAAAACCTCTGTTTTTCTCAGTCTAAGTCAAAGGCAAAAATTACAAGAAAATTGGATTTGTCAGATTTACCTTCTACTGGGAAAATTCAACAATGACTAGAAAGTTATGAAAATTTCTCTGGAAAACTCATCTGTGGGAAACCTCTGTTTTTCTCAGTCTAAGTCAAAGGCAAAAATTCGGGCGTTGGTTGACAAGAAAATTGGATTTGTCAAACTTATCTCCTACCGAAAAAAGGTAAATTCTAAGAATAAAAAAATCAAGTTAATTATCAAAATAATATGGGTCTAAAACCCCGCCTTTTAAGGCGCAAGATTTTTGGAGCGGAGCTCAAATCCCCTACTTCCCCTCCTGGGAGGGGTTAGGGGTGGGTTAACTTCTGACTTCTGACTTCTGACTTCGTTAACCCACTACCTTTCCCCCTACTCCCTACTCCCTATTCCCTATTCCCTATTCCCTATTCCCTATTCCCTAAAAAATGATTTTCCTAGAACTCGTCTTACAAAATTTCGGACCCTACTCCGGTAAACAAACAATAAACCTCCGCCCTACCCTTACCGATCGCCCTCGCCCCATCATCTTATTTGGAGGTATGAATGGAGGAGGAAAAACTACTCTTTTAGATGCCATTCGCCTCGCACTTTACGGTCATCGCACCCAATGTTCAACTAGAGGAAACTTAACTTATAGCGACTTTCTTTCTCAATGCGTAAATCGTAATACTCCCCCTACAGAAAAAACTCGCATTGAATTAGCTTTTGAACATATTCAAGACGACCAACTTGTAGAATATCGCGTAGTTCGTACCTGGGAAAAAAATCCTAAAGATGGCAAAGATAGTTTAGGAATTCTTGATGGCGAATGGCCTGATTCTTACTTAGCAAATGCCTGGGATGAATATATAGAAAATCTCTTACCTTTAGGAATTTCTAACTTATTTCTATTTGATGGAGAACAAGTAAAAGAATTAGCTGAACTAGAAACACCACCACCTTTAGTAGTAGATGCAATTCAGTCATTATTAGGATTAGAATTAGCCGAACGTCTCGCGGCAGATTTGGATATTTTGGTGACTCGGAAAAAGAAGCAATTTGCCAAGACTAAAGAAATAGCAAATTTAGAGGAAATTGAACAAAAACTCCATCAGCAAAAAAAAGATTTTGAAGTTGCTACAGAAAAATTGGTAGATTTGGAAAAGCAATTAAAAAAAGCTCAACAAAAGCAAGAAAAAGCTATGAGAAAATTTGTCTCGGAAGGGGGAAAAATTGCTGCTGAAAGAAGTCAGTTAAAACAAGAATTTCAAGATGTCGAATTAGAGATGGAAAATGCTCGTCAGGAAATGGTTGAACTTGCTGCGGGAGCTTTACCTCTGGCTTTAATTTCTCCTCTTTTGGAACAAGCAAGTTCTCAAGGTGATGTAGAGATTTTACGCCATGAGGCAGAAATAGCTTTAGATGCTTTTCAGGAAAGAGACCAACGTTTAGTTAATTATCTGAATGAGTTGTCTATTCCTGCTGGCAAAATTAGTAAAATTCAAAGGTTTCTCGATCGAGAAAATCTGATGATTGAAGAGGATATTAATCAAATTGATGAACCTTGGTTATTAGCAGATGAAGAGGCGCTAACTTTACTAGAAAATTTGTTGCGCTATGAGATTGAAAATTGTCGAAAAAATGCTCGGGAAAGTTTAACCAGTCTCAAGGATTTAGAAGTGGAAATTAATGTTCTAGAAAAGCAGCTAGTAAGTGCAGCATCTCCGGAAGCTTATAAAATTTTGGAAGCTGCTTTACAGGAGGCACAAACTGAGTTAGCTAGGATACAGATTGCTTGTGAAAATAGTAAACGCGAGCGTAAAAAATTGGAGGATGCTATTACTAAAACTAAGAAGGAATTATTTAGCTATACTGATGAAACTATCGAACGTCACAATATTCAAAATATCATTGAATCTTCTGGTAAAGTGAAGAAAACTTTGCAGCTATTTAAGGAGAAGTTAACCCTGAAAAAGTTGAATAAACTAGAGATGGAAGTTACTGAATGTTTCCGCTATCTTTTGCATAAATCAGACTTGGTGCATCGCGTGGCTATTGATAATAATAATTTTGCTCTTTCTCTCTACGATAATCAAGGGCAAGTTGTTCCTAAAAATCGCATTTCTGCTGGAGAAAAACAGCTTTTGGCAATTTCGTTTTTGTGGGGTTTGGCAAAGGTTTCTGGTAGACATTTACCCGTCGCTATTGATACACCTTTGGGTAGATTAGATTCATCCCACCGTCAGAATTTAGTAGAACGTTATTTCCCTTCTGCTAGTCATCAAGTTATTCTTTTATCTACCGATACTGAGATTTGTAAATCAGAAGTAGAAAATCTCCGTAACTTAGAGGCGATCGCTCACGAATATTTACTCAAATATGATGCTCAAAAAAATCAAACTAATCTGGAAAGAGGATATTTTTGGTAAGCAAATTTTTTTCCCTCTGTCACTTCAACTGAAGTTACTCACAGAGGGGTAGAAAATTTCTCTACCAATGTGAATATTTACTCAAATATGATGCTCAAAAAAATCAAACTAATCTGAAAATAAGCTATTTTTTGTAACCAAAAACTTTCTTTCTAATCACACCTTAATTTAATTACCATAATTTTTCTCTGTCAAAGTCAAATACCAGAGTTTTATATTGACACTCGCCCGTTAAATCGGAGATTATAACAGAAGATTCTTGTATCACAGATTCTTAGCTAGATAACAAATCAAACAAGTTGAGTTGTACCCCCGTCAGACCATCTCCACAAGCTTTCTTGCTCCGTCTTTACGCTGAGGGAACCTCAGCGCAGGCGGTGCGCTTTTCTTTTGCCGTGTGCCCCACGGCTATTAATCCTCTATTTCTGATTATTTTTGCAGCAGCTACATCACGATTTATTTGATAACTACAGTTGCTACAATTATGCTTTCTATCAGAGAGTTTCTTTTTCTGTCTATGCCCACATAAAGGATATTCTTGAGATGTATAATTCTTATCAACTTTGGCATAATACTTACCTCGTTTCCAACAAACATAAGGTAAGATTTCGTTAATAAACTGACCTATACCACTATCTAAAGATTGTTTCCTGACAATGCCTTTAGACCAGGAATTAAAGTTAACATATTCGACAAAAATATTGTCTGCTAAATCACAAAGTTGATGAGCTATGTTGAAATGCCAATCACGTCTTGTATTAGAGATTTTCTCATCCAATCTAGCTATTCTATTCTGGAGTTTTGACCAATTACTCGACCCTTTATTTTTATGTTTTAACCTTCTTTGCAGCAAGCTCGCGCGTTCCCTTGCGCCTGGAGGCGGCGCGGGGTCGCTCGCCAATTTAAGCTTGCGTAGTTGACCTGATAAAAACTTAGGGGCCTTGATTAATTTTCCTGTAGAAGTAGCGACAAAACTTTCTATCCCTGCATCTATACCTAATGATGTTTTCCCTACTAAATTATCTGGCACTGACTTTGATGAAGTAAAACTAACCATCAAATAATAACCCGTAGCTTTTTTTACTATCCTAGCTTGTTTAGCTACCATAACTTCTGGATATGGTCTACTTTGCCTAATTTTAATCCACCCCAGTTGAGGCAACTTGAATCTACCGCAACCTAGATAATTTTTCAGCATGGCAGGAAAAACAAAGCTTCTCATCCTTTTCTTAAATCTAGGAAAGCCTTTACCCAGAGATTTCATTTCAGAAAATGCCCTGTCTAATTGTTTTAAAGTTTGTTGTAAAACTTGAGCATTAACTGATTTTAACTTAGGATTAGTTTTCTTGGCTGTTGTTAGATTTTTTGCCTGATAATTGTAATTAGGGTAAGGGGTATCACCAGGGATAATATATTCAGAAATAATCGAACAAATATTGATTGGTGACTTCCTTGAACTTAACCAATCTTTATGCCCTCTTAAAGCATAGTTATATACACTTTTACAGACATCAAGAATGTGATTAATTTCTGCCTATTGATGCTGAGTTGGTTCAGCTTGTACTGGTAAGTTAAAGTAATCAATTTGGTGATTCAACTTATTTCTAAATACCATTTAATCCTAACACAAAACTTGTTTCATAATTGTGCAATTAATTTACTGGTTGAAATTCATCTCACCGCTAAATTAAAAATTATAGTGGCTCGAACTCTTTAAACATTCTCTGATAGCTAAACTATAGAAAAAATTTTCGTATTTCATCGTAAGTTTTCCCTAGTTATTTTCTCATTGGTGGCTGAAAAATTTGTATTTCCCACCCTACTGAACTCCTGAAAATACAGAAACTTTCCTACTCTGGATTATTTTTCAGCAACCAAGCAATAACCAATCATAAATTGCTGAAAAATCTCCTACTCAAACCTACTACGAACTACTACTAGCTAAATAGAACAACTTAAACCACCTGATTTTTGAGTAAAACGAGCATTTTCTCGATAATCAACAGGACAATCAATTACAGCGGGAACATCTTGAGCAAGAGCCTCTTTCAGAGTAGGAATTAAATCAGTAGCAGACTCAACTCGATAACCTTTCAAACCAAAACTTTCAGCAAACTTAACAAAATCTGGATTGCCAAACTTAATAAAAGATGACTTACCGAAATGGTCTTCCTGCTTCCATTCAATCAAACCATAACCACCATCATTAAAAATTAAAGTTACAAAAGCAGTACCCACTCGTAAAGCAGTTTCCAACTCTTGACAATTCATCATAAACCCACCATCCCCTGTTGCAGCTATTACCTTACGGTCAGGATGGACTAATTTAGCAGCGATCGCTCCAGGAATAGCAATACCCATTGCAGCAAATCCATTAGAAATCAAACAAGTATTAGGACGGTCACAATGATAATGTCTAGCAATCCACATTTTATGAGCACCAACATCAGAAATAACAATATCTTCTGGGCCCATTACTTGACGTAAATCATAAATTAGTTTTTGAGGCTTAATTGGAAAGTCATTATCTTTACTATATCCCTCATATTCAGAGCGAAGATTTGTTCTAATTTCTGATACAGTCGGACTTACTTGATTCATTCGCTCAGAACGTCGTAAAATTTCATTCAAAGAATCTGAAATATCTCCAACTATTTCAGCTATCGGAATATAACTACTATCAATCTCCGCATATTTTGCTCCAATATGAATAATCGGAATTTCACCTTGAGGATTCCATTTTTTTGGTGAATATTCAATCAAATCATAACCAACTGCAATAACCAAATCTGTTTCATCAAAAGCACAAGTAATATAATCCCGTTGTTGTAATCCTGTAGTCCATAAAGACAGAGGAAGAGTATAAGGCATCACACCTTTACCCATAAAAGTATTAGCAACAGGAATATTTAATTGTGTTGCAAACTCTGTTAAAGCTTCACTTGCATTAGCCCGAATCGCTCCATTTCCCACTAAAATTACAGGGTTTTTTGCTTTAGAAATTGCTACTGCTGCTGCAGTCATACTTTGATAAGCAGAATAAGATTTTTCTTGCTTATCACGATTCAAAGGTTCCCCTTCTACAGACATTGCCGCAATATTTTCAGGTAAATCAATATGTACTGCGCCAGGCTTTTCTTGTTGAGCTACTTTAAATGCTTTGCGGACAATTTCTGGTGTATTACTAGGACGAACAATTTGAGCATTCCATTTAGTTACTGGCTCAAACATTGCCACTAAATCTAAATATTGGTGAGATTCAATGTGCATTCTATCTGTACCAACTTGACCTGTAATTGCTACTAAAGGTGCGCCATCTAAATTAGCATCAGCAACACCTGTCATTAAATTAGTCGCTCCAGGGCCTAATGTTGATAAACAAACTCCTGCTTTTCCTGTTAAACGACCATAGACATCTGCCATAAAAGCGGCACCTTGTTCATGTCGGGTAGTTATAAATTGAATTGGAGAATCTTTGAGAGCTTCCAAGATATTCAGATTCTCTTCTCCAGGGAGTCCAAATACATATTTGACTCCTTCATTTTCGAGGCATTTTACCAATAATTCTGCAGTGTTCATCTCTATTTTTCTCCTTTGATCAAAGGTGGTAGAAAACTAAATCGAAAGTTTTAACTTTAAATTCAGATAAATTTACGGGTACAACGAAAAGTAATTTCGACTATTTATCTAAAATTACAGGCTGAAATATAATGCTTAATTTTAAAACACAAATTCTATAAATGATTATTTTTTTTCTTTTCCGGAATCAAGATAAATTAAACCTCTATTTAACTTTTTTTCCCAGGTAATTAAGTATCTGTGCGAAATCAATTTAACATTTGGTTAAAGCAGCTCACAGGCAGTAAAAAATATACCTGAGTAGTAGATATAAAAATTATTTTTCTTGCCTATTGTTAGATTTAATCTAAGATGATGCTTTCAAAGTTGTTAGTGGGTAAAGTTGTCTAATCTCCAGTTAATCCTCCTGAAATAGGGAAAGCGTTAAAGGTAGATTCGGAATTATTTTAGATACAAAAACTATACTTGCTAAACATCCTATAATACCTCACATCAAATCCGGATAATTAGTTATTTGATAACTTAGAAGTCAAGAGTTAAGAGTTAGGGGTTAGAAGTTAGGATTCCATAGTGGGAATATGTAGGGACTTTCTATGGAGCATCCCTACTACTTCACATATAGAAGAAAGTTTTTCGATAACTGTACAAACGGATTTGATATCACATCTAATACCAAATCCGGTTTTCATACATCTCTTATTTTTATAGCCTAAATCCTTGCTCTAATTAAAGATTTAGTCAATGTTTTAAAAGGAGCTTTTCAAAACCGGATTTGGTATTATACCCACTTTTAAAAGCAACACTATATTTGATTGGGGTGTAAAAATCACTCTGAAAATAATCAGAATTATTACATACTAAGCACTCAATTCAACTTCTAGGATTGATAAATATCAAATCTAAGTATGACAATATTTTAAGTAATTGCTATAACTCCTAACAGCTATTAAGTAGGTAGACAAGATTAACTTTATTTATCTTATCGCCAAATACTTAATTATTTAACCCAAACTGTCTTAATATTGACAAATTCTAGAATTCCTTCTTTGCTCAGTTCTCGACCATAGCCAGAACGTTTAATCCCACCAAAAGGCAGACGTGGGTCAGACTTGACTAAACCATTGATAAAAACTGCACCTGCTTCTAGTTCTGATATTAACCTATCTGTCTGGGCTGTATCTGTAGTCCATGCACTTGCACCTAATCCGAAAGGAGAGTTATTGGCCAGTTCTATTGCTTCATCAATATTAGTAACCCGAAATATCAAGGCAACAGGACCAAAAAACTCCTCTTTATAAGCAGGGGAATCTACTGGAATCTCCGCCAAAATAGTAGGAGGGTAAAAATTTCCGGGACTGTCAGATAAAAGATGACCTCCTGTTAGAACTTTTGCTCCTTTCTCAACAGAAGTTTCTACTTGAGCATTTAACTCTTGAAGAATAGATGGAGTTGCCAAAGGACCAATATCAGTATCTGGCAACATAGGGTCTCCTACCTTCAAAGCCTCAAATTTTTCTACTAGACGCTGTTGAAATTCTTCAGCAATAGTTTCTGCTAATATGAAGCGTTTGGCTGCAATACAAGATTGGCCATTATTCAACATCCGAGCTGTAACAGCAGTAGACACAGCTTGTTCTAAATTAGCACTTTCTAATACTATAAATGGATCGCTACCTCCCAATTCCAAAACAGTTTTTTTGATTGATTGACCTGCTATTGCTGCTAAAGCCATTCCTGCTGGTTCACTTCCAGTTAAAGTTCCTGCTTTTACTCGGTCATCTGCCATGATGCCTGCTACTTTATTGGAACCTATCAATAGGGTTTGAAATGCTCCTTCTGGGAAACCTGCTTCTTTAAATATTTCTTCAATGGCCAAGGCACATTGGGGAACATTAGAGGCGTGTTTTAATAAACCTACATTTCCTGCCATTAAAGCTGGTGCTGCAAATCTGAAAACTTGCCAAAAGGGAAAATTCCAAGGCATAACAGCTAGCACTGGGCCTAATGGTTGATAACGGACAAAAGATTTACTTGCGTCAGTTTGTGCTGGTACGTCAGCGAGAAATTTTGCTGCATTTTCTGCATAGTAGCGACAGACTAGGGCACATTTTTTAGCTTCAGCGATAGCTCCACTCAGAGTTTTACCCATTTCTAGGGTCATTATTTTGGCAAATTTTTCAGCATTTTTCTCTAAAATATCGGCTGCTGCTAATAGCCATTCCCCACGTTGAGTCATGGAAATTTGACGATATTGACCAAAAGTTGTGATTGCTAATTCTAGTTTTGTTTCAATCTCTGCATCTGTGATTGGTTCAAAAGTTTTTAGTGTTTCTCCTGTTGCTGGATTAATTGTAGCGATCGCCATTAATTTTTTCTCCTCAATTTAAAGTTAAAATTACTTTTTAAATTAAGTCACAAGTTATGAATATCAATACATTTTGTGACAATAATGTTTTTGACAATAACTTTTTTTCTTGCTGCTGTAAATCCTTCGATAGTTTAACTTATTCGCTTCTTTACCCCTGGGTGTTAATTTCATCCAAGAGCTTACTAATTTTTGTTAACTTTAGTTTGGCTTTATACTTTATCATACTCGCTTGCACTAGCAAAAACAGTTAATTCTTAACTATCTTTTACAATCATTTAACGATATAAAAAAATATACACTTATAGATAGGATTTACAAATTTTTCAGTTATAAACTCCATATATAGTGGAGCACTCTAGTTTTTAAGTTCTATATTATAAGTGTTTTTTTGTAAGCCCTGATAGACAGTCTTTATTTCCTATTCCTCAAACTGTAGCGAAGTCTATGTATATATATATATGTTTTATCTCAATCACCTACAATAGCTAGACTTTGTCTAAATCTCCCTATCAGGCCAGAAAAACCAACATGATAGGGGTATCATTAAATGTATAAAAAGTATCACACTTTTATCAAAATAATTGGTCTAAAACCCCGCCTTTTAAGGCGAAATATTTTTGTAGGGTTGCTCAAAATCCCCATTACAAAAATAACTTCTGACTTCGTTAAAGATACCATGTCTGAATTGACTACTGTTTATCAAAAAATATTTAATCTAGTAAGAGGGATTAGACCTCAACTTCCTAAGGGACTTTGGAAAGGCAAAAAGAAACGTGGACGACCGATCAAAATTTCTGTACCTAGTTTTCAACAAGAGCGTTGCGCGTGGGTGGTATCAACTTAAATATCGTCGTCTAGTTGTACGATGGGAACGTATTTCTGCTTGCCCGTGATGCTTTTTTAGGGTTCGCGGAGCGTGGGGTTAGCCATATCGTCACTGTACATATTTGGGTTAATCGCATTTTATTAGTGGCATAGGTTCAGTAATATCTAAAATTTCATAAAAACACTGTTAATTATGATTTATCAATCATAAATTTTGACGACTAAACTATTTGATACAATTTTATAACATAATTATCAACTAAGATTGCAATATCAAACTTAGATATTTATAATGTTGAGATATTAGTAGATGTAGATTTAAGTAAGCTAGATTTTAAAACTAGCAATCTTATTTTCTACGGAAAACTAACTAATTATCAGGGGCAGTTGACATACGTTAAGTTGTTTGTACAAGAGTAATTTTAATCCGTCAAAAGTGAATAGTTAGCCTCCTGTGGAGGAACTGTCTTAACAAATGTGTGATGGGAATGAGCAACCTGCCATCAATATATACTATAAGTTTTTTAACCAGAGGCGTGAGGGTCTTCAACGAACCTGTTTAAAATATTAACGGATGACTGATGAACAATCAAAAATAACTTCTAGATATATATCTTTGATATTGAAACTATGAGAATGGGATGAAAATAATCTTTCAATATTCAAATATAACTATAACCGTCATTTTAAATTTAATACTTTACAATTCTGTAAAAGCATAATTATTTGAAAACTTACTACAAACTTTATTGAATTCAGCAGAGATAAAAATATATTGTAATTATCTACAGGAACGTAGTTAGACTGAAGATAATTACAAGCAGAGGAAGCAATATTACTAATTCAGTTATAATTAACAGTAGATAAATTACAAACAGCATATCTTTATATAGGTAAATTCATTGGTGTAGCAATAGTTTTTTTTCGCTATAATGTAAATAAAAATTGTAAAATTTGCAACTATGATTTTAATATAAATGACAGTTTATCTTCTGATATTATTAATGCAATTGTAGAGGGAAAATTGGTGTAGCAGTAGTTTTTTTCGCTATAATGTAAATAAAAACTGTAAAATTTGCAACTATGATTTTAATATAAATGACAGTTTATCTTCTGATATTATTAATGCAATTGTAGAGGAAAAGTTGCTAATGAAATTTAGTATCGTAATTACAACTTATAATCGCTTAGATTTATTAAAACGGGCAATTAATTCGGCATTAGAACAAACGGTTGAATGTGAAATAATAGTAGTTGATGACTGTTCAATAGATGGTACAAAAAAATATGTCAATAGCTTAGGAGATCGTGTAATTTACTATTGTACTTCTTCTAACCAAGGTCATGCAGCAACAATGAATTTAGGGGTGCAAAATGCTCAGGGAGATTGGATAAAACCTTTAGATGATGATGATTATATGGCAGCTAATTGTATAGAGGAAATGACTAAAGCAATTATTCTTCATTCTCAAGCAGTGATTCTTTCTTGTCAGGCAGCACAAGTTGATTGTCATCAGGTAGAAATTAGTCGTACTTATAAAAGAGGACCTGGAACAGCATTTTATATTTCCCAAGAAGATATTCACTATGGGATGTTACTAGAATCATTGCCATTTGGTACTCCTATTCAAGTTGCTTTTCGTCGGGATGCTTTTTTAGAATCTGGAGGATGGGATACTAATTTAAGGAGTTGCGATGATATTGATTCTTGGATTAGAATTACTGAGTTTGGTGATGCTATTTTTCTCAACCAATGTTTAGTTTATCGTACTATTTGGATAGGAGGATATGACAGGAAAATTCCTTTGAAAAAACGTTGTAATACTAATATTTTAATAAAAGAAAAAATATATACTAAAGTTCATAAAAAGTATTATAATCTAATTCCAGAACTTGAAGATATACGGCAATACATAAATTTACATTGGGGTATAGTTGCTTTCAAACAAAAACAATTATTAACAGCTATCAATATATTATTACCAGCATTTTTTTCTCTGAAAGCCTGGCAAATTTTTTTAGAAGTTACTATTGCTAGAAGAATGAAAAAAGACAATAAAAATTTAATCAAAAAAGTTTTGATTAATTAATTTTATATTTATATAGCAATGAAGATAAAAGAATATTACGAAACTATTTTTATAGAGAATAGAACAGTTTTATGTAAAATTATATAGGTTCCAAATTCATACTAAATTTAGTATCAATAGTTGTTGATGAAACACTTAAAAATAATCACCGGCTCTATAAGTATAAGCGAATTATTCCAACTTCAATAATTATAAATCATAGGTTTTATGACAACTTTATAATTTTCAATTGGTTATGAAAAACATAATTATTACCAACAATACAAAGCATTAACAATAATATTAAAAATAGGGCTGCATACTTAATATGATGTGCCTCTCCGGGGGAGCTAGGCTATCAGATAATCAGCTATAAATAACATTTAAGAATTGACAGTACCGAAGAAATATTTGAATCATGTTTACTTGATCTCCTTTCTACTCTTCTAATTCCTGACTCCTGTACGTCACCGATCCGGCGGCTCCTCATTCCTCACTAAGTTATTTATAAGTATTTAACCTATAGCGTAGCTCCCTCGGAGGGACACATCATATTACCCTATTCTCTACTAGAAAAAATTCCCTTTTCTCGTAATTGCTGCATAAAATACTCTTCTAGACTAAGCCTTTCTATATTCATTTTCATCAGTGTAGCTTTCATTAATCCCAAACTAACTAAAAATTCTTTAGGGTCTCCCCGCAAATGACCTTGCCAAAAATTATGCTCAAATTCTAAATCTGGTATCCATTGTTTAAGAATCTTAAGATTACCACTTTTACCCTTAACATAATAACTTTCATTAGTTCCTAATACTTCATCTAAAGTACCAATACAAATTAATTCTCCTTGTGCAAGAATAGCAATGCGATCACATATTTTCTCCACATCAGACAAAACATGACTATTAAAAAAAATAGTCTTCCCTTGTTTTTTGAGCGAGATAATAATTTCTCTGATTTGATAACGTCCCATTGGATCTAAACCTGACATAGGTTCATCTAAAAATACTAACTCAGGGTCATTAATCAAAGTTTGCGCCATACCAACTCTTTGCAACATTCCTTTAGAATATTGACGTAGTTGCTTTCTAATAGCTGTTGATTTAGACAATCCCACTAGGTCAAGTAATTCTGGAATTCTTTGTCTTTGTATTGATGTTGGTATTTGAAATAATCCTGCTACAAATTCTAGAAATTCCCATCCAGTTAAATATTCATAAAAGTAGGGATTTTCTGGCAAGTAACCAATTTTTTCTTTAATTACTCGATCGCCTATTGGCTGCCCTAATAAAACTCCCGATCCAGATGTAGGGCATACAATTCCTAATAAAGTTTTAAGTAGGGTAGTTTTTCCTGCACCATTTTGTCCCAAAAGTCCAAAAGTTTCTCCTTGATAAACTGTCAAAGTACAGTTTTTAAGAGATTCTATTTTTTGATTCATCCAAAAACCAGTGCGGTAAAATTTACCTAAATTATTAGTTTCTATCACTGGCAATTTTTCTGGTGTCTTTACTTCAGTGGGAATATTGACAGCAGATTCCATAAAAATTCAGCCTATATATTTAATATTTTATTTTTTATCATAAACTGAATCAGGACTTCAGTAGGAGAACCCGAAAACCTGGTTTCTTCATAGATTTCTATGTTGAAAAACTATAACGTTATAGATATGTAGTGTCTAGAACTCAAAGATGACCTCAAGTAATACCAATTTGAAAAAAGAATGTTACAAATAATAAGGGCGATAAGATGTCCCTTTGACTAATAAGATAAGTTATAAACTAAGAAATGGCATCGAAGCTATTCATTCTATACATTGCCTTACCAAAAGCTCCCCTACCTGTACGGGCAAACGGCCTTTTGCCCCTACCACTGACTCCGAAAAAATCCCCTAGCTATTTGTAGCAAACATTGATCAAATTGGTATAACAGCTAAAATCCAGTAGGGACATTCCATGGAACGTTGCTACTTTGGTCTACCCACATGAAAACCTATGTACACATGATTTAACCATTTTTGAGTTCTAGACACTACATATATAAGACGTTATAGTTTTAATTTATTACTAACTACATATAGTGTTTTTGTTTAAGTCTTATTTATATGTTATTTAAAAGCAAGAATACTTGAAGCCTTGGAAAAACTAAATTCTAAAAAAATTTGATTTTTTGAATAATTTAGATGAAGGTTGAATTTACCATTTCATCATTTTATCTATCTGGGAACGAATGTCATAAGTATCATTCAGACAAGTAATAAAACATATAATATCAACCCTAACATACTTACCATTCTTATGACAGACAATATTAAAAACAGCATTCCCTCTTGCATACCGTGAAGAAGAACCAGTAACAGTTTTGATTAGTCCTGTTGCTACTAAACTGCTCATTTTCTGTACTGCTTTAGCTGCACAATTTGACTAATTTGTAGTAGAAACAGGCTCCCAACCTGTGCTACCTCCTGGAGCTGATGTTACATTTTGTGTATTTAGTTCTTTAGTGAAAGACCCAAATATTAATGCCAGAGCTGCCCAACTAACAAATATTGGCTTTGTAATTGTATTAGTAATTTTCATTTTATCTAATACCAAGCGTGAAAAAATAATGTTACGAATAGTAAGAGGAATAAAAAGACAAATGCATGATATGTCCTTTGACAAAAAGAATGATTTACGACCTGAAAAATGGTATTGAAGCTATTGATTCTGACTCAGTCCGACTGAGTTACCCTCCTGGGAGGGGTTAGGGGTGGGTTGACTCCTAAGAAATATCCTAGCTATTTGTAGCAAATATTTATTAATTTGGTATAACCCACATTCGGTACTTCAAGTTGTATCACAAAAGAAATAAAAAAAACCCTCCCTTTGGAGGGTTTTTTTGAGTAATTTAAAATTCAATCAATCAACTAGAAATTAACCATTGATAGAAGGAGCTTCTACAGCAGCCAAATCTAGAGGGAAGTTGTGAGCATTACGCTCGTGCATTACTTCCATTCCTAAGTTAGCCCGGTTAATGATGTCTGCCCAAGTATTTACC